>NZ_POUC01000058.1 GCF_002891435.1 Streptomyces cahuitamycinicus
CAGCGTGAAAGCCCCCGATTGCCCCACCCCACGTCCACCGACATAGCTGGACGGATCGAGGACCTGTACGGCGCACCGCTCGCCGACCTCGAAGCCCACGCCCAGGACCAGCCGCCCGGCATGCTCTGTGCCCTGCTCGGCATGCACGACGACCTTGCCCTCGTCGAGCGCAGCATCGACTTCCATCGCGACCACCTCGCCCGGTTCATCCACCCCGAACGGCAGATCGGCCCGCACGAGGTCTCCCACCTCCTCGACGGGACCCGCCGGCTCGCCGAAGCCGTCGCCGTCCGCGAGGTCCAGGCCAAATCGGTCGCCGCCGTCCTGCAGAGCCTGGCCCGCGTCCCGGCCCCAACGCCGTCCCCGCTGGCACCCTCGCCGCCCGTTCCGGCTCCGTCCCTTCCGGCCCAGAGCACGGCCCCCAGCCGCTGATCCGCAGGCGATTTCCCTTACTCACCCAGGAGTTTCTCCCTTGGCCACCACCGCTCTGCCTCCCGACACCGACGCCGACATCGCCCGGGTCAGCGAGGCCCTCGCCATGATCACCCCGCGCTGGAACGTCCGGATCCTGCTGGCACTCTCCGGCCCGCCGCTGCGTTACAGCGAGCTGGCGGCCAAGGTGTCCTGGCTGCAGAACGGCCAGCTCCACCCCAAGCTCAAGGCGCTGTGCGACGCGGGCCTTGTCGAGCGCACCGAACACACCGCACGCCATGTGACCTACGGGCACACCGAGCGTGGTGTCGCCCTGCTGCCGGTGCTTCCGATGATCGTCACCTGGGCCGAGGAGCATCTGGAGACCGCGGACCGACCGCTGCCCGCGATCGAGCAGATCGAGGACAGCCTCACCCTGCTCACCCGGCGGCACGCCGCCGCCATCCTGTGGGTGCTCAAGTCCCGTGGCGAGGTTAGCGGACGGGCCCTTGCCCGCATCGTGATGCCCAGCAGCGACTGGACCAACGTGTACCCGCCGCTGCGGCAGCTCGTCGCCGACGGCCTGGTCGACACCGAGGGCATCGGCTGGCCCTACCGGCTGTCCGCGGCGGGCGACGGCCTGAGCCCCGTTCTCGGCGCTCTGTCCGCGTGGTCCGCCGGGCAGCCCCTCAACCACGCGGGCCAACACCCGGTCTGGGGGCACCCGCAGACGAAGCCCGCGCCGAGGCCGTGGGTCAGCAGCCCGTCCCGGCCAGCCCCCGCAGCCCTCCCGCAGGCCCGGACAGGGGAGTCCTCTCAGGCGTGGCACAGCTGCGATCTCTTCTCGCACGCCACGACCGCCCGCCCGAAGGCGGTCATCCAGGCGGGAGGTCCGCGCCGATGACCACCCCCTTCACCACGGCCGAAGTACGCAACGCGGTCGAGCTGCTGGCGTCGCGCTCCTTGATCCGCCTGGTCACCGAGATCGACGACAACGGAGCGATACCGCCACGCCGACTGGCCGCCACCCTCCCCGACCTCTCCTCGCATCACCTGCGCCGCGCTGCCGAAGCGGCCCGTGCCCACGGTCTCGTCCGGACCGCACCCGGCGCCGGCCTGGAACTCACCGCTTGTGGAGCGGAGTTGGCCGACCTGTACGACGCGGCTGCGCGCTGGGCCCGACACCACGCCTACCCGGCACCGGTCTGCGAGTTCAGCAGTCGCATCCGTCACGTGCTCGACCTCCTGGCGCCTTCGCTCACGGCCGAGCGCGCCAACGGCCTGTCGTGGCCGTCCGCCACGCGACGGCCCAGCGACGAGGCCGAGGCGGACCTTGCCCGCCCTCGCGCTCTCCTGATCCAGTGGCTGGCTGGCACCCCCCAGGTCACCCGGGTGCTCGAGCCCGAGCCGGCCGCGTGAGCGCAGCAGTTACACCCCGGCATGCACGCCACGCCGCCGGGCTGATGCACAGCATCTACCTGCCGCGCACGGCGGACGCCCTCGCGTTCGCCATGTCCACCTACGGCATCCCGCTTCTGGTCCTGGCCACCACGCGCTCCGCCGCGCTGACGGGCGCCGCGTTCGCTCTGGAATGGATCCCGCGTCTGGCGGCGTTCGGGTGGGCTGGATCGATCGTCGACCGGCGCGGGGCGGCCGTCGTCTTCCACCTCGCCTCCCTGGGACGCGCGCTGGCCCTCGCCGCTGGCGTAGCCCTGCTCCACCTCCACCCAACCGGCACCGTCGCGACCGCGACCGTGATGGTCCTCGCGGCGACCACCGGCGTGCTCACCGAGTTCAGCTACATTGCTGCCGAGACCGCGGGTGCCGCCGCCGGCCGCCGAGCGGGGGCGCAGGCCCACCGCGTCCAGGCCGTCCTGCTCGGCATTGACCAGACCGCGACCCTGGCCGGCCCGGCGCTCGCCGGGGTACTCCTGCTCGCCGGGCCGACGTCGATGCTCGCGGTGATCACCGTGCTCTCGCTTCTCGCCGCGCTGCTCGCCCTGCGCACACCCCCCTCGCCCGTCGCCCCGGCCCGCGCGCCGAAGGGGAGGTCTAGCTCCGGACTCCTCACCGGGTGGCGCACCATCCGCTCGCTTCCGGCGCTCGGCTGGCTCGTGACCGGGCTGACCCTGTCCAACCTGGCCACCGGCCTTCTTCAAGCGGCCGGTCCCGTGATCGTCGTCAAGCACTTCGGGCAGTCCACCACCGCAGTCGGCCTCGTCTGGTCCGCCGCTGCCGCAGCGACGCTCCTCAGCGTCACGCTCTGCCGGTTCGCGCTCGACCGCCTCGGCCTGTGGCCGGTCGGCGCCGCCTGCGCCGCCCTCGCCTCACTCGGCTGTCTCGCCGCTGCCCAGGCTCCCGACTACCGGTCCTACCTGGTCCTGGTCGCGGTCCTCATGGCGGGCGAAGGCGGCATGACGGTCGTCCTGCGCACCCTGCGCTCCCGCCTGATCCCTCCGGAGAAGTTCGGCAGCACCCTGTCGGCGACCATCCTCATCCTCCTGCTGCCCTTCCCCGTCGCCGGCGTGCTCACCGCGCTCACTCCGCCCGACGCGCTGGGCCACGTCATCACCGTCTGTGCCGCGCTGCAGGCCCTGGGTCTGTTCTGCGCCTTCGCCCGCCTGCGAACCGATCCCACCCTGCGCACCTGATCTTGCTGCCTCCCCAGCCTGTGGAGAACTTCATGTCCATTGCCGCCCTTGGATCGCACCGCACGACTGGTCGCACCATCACTACTGGCGCAGAGCACTTGTTCCGTGGCTGTCGTATTCCTGTGGCCACGGTCATGGCTGGGTAACGTTCGCTGAACTCTGCGGCGGGACAGACGAATTGGGGCCGGGGAACCCTGGGGCATAGGTTGACGGCATGGTGGAGGGGGCGAACTCCGCGGCGCAGACCATGCCGCAGGAGCAGCAGACAAGGGGGCGGCATGCCGCCCGGCGGAAGAAGGACAAGGGCGGACTGGCTCGTTCGTCCTTGCTGATGGCTGTTGGCACGGTGGTGTCACGGGCGACGGGACTGATCCGCCAAGTGCTGCAGGCCGCAGCGCTGGGAACGGGCTTGCTGGCCAGCACGTACAACACGGCGAACACCGTGCCAACGAGCCTGTACACGCTGCTAATCGGCGGCGCGCTCAACGCCGTGCTGGTGCCGCAGCTAGTCCGGGCCAGGACAACACAGCCCGATGGCGGACGCGCTTACGAGCAGCGTCTGGTCACGCTCGTGGTCTGTGTCCTGGGTGTGGGGACGGCGCTGGCGGTGTGGGCGGCGCCGCAGATCGTGGGCCTGTACATGCGGGACACCCCGGACAGTCACGAGGCGTTCGAGCTGACGGTGACGTTCGCGCGGTTCCTGTTGCCGCAGATCTTCTTCTATGGGCTGTTCAGCATCTACGGGCAGGTGTTGAACGCGCGCGAGAAGTTCGGCGCGATGATGTGGACCCCGGTGCTGAACAACGTGGTGCTGGTCGGCATGTTCGCCGCCTATCTGGGGCTGATGACGGTCCCCGACCGGGTGGAGGACATCACCTCCGACCAGGTGCAGTTGCTGGGGATCGGGACGACGGCAGGAATCGCCCTGCAGGCCGTTGCCCTGATCCCGTTCGCGCGGGCGGCCGGTTTCCGTTTCCGCCCGCGGTTCGACTGGCGGGGCACCGGCTTGGGCAAGAGCGTCCACGCGGCGAAGTGGACGCTGCTGTTCGTCCTGGCCAACCAGGTCGCTCTGACGGTGGTCACGAATTACGCCAATGCCGCCGACCAGGAGCTGCCGCAGGCCGGCGCAGGCTACTCGGCCTACACCTACGCGCAGACCATCTGGATGCTGCCGCAGTCGATCGTGACGGTATCCCTGGTGACGGCCTTGCTGCCGCGTATGAGCCGGGCCGTCGCTGAGGGGCGCATCCCGGATCTACGCGAGGACCTGTCCCGGGTGCTGCGGATCAGCGGCGTGGTCATTGTGCCCGCCGCGTTCCTCTTCCTCGCCCTGGGCCCGCAGATCTCCTCGCTGCTGTTCGCCCACGGGGCGGCGGACGCCGCCTCGGCCCGCCCGCTGGGGTACATGCTGCAGGCGTTCGGACTCGGGCTCATCCCGTTCTCCGCCCAGTACCTGCTGTTGCGCGGCTTCTACGCCTTCGAGGACACCCGCACTCCGTTCTTCATGGCGGCCTGGATCGCGGGCGTGAACATCGCCCTGGCCACCGCCTGTCATTTGCTCCTGCCCGCCCGCTGGGCGGTCGTCGGCATGGCCGGCGCCTACACCCTCTCCTACGTGGCCGGTCTCGCACTCACCGCGCATTTGCTGCGCAGGAGGCTTGGGGGGCGCATCGACGACGGCGGCCTGCGCCGCACCTACGTGAAACTGTTCTGCGCTGCGGGCCCGGCTGCTGGGCTGGGCTGGGCTGCAGCGCGTGCGTGTGCGGGCCTGGGAAGTGGAACGTGGCCTACGGCCGTCGCACTGGCTACCGGGGCGCTGGCGACAGCCGTGGGATACCTCCTTCTCGCCCGGCTGATGAAGGTCAACGAGTTGCGTCGTCTGCCCGGGATGCGCTGAGTCCAGGCAGACGATGCAGGGAGGTGTGCTTCAGGGACGGTCCTGCACGCGGCTGGCGATGTAGTCGAGCCAGTCCCGCTTGGCATATCCGGTCCAGCGGGTGGAGTTGCTGATGCTGGTGCCGGTGAAGTCGGCGAGGACAGATGCTGGTAGATCGGTGGCAAGCGCGAGTCGAGCACTGTTCCGGCTGGCGAGGGGCGCAATGCCGTGTCGACGGAGCTTCAAGTAGAGGTAGGTGGCTCCGAGAGCGCGGGCGGGCTCCTGCCCGGGGAACAGCCACGGTGTTGTGCTGGCCGTCCGGTCGAGGTGCCAGCGTTTCTGGCGCTGGTCGCGCAGTGCGCGGGCCAGCTGGGCGACTTCGGGTGGCAACGGAAGACGATGACCGTTGAGATTGAGTGCCACCACCGTGTCGTCGTCGATGATGTCGTGCACGGTGAGTTCGAGCAGTCGGGTGTACTGCAGCCCGAAGAGGAGTGTCAGGGCGCCGGCCGTGCGGACATCGAGAGGCAGTGCATCGTCGTCGAGACACCGGTGCAGTTGTTCGGCCTGGTCCTTGTCCGTGCTGAAGACACTGGGTGCGGCGACGGGGACCCGTGGGACTACCAGCTCGCCGGCCAGGCCACGGCCTCTCGCCCAGGTGACGAAAGCGCGCACCTCACGACGTTTCTCAGGACCTTCCTCCAGCCACATCTCGAGTTCTGGCTGTGTGAGCTCCCCGAGGGGGATGCCGTGCTCGTCGAGCCAGTTCAGCAGTTCCAGGGCTCGGCGCAGTCGCGATCGCATCTGGTGCTGCGTGCTGGCGCGTAGCGGGCGGTGCCGGTGGGCCCGGCGGATGCGGTGCAGCAGGTACCAGTGGGTGAAGGGGGTGAGGAACTTGCGCTGGGGGAGTAGTGCCTGGGTCAAAAGGGCGTCTGCCCAGCGGGGCAGGGCCTCCAGTCGGTCGTCCCGCGGCGGCAGTACCGAGGCGGCGATGAGGACGTCGCGGATGTATCGAGTGGTCGGCGTGTTGGGCAGGTCGTCGAGCTGTTGGTGAGTGAACTCCTCATCAGAAGAACCCAGTTGAGACAGCAGAGCTGGCACTCCATCGCCGGTCAGCCAATATGCCACTCGGCGGGGGTGTCCGGCGGCGGAAAGAGCCGAGTGGAAGTCTTGCCGCTGGGCAGGGACCGGTGTGCCATCTCCACCAAGCGCCTCGGCCAGTTGCTTCGTGGCGAAGCAGCGGGTGCACAACTGCTCTCGGAAGATCTTGTGGCTCGTGTCGCAACGCCGGCACGCGTAGGTGAGATCGACCCCGGCGCAGGGTCCGCAGATCCCGTTCCCCGCATCGGTGAAACCGATGAGCGGACGTTGCTGTTCGCACTGAGCGCAGGCACCGGGGTGTTCACGCACTGCCGCGTAGCAGCTTCTGCAGACCGGCCCCATCGGCCAGTAGGCGTGAACAGGGCGGTCACGGAGACAGCGTGCGCATGGGCCCGTAGGGCGGGGACAGCAGCTCTGGCAGAACGGCTTGCCCGCCACCCTGCGCGCGCAGGTCCGGAGCCGGCCGCAGGAGGAGCAGGCGACCGGCGGTGCTTGATAGCAGCGGGAGCACAGATCGGGCCTGCCGTCGCCACCGCGCCGGTCGACCGTGCGCACTTCTCCGCAGCTGCCGCAGGGGCGCCGGGGTTGTCGGTAGCAGCGCCGGCAGACCGGACCGTCCGCCGAGATCGCTTGGACTGGGGCTTGATCTCCGCACCCGACGCAGGTGCGCTCGGGGCGTGGGTGGCACCCCTGACAGCGGACACTGCCGTCGGGCATGCGGTAGGTCGCGCGGCGTACGCGCCCGCACTGCCCGCATGTGGTGGCAACGTGCTTGCCGTAGCAGGTGCCGCAGAGCGGCCCGTTTGGGCCCCGGGCGTTGATCTTCATCTGCCGGTCGCAGCCGGAGCAGGTTTTCGGCGGCCGCACCCGACGAGCACAGGCCGAACAGCAGTGTCCGGCCGGGAGGCGATGTGTGAGTTGGCGCGAGGTCTTTCCGCAGCCGGCGCAGGTCGGCAGGGTGACCGGGCCGTGCCCGGCGGCCGCCAGGGCATGGGCGAGCCGCACCAGATTCTGCGGAGGCCTCGGACCCGGATTCGTCAGGGCGTCCCGGTAATCCTGGAAATGGCGGGCAAGACCGACGCAGGAACGTGCTGTGATCTTCCCTCGCTCCAGGGCCTGCGCTGCCTGTTCGCCGGTCACCCCCAGGAGCCGAGCGGTCAGGTGGGCAACGACCTGTCGGTGGGCCTCATCGAGGCGGAGAGGAACGGTCATTCCGGGCCTGGACGCCGGATCGTCGTTCGACGCGCCCGCGGCCGGGGTACCGGCTGCTCGTCGGCGGTCTTGCGCACCTCAACGTTGGCGACCTCCACCTGGATCAAGTCGTTGGGCTCACACGCGAGGATGTCGCACAACGCGGCGAGCGTGTCCATGGACAGCCGTTGCGGTGTCTGGGTCACGAGACGAAACACCTGCTCGCGTGACAGATGCACGCCGCGTTCGGCCAGCAGCGGGACGAGTTCCGTGGTCTGGAACATGCCCTTCTCCGCCATCCGGATCCGAAGCTGCCAGTCGATGCCCATCTTCCTGATCATGCTTCCTGCCCCCATAGATCGCCGTGCCGGGCTTGCAGTGAGCGTCGCAGCAGGCGGTTTCGGAACTCGTCCGAGACGTGGCTGTAGATGGCCGTGGTGCTGGCGTAGGCGTGGCCCACCTGGTCCTGGACGAACTTCTCTGGATAACCGAACTCGATCAGATGGGTCACGTAGCTGTGCCGCAGCGAATGCAGGTCCAGCTCCGCAGGCAGGGCGGCGGAACGGCGCGCCGTCTCGAAGGCGTCGTTCAGCCGTCTCAGGGACATCCGGTCGCGGCGCTCGGTGATCCAGAACGCCGGGTGCTTGCCCGGCACGAAGGCGGGGCGGACCTCGCTGACGTACTGGTCCAGAACGTCCACGATCCAGTCCATCTCCGGGACGGTCAGAACACTGCGGCGTTTGGGAGGGCCGCCCTTGGACGCCTTGCCGTAACGGACGAAGAGCGCTCCGAAGCGGCCGTAGTCCGCGACCTTGGGATTCCGGCGCAGGTCACACAGGTCCAGGCCGCACGCTTCCTGGCGCCGCAGGCCGAAGGCATAGACCGTCTTCAAAACCATGGCGTCACGAAGCGCCGCGAGGGAGCCCTTGCGTCGTCGTGCGCGGATCTCCTCGACACGGCCGTCGGCGGCGTCGAAAAGGGCCTGGACTTCGTCGTAGGTGAGCGGACGGCGTTCGGCAGCTCCTTCGTACTCGCTGGTGTGGGTGATCGTGTTCCACTCGTGCAGAAGCTGGACCGGAGCCCGGCCGAATCGCTCGTTGCACGTGGACGGCCAGCCGTAGCGAATGTCGGTGATGTAGTCGAAGAACAGCCGAAGGTCGTTCTGGTAGTTCCGTGCGGTCGACACCGCCAGAGGCCTGCCAGGCCGCCGGGTACGAAGATCGTCGAAGAATGCCTCCACCTCGGCGGGGTCCCATTGCCACGGGTACTCATTGGTAAATCGAGCCAGTCGACGGACCAGGGCGATCCGGGGGGTGATCGTCGACTCCCTCAAGAAGCGCGTGCGCTGCTGCAGTGCCCAGCCTTCCAACATCGCTTCCAGGACAGCGGGTTCAGGGTCCAGGTGCACGACACCGTCGGCGAGGACCAGGCGCGCGGCTCCAGGCATATCAACAACAGCACTCACGATGCATCTAACGCATCATCGTTGAGTCGGTAACGGGTGCCAGGTCAGCGCATCCCAACCAGCCACCGACCCGGCGCTAACCTGGGCACCAACTGCAGCTCAGCGAGTTGGCGCAGCACGAGATGTGTTGCATTCGATGCAATACGGCAGCCTGCGAGCAGTTCCACGCCTTCGACGCCCACAACCCGCACGTCTACCGGGCCCTGGAACGCATGGCCGCTCGCCGCCTGGCCGCCGGCGCAACCCGAGTCAGCTTGAAGGACCTGTTCGAGGACCTGCGCTGCCAGCTCCCTCATGGGGTCGCCGGGCTGAACAACAACTACACCGCCCTCTACGCCCGCCGCCTGGTCAGCGAACACCCTCACTGGGCTGCGGCGTTCGAACTGCGCCGCCGCCGTGCCGCCTGAGACACCCCTCTCTTCCGTCGTCCCGCCGTCCACCGATACGGAGAACCCCTTCTTGTCCGCTCGTCCTCTCGTGCTCGTCGTTTCTCCTGGCGACGAGACCTACCGCGGCTACTGCCTGGAGCAGGTGGCCGCCGCGTACGACGTCGTCCTGCTCACCGGCACCGAGCCGTCGTGGGAGAAGCCGTTCATCGTCGACCACACCGTGGTCGATCTGAGCGACCCTGCAGCGCTGCTCGCCGGCGGCCGGGCGCTGGCCGAGCACCATGACCTTGCCGGCGTCGTCACCTGGGACGAGTGGCACCTCGTCCCCACCGCCCGTCTCGCCCGCGCGCTCGGTCTGTCCTCGACGTCCGTCGAGGTGATGCGGGCCTGTCGCAACAAGGCCACCGCCCGGGCTCCGTTCGCCCGCCATGGCGTGCCCTCGGCCGCCTCGATAAGGGCGCGGACTCTACTGGAGGCCGGCCTGGCGACGATGACCCTCGGCCTGCCGGCGGTCATCAAGCCCGCGGCCTTCGCGGGCAGCATCGGCGTGATCCGCGTCGACCGGCCCGAAGAACTGCCCGCCGCGTTCGCGTTCGCCTCGGCCGGAGCGAGCCGCAGTCGCGAGGACACCGGCGTCCTGGTCGAGGAGTACCTCGACGGGCCGGAATTCTCGGTCGAATGCGTCACCCACCGCGGAGCGACCACGGCGGTCGCCGTGACCCGCAAGCACCTGGGCCCCGCGCCGTACTTCGACGAGGCCGGGCACACCGTCGATGCCGCCGACCCGCTCCTGGCCCAGGTCGCCCCGGCCGCCGCTGCTGCGGTCAAGGCCCTGGGGATCACCGACGGTGTGCAGCACGTCGAGCTGCGCCTGGTGGACGGTCGGCCGCGGTTGATCGAGGTCAATGCCAGGATCGGCGGCGACATGATCGGCCACCTTGTCCGTCTGGCCACCGGCATAGACCTGCCCCGGGCCGCCGCCGACCTCGCCTGCGGCCGAGCGCCGGACCTCACCCCGACCCGCAGCGGGGCGGCGGGCATCCGCATGCTCTACCCGGATACCTCCGGCACCCTGACCGCCCGGCACATCAACCAGCCCTTCGCCGCCCACACCCCCTGGCTGCGCCAGGTGCAGTGGATCCGCGAGATCGGCGACGAGCTCGTCCTGTCGCCCGACGGCGACCTGTTCACCGCCCGGGCCGGGTTCTACATCGTCACCGGCCGCACCACCGCCGAGGTCACCGAACGCCTCGACACCGCCGCCGACGAGATCACCGTCACCACGAGGGCAGACCGATGAACCCACAGCCCGATTCGCACCACGAGATCGACGGCGACGTCTACGTCTCCCCGCGCCACCTCGCCTCCACCACCGGAACCGGCGACCCCGCCCTCGCCCCGTTGCTCGACCTCGGCTGGGACCTGCGGTACGACGAGGACTCCAACGTGTACGTGAGCGCTCCCGACCGGCGCGTGCGTCTGGGCTACCTGCCCGAAGGCGAGGACGACGGGCTCTGGCGCATCAACGCCTACAAGGACTCCTTCGGACCGCCGGCGTGGGGCGTCTGCTTTAACGACCGCGTTCCCACCGAGTTTGTCCAGGCGTTCACCACCATGCTGGCCACGGCGTACGAGCAGGGGCCGGATGCTTACCTTGCTCGTCCGATCTCCGGCATCGACGAGCACGATCCCTTCCTCGCGGTCGTGCCGCTTCTGAAGCAGGGCTGGGAGATCGACCGTCCGCGCTGGGGCGTCTTCGCGGTCCAGGCCCCGGACGGGCTCGCCGGCATGGAGTTCACCACCGGCGACCTCGATCCGGAAGCCGAACTGACCACGCGCGACGCGCGCTGGCAGCTGTGGGCGGGCAAGTCCATCGACCGGCCCGTCTGGTACGCCACGGCCAGCACCGACACCCCGGTCGCCCTGCTCACCGCCGTCACCGAGTGCGTCGCCGATCCGGCTCCCCTGCCCCGGTGGCGCGAGGTGACCTCCAGCTACATCAAGGGGATGGCCCAGCTCACCCCGATCCTCCCGCCGGGCCCGCCGGCTCCCACCCCGCTCGACGTGCAGCGGGCCGTCTCCTCCCGCCGTCCGGCTGCGCTGCCCGCGGCCAGCGTCCCGCGCTGGAGCACCACCAGCCGACCGGCCCTGCCCGGCCGCCGGTAGCACCCTCCTGACCCGACCGGAGATCCTCTTTGTCCCTGCAAGCCCCTGAGTTCTTCGCCGAACTCCGCCTCCCCTTTCACGACAGCACCGTCGTGGGCAACACCTACCTCGCCGTGCCGACTCCAGGCACGCACCTCCGGTTCCGAATCGACTTCACCCGCACCATCTACGCGGACACTTACGGCGGTCTACGCCTTGCGGTCGTCCACCCGGACCGCGGCGAGATCGATGCGGTCAGCCTCAGCTTCCTGGACCTCGGCACCTTCCACCGCCGCGACGTGGCAAGCAACGGGCCCCTGAACAATTCCACTCACGGCACCTTCAACAAGTACCACCGCGCCGGTCAACCACCGTGGGAGGGAGCTGAGTTCACCGGGCTTCGCGACGCCATCGAGCAGTACACCGCTGTTTGGTTCCCGGGGGCATGGGCGGCGTCCGCGCCGAACCGGGCCGCCAGCAGGAGCACGCACACGGCTCCCGCCCCGCCGACCGCGCGCGGCGGCGCTCGCACTCGCTGAGCCGCGCCCTTCCAACCCGGCAGTCCGTACTTTCTCCGCAGGAGCCCTGCCCGTGCTCACCCACCCCCTTGAGAACCTCGACCCGGCCCAGAGCGTGCAGGTCCTGCCTCGTCACCTCGCTGGCCCCGGCGCCGTTGACCCTCGCGCCGCGTGGGCCTTCCCCTTCGAGGGGGGCTGGCCGTTCGCCCAGACCGAAGCAGGTACGGCCGCCGCGTTCAGCCCGTGCCTACGCCTGCAGACCACCTTCGACCCCCAGCCCGACAAGCCCGGCAAGGGCACGTGGACCATCAACGCACACCGGGCCCCGTTCACCTCGCCGGCCTGGCGGATCACCTTCGACGCCACCACCCCCGCCGAAATGCTGCACGACGTCCACAGCGAGCTGCTCGATCTCTATCTCGAAGACAGGTACAGCGACCAGGACCGGCTGTTCCAGGACGAAACGGCACCGTACGAGGCGTACGCGCCGCTACTCACCCGCGGCTGGAGCCACGCCGTCAAGACCGACGGCACCCAGACCTTCCTCACCCCGGAGGGACTCGGCGGTGTACGCCACCGCTACGCCATCGGCGGTTCCAGCGAGCTGGCCTGGCGGGCTTGGGGTGGGTACCCCAGCGAGCCTCACTGGACGGCGCGTTTCTCGTTCGGTACGCCCACCACGCTCGTCGCGGCCTTCACCGCCTCGCTCATCTCCACCGAACCGCTGCAGCGCACCGTCCAAGACGTCCCTGCC
Source organism: Streptomyces cahuitamycinicus (assembly GCF_002891435.1). Taxonomy (GTDB): domain Bacteria; phylum Actinomycetota; class Actinomycetes; order Streptomycetales; family Streptomycetaceae; genus Streptomyces; species Streptomyces cahuitamycinicus. The sequence goes on from NZ_POUC01000058.1 coordinate 12,502, forward strand.
CAGACCCGCCGCGCCCTCTACGTCGCCACTCCGACATGCAAGCAACAGCACGGCAGCACACCCGTCCCCCCGACACCTCCCGTCCCGGTCTCTGGCCGCAGCCAATGACCTTCCCCGTCCCCTGTCCCAAGGAGTCCTCTTCCTCGTGCATGCACGTTTGGTCCGATCCGCTGCTGTTGTCGCCGTCATGGCGGCCGGCACCCTGACCTGGGCGCCGGCCGCGAGCGCCGAGCCCTCCGAGCCGACCTCGGCCTCGGCGGCCTCTGCGAGACACCGGCCCCGGACGCGGGCAGCGTCGAGATCACTGCGAAGGATGCGGCCGGAGATAGCCTGCCCAGCGCCGTGTTCCTACTGCTCGACTCCACCGGCCAGGAAACCGGACGCGGGAAGACCGATGCACAAGGAAAGCTGACCTTCCCCGACCTCGCGCCGGGCGTCTACCGGCTCAAGCAGACGGCCTCCGGCAGCCCGCTACACGAGGTCGTCGCCGACCAGGACGTCATCGTCACCCCCGGCACCGCCACCCGGCTGACGATCACCGACCCGTTCAAGGCAGCCAAGGTCCTCCTGCAGGCCAAAGACGACAAGACCGGCAAGCTCCTGCCCGGCGCGACCGTGAACATCGGCACCGGCACCTCGACGCTGCTCACCCTGACCACGGGCGCCAAGGGCACGGTCTCCGGAGAACTGCCCGTGTCGAGCCGCAGGACTCAGTTCTGGGTCAAGGAAATCAAGGCCCCCGCCGGCTACGACCTCTACAAGCCGACGAAGACGTTCACCGCGGGCCCCGGCGCCCCGGTGACCGTGACCGTCACCAACGCCAAGACAGCCACCGACCCGAAGCCCGACCCCTCAGACAAGTCGACGCATAAGCCCACCGACTCCCCGTCCAGTCCGGGCAAGCCGAGCCGCGGTACCGGAGGGGCCACGCCCTCCGCCTCGGGCAGCGACACACCGGATCCCGACTCCTCGCCCGTGGCTGCGACCCCGGTCGGGGACTCCACGCCGAAGGCGCCGACGGGCTCCCTCGCCCACACCGGAGCCGACGCCACACCGTGGCTGATCGGCGGCGCGGCCGTGTTGCTAATCGCAGCAGGCGGAGGCGTTCTCCTCCTGGCACGCCGCAGCCGCACGGACGGTCCCACCGACGACTCCACCGAGAGCTGACCCGCCCTCCACACCTCTCCACGACTCCGAGCCCCCGGATTCCACAGCCTGGAATCCGGGGGCTCTGTCGTCCACGAGCGCGCGCGGGCCTCGTTACGCTGCCGCAGTGATCGGCCCCTCTTCGCTCCCCGGCGACCCCTTCGAGCTGCACCTGCGCATCTCCTACGACGACGAACTCTGGGACACCCCGCAGGCCGACACGCTGGAGCGCTGGAATGTGGCCGGCCTGCACCGCCGACGCACTCGCGCCGCGGGGCACGAGCTGGCCAACTATCGCTGGAGGTCACAGTCGACGTGAGGTTCAGTTGTCCTGTGCCACGTGCAGGCCAGATGTTGCCATTGGGATCCGTCGAACCCCACCGCAAACACCCGTGGAGCGAAAACCGGACACAATACCCTCTCAGTCGACCCGTTCCTCAAGGAGCTTGTGAACCTTGCGCAAAGTGGCGTCGTCCGCTCGGGCCAGGAGGGAGACCACCATGCCGAGTTCGGCAGCCCGGCTTGCGGTCGGGCGCTCGTGGGCCGTCTGCCGCGAGTCCTCGTCGTCGTCCGGAAGGCCGCCGAGTGCGCTTCGTCGTGCTTCGCGGATCCTGCTCGTGAACTCGACGACGACCGGATCGCCGTCGTCGCCATCGAGCGGGTCAAAGACGATCAAGTCCTGCCGGTAGCCATCTGGTGAGATTTCTTCCACCGCACCGACCGCACCGTAGACACTCAGTAGATTTCGCATCTGTCCGAGGGCGGGTGTGCGCTTACCGACCTCGATGAGGCGTAGGTACTCGGAAGAGAACCCGAGCTTGGCCGCCGCATCGGCGCGGGACAACCCGGCCTTCCAGCGCAGGCGCTCCAGGAGCCCACCGAAGCGGCTGTTGTCCGCTTCTCCGGGCCCTACGACCATGTCCACAAACGGCGACGGCTCGCCAATGTGGGTCTCCAGCTGCCTATCACCGTCATCCACGCCACAAGGCTACCCCAACTATTGACTAGTTGGAAGTTGTTGCGCACCCCGTCAGAGCTGTCATAACCTCCAACTACTGGCAACAACGCCGACCACTTGTTGGAGATGATGGGCATGGAGATGGACAACTACGACGACTGCTCCGAGGCCGCTGCACTGGCCAAGAAGACCGGGCCCTCGGGTGGGATCTACGCGCTTCCTGGTGTGGGAAAGGCCGCCACAGGCGCGCGCCAGTTCTACGACGAGATGGCCCCGCTCGCGACCGACTCGACCCGGGTGCGGGCTGCCAAGGAGGTCTTCCGTTGGGGCTCTGCGGCTGTCGGGATGGCGGCAGTTGCGATAATCACGCTGTAAGCAGCGCCAGTCGACAGGAGGCGCGCTGCATGAGAAGTCAGTTAGCTCCGGCTGCCCGTGCCATGTGGCGGGCCGCATCTCGGCGCCCGCGAGCTCCGTGATGTTTGCATCCCGGCCCGGCGGGGCCTCAGGTGTCGCCTGGCATCGGCTCGACATCCGGGCCCCTGCGTGTGTCGCCCGGGTGATCGCCGACGTGGCCCCGTCGGTCGTGGTCAACGCATCGAGCAGCGAGGGGCGGTTAACGCCGACGGCGGGTACGCGTGGCGCCGCCGCTGTCGAGCAGGGCTGCCGTCTGGTGCATGTCTCCAGCGACGCGGTGTTCTCCGTCGTTATCTAGGGTTCCGGGGCCGTCTGAGCAGGTCAGTAGGCATCTGGAACCGTCAGGCACGCAAGGCGCGCATCGAGTCTCCAGAGGTTGCAGCCAAGGTCCCTCAAAACAGAGCCATCACCTGATCTTGGGCCCGTAGATGTGCTGGCCAGAACACCCGCCCGGCGAGGTCAGCGTGGCGCTGCCCAAAGGTTGTGAGAAGGGTTCCAGTAGGTCAATGAGGTGGTGTCCCTGCCGGTAGGGGGTGAGCTACGGCCCCCGCCACCACCCGCGAGGATTCATTGGCCGCGAGAAAAAGCTACACGCGGAAATTTTTCCGCGTACGGTGGTCGTCATCTGACGTCCACCCACACCGAGGGAGATGCGTGTCCAGCACGCGCAAGATCATCCGGTCCAAGCCGGTCGTGAAGAAGTACTACGAGGCCATCCCGGTCTCGCAGCTGAGGGTCGACCCGAACCTCGACGCGCAACGCATGTTCCAGCCCAAGTGGGCCAACCGCCTGGCGAAGATCTGGGATCCCGAGGTGGTCGGCCCCGCGCTGGTCTCCCGCCGCCCGGACGGCGACTACCTCCTCGATGGTCAGCACTCCACCAAGGTCGCGCGCGACATCGAGGGCCCGGACTTCCTCCGGGACTGCATGGTGTACGAGGGGCTGACCAAGAAGCGGGAGGCGAAGCTGTTCCTGGCCGCGAACCGCGACCGCCGTGCGGTGAAGCCGTATGAGAACTTCGCGGTGGCGGTCACCGCGCAGGAGGTCGAGGCGGTCACGATCAACGCGGACGTGGAGAGCTGCGGTCTGCATGTGTCGAGCGGCACGTCGAAGAACGGCATCTCGGCAATCCAGGCGCTCAAGGTGGTGCACGGGATGCGCGACCCCGCAGATGGTCTCCTGCGCAAGACGCTTACGACGGTCCTGGGCGCCTGGGGCTCGGACCCGACCAGTTGGGACGGAATGATGCTGCGGGCGGTCGCCATCGTGATCCACCGCAACTGGGACACGATCGACCTGCCCTCCCTGTCGCTGACCCTCAAGCAGGAGCCGGTCGGCGTATGGAAGGATTCCGCGATCAAGGACACGGTCAGCGGCGGCGGCTCGCAGTCCCGCTCGATCCCGCTCGCGAACAACATCGCGTACGAGTACACCGTCGCGTTCGGCCCGAAGCATGGGCCGGCCTTTGGCCCGCCGAAGCGCCGGAAGACGAAGACGGTCACCGTCGCCGCGTGAGCCACGGTGCGTGCGATCGGGGCTGTAGTCCCGATCGCACGCACCATCGACAGCACGTGGCGGCCACCGGCGTACGGGCCGTACGAGTACAGCGAGACCGAGCACGAAGACGCCTTCAAAGTACCGGCCGAACGCCTCCACCAGGCGCTCCAGCGGACCCGGGCCGACTGGGAGGCCGCGTGCCGACGATGGAACCGGGAGAACCCGGACTTCGTGGCAGACCTCGCCCAGGCCGCCGCGCACGCCCGCCGCTGACGTGCCGTACATGCCTGACGAACCCTTGGATATCTGTATGGAACGGACGGACAGCGGACCAGGTCACCTGAGACCACAATCGAATCGGGCCAGAGCACTTGAGGCGGAAGCCAGATCATTCGAGACGGGAGGCGCAATCTTGAAGCCACGAGTACGTTCGGTGACCTGCTGAAAGCACGAGGGAGTTCTCGACTCGCCGTGCGCCCTACTCCTCGTCGTCCTCGTACGGGATGGGCACCAGGGGGAACCGGTCCTTGATGGTCGCCCATGCCTGGCTGCTCATCTCGGTCTTGAGTACGTCAGCGTCACGGGGAAAGTCGTCGAGGTGCGGGCAGTCGATGAGCCTGTACTGCTGGGAGAAGTGCTGCCAGCAGTAGGCCGCTCCGGCAGCGAAGATGTGCTTGCCGAGGGGTTGCATGCAGTCTGGGCAGATGGCGACAGGCCCAAGGTACTCGTGGATGTCGAGGGCAATGTCCCCACAGCCGGTGTACTCCATGAGCCCATCGGGCATGGCCATGGTTTGCGCTGTCTCCCGCAGTTCCAGCGTCCGCAGGGTCTCCGTTGCCTTCACAGGCTCGCTGGCTGCCGTGGGCGCGAAATTTTCAAGATCCGCAAGCCACTCCTCGCGGTTCGCGTACGGTTCACGGTTGCGGACGTCGAACCAGAGATGAGCGAAACACCCGACGACAGCTTCGGGCCGATCGAGCAGCGGCGTGAGCGTGATGCAGGAGCCATCGGTCTTGCCGCAGCTCGGGCAAGTGTCAGGTATCGCCACAACGGTGCAGTGTACGTTGGAGCTCCGTGCTGCCCGTTGCCGTCGCATTCCGGCGGCAAGCACCGACACTGAGGGCTGGGGCTGTAGGCCCGTCCCAGTCTTGCTGCGGTCGCCGAGCACGTCGCCGAACGCGAACCCGCCGCCCGCCGTCGAATTGAACCAGGCACTCAAGGCGTTCCGTGGCCCTTTTGTGCTTATCTCGGCGATCTCCCCTCCAAGCCGCCGAGTCCCACGCGGTCAAACTTCAGTGGCAAGCGGTCAAGGTCAGTTGTAGGGTCTCGCGGCTCACGTCCTACGAAGGGACTCCGAACTGCGGCTTTTGTGGAGTCTCATGCTCGTGTCCAGCCGTTCAGTCTCACGACCGTGTCCGAATCCTCGACATGGGACTTCGGACTGGATGGACCGACCAAGCGACAACTGGCTGGCCCCCTGCCCACATGAGGCTGGCGCACGCCACAACGCCGGACCATGCAGTTGTCATTTGACAGCTGGGTTGGTCGCGATCAGTGCGTTGACTTGGCCCGACTGGATTGGGTTGCCAAGCATTTATTTCGCTCAGGTCCCCGTCCGGCGCTCCCCCGTCCGCGACAGCTGGAACCTGTAGCGCAGGCCCTCGCCGACCGAGCGGAAGAAGTGGGCCGACCGGGGGTGGAGCGGGTTGGGTAGGAGGTGGATCTTCCGCAGGTCGGCGTCGAGGGCGTGGGAGACGTACAGGATGTGGTATGTCTCTCGCTTCTTCAGGGAGCGCGCCCGGGCAATCTCGGTGGGCGAGAGGACGAACTCCCCCTCGCCTCCGGCCGAGGACTTCACCTCGAAGAGCAGGCTCGACCGTTTCCTCTCGACGATGAGGTCGTAGCCGAGCGTGTCGTCGCCCATGCCGTCACCCAGGACCTTGTTGCGGTAGCCCGACACCCACGCGCTCTCGTCCACGGCGTCGTACCGGTTCATGAGCCAGGCGAGGGCGGCGACCTCCCCCGCGAGTCCGACCGCGAGCGCCTGTGTGTCGGAGAGCTTGCCCCGTCGGCCAGCGGAGAATCCGGGGCGCCCGGCGCCGGGGAGCCGCTGTGTCTGCCGGCCCAGTGCGACGAGCGGGGCGTCGCCCGCGGAGCCGAGGAACTCGGGGGTGAGGCCGCCCCGTACGGCCTCCACGATCGCGTGGTAGTTGTCCTCCTCCGCCGACATCCTCGTGCGGTCCACCACGATGTGCCGCCGCTCCTCCTGCCGCAGCCGCCGCTCCCTCTTCTCCTGCCGTTCGGCGTCGTCCAGCTGACCAGTGGTCAGGCCGAGGTCTCCGGGTGTCAGGGCGAGCGGGACGGCGGCGGGCCAGCGGTCTCCGGTTCGGAGCCAGCGCAGCGTCGTGGCGTCGTCGAGCGGGAAAAAGTCGAGCAGCCCGGCGGCGGTGGCCTCGGTCGTGAGGTTCTCCGGGTCCCCCGGGAGGCCGGAGGTGGACTCGCCGTGCGCGGCCTCCCACGCGTGGATCAGGGTCCGTGCGCGCTTCAGCCGTTCCAGGAGGAGGGGCCGGTTGGTCAGCCGGAGTTCGTCCACGGGCGTCAGCCCCGCGTCCGTACCGAGCGGCGGGGCCCCGAGTCCGGTGAGCCAGCGGTCGACGTGCGCCTGCATTAGGGCGGTCTCCAGATGGAGGTGTTCGTCCGCCCAGGCGGTGTCCGGCACGAGTCCGGTCAAATTCCGGTTCTCGGCGTACGAGGTCAGGGGGGCTCCGGACCGGAACGCGTCCAGGAAGCCGACCCGCAGCGCGTCCAGGATGCTTCGTCGCCGGCCGGCGACGAAGTGCCGGAACTCCTGCTCGATGCCCTCGGCGTTGCGCAGCGGCCGGTAGGTCGAACCGAGGGCGGCGATCGCGGCGTTGAGCTCGCGCAGCGACAGCGACATGGCCCTGCGGGCGGTGTCCAGGTCGGGGTGGCGGGCCGCCGCCCGCAGCGTCCGGTGGTCCGTCGGCGTCAGCCGGGCGGCGAGCCAGCGGTCCAGTTCGGTCTCTGAGGCGAGGGCCTCGTCGTTGGACAGGAGGGCGTGGGCCGCTTCGAGGTCGAGTGTCGCGAGCAGTGGCACGAGGATGTCCAGGAGGGCGTCCAGGGGCTGTCGCAGGGTTGCGGTGATCTCGCGCACCCGGGCCCGGTCCTCGCCCAGGACGTCGGCGATCGCGTCGGCGTCCGGGCTCTGACCCGGGCCCCAGCCGGCCGTGTTCAGGTCGAGGAGGGCCATGCGGAGGGTGTCGGCGAGTTCGGGGTGGTGGAGGAGTTCCATGATCCCCGCGGCGGACCGCTGGAGCAGGTCCTCCTCGCCCTGGCTGGGCCCCTCAAGCAGGAGAGTCGGGGTGTCCTGGTGTGGGACGGCCAGCCACCGTCTGCCGCCGTGGCCGGGCCGCTCGGCGATCTCGTCCACGACGGAGGTCAGGACGCCGGCGTGGACGATCTGGATGCGCTTGGCGATCGCGCAACCGCGGCGCACGGACTCCGCGGTGGGGCGGCGGAAGCGGCTGGCGCGCAGGTCGATCACGGCCGCGACGAGGGTGAGGAGCCAGTCGCGCTCGGACGTGATCAGCGGGTCGCCCGCGGTCCCGGCGTGGAACGCCTCTCCGTCCACCCGGACTTCGACTCGTGCTCGGGAGATCCTCCGGACGCGCGAGCCGAAGCACCGTTGAAGGAGCGCGGCCACCGCGCCCCCGTGCATGTTGCGCATGCGGAGCAACGGGGCACCGCGCTGTTCGAGGAGCTGGACGAGCTGGCGTGCGTCGGTGTCCTCCACGTACAGGTGATCCACGGTGTTCGGGGAGTCCGTGTCGTCGGCGAGTGTGACAGCTTCGAGCCGACCGCCCCGGCTGACGACGACCGCCGCCTCCGAGCCCTGGGGGTAGGGGTCCTGGCGCGTCTGGGCGCACTCCGCCCAGGCGTCCTCGTACGCCCGGCGGAATGCGGCCGTCATCGTCTCGGGGACGGCGCCGTCGCGGAAGAGCTCGGTGAGCTCGCGGACCCGACGCGCGGCGGTCTCCGGGGAGTCCCACCGCTCAAGTCCCCAGCCTCTTGCGCGACGGACCGCACGGTCGTTCGCCTGGAACGCACGGCGCAGCGCCGAGGGCAGCAGGGGGACGAACGACGGGGCGGCCTCGTCCCCGTGCGTCCAGGCGGCCTCAGGCCGTACGAACCGCCAGTCGGCGCGCTCGCGCGGGGACGCGACGGGCATCCACTCGGCCTCCGCGAGGAAGGCGGTCACCGGCGTGGGAAGGCTGAAGGAGTCCCACCGGTCGTTGTAGCGCCGCACGGTGACGTGGAGGGCATCGGCGGCCCACTCGGAGCAACCGGCGGCCACGAGCCGGGCGTACACCCGCTTCGCGGCGTCGGACAGATGGTGGTGGTCGTCCTGGCCGGGCAGCCGATACAGAGGAGTCTGGCCCACGTACTCGGTGTACGGCCGCCGATCCGTGGGGGGTTCCTTCTCCACATGGCGCAGCCAGACTTCCGCGGTGGCCTGCGGCAGGGACATCGTCGGGGGCCTGCCGTCCGTGAAGTGACGGCCGTCCGCCCGCAGGGTGGAGCGGGGCACAGGCTCGGGGCAGAGCCCCGCGCCGACCCCCAGACGCCCGAGGAAGGCACGCCACTCCGCCCGGTCCGCGCCCCGGAATGCCTGGTGCTCCGGGGGTGCGGTCAAGCGGCCCCGGAGCACCGCGAGTTCCTCCGAGACGTCCTGCGCGCGGTCGATGAGCTCTCCGAGCAGCTTCGCTCGTTCTCCGCCCCACTCGGCACAGAGCAGGGCCTTCGAGGCGGGTATCCACACACCGTCGGCGCCGGGGACGAGCAGCCCCATGGCCTGGATGTCCCGCCACGGTGCCGTGTCGCTCCTGGAGAGCCGGAAGGCCCAGGCGAGGACCTCCGCCGCGAGCTCCGGCGTGGGCTTGTCCTGAAGGGAGCGGGCGACCAGTGCCAGCAGTTCGTCGGCGCGGTACTCGTTGACCAGACCGCCGTCTTCGAGCATCCGGCGGCCCCGCTGCTTGATCGTGATGCTGCCGAGGCGGTTCTTCCACGGGATGTTCCGCGACACGAAGAAGACCCGGTGGCGCAGCGACCGTGGAAGGCGGGGGCCTTGCTCCGTGGATCCTGCCTGTTCCTCGCCGTCCGCTCTGGGCGAGAAGAAGGCCGTGGCACGCCTGACCCTGCCGTCGGCCGCGTTGCACAGCCGGAGCTTTCCGTCGTCGTCCATGAGGATGCGGCGGCCCTGGAGTGCGCGGGGCCGCTCGACGCAGCCGGCGAGCTCGTCGTAGAAGCGGGCCCATAACTCCGGCTGAAAGGGCGCGTCGGCGAGGCTGCGCGCCAGGCTCTCGGCCCACTTCGCCAGTAGTTCATCCGACGGCCGGGGTGAGCGGCCGACGAGCGTGGCGACGGCCTTCTCGAGCCGGGCCGCACGCTGCCCGGTGACGGACGGGTGTACGAGTACGGCGTCCGCGTCCCGGCTCAACCGGTCGGTCGTGAACAGGGTCCGGTCCTTGTCGTCCCAGAGCCGGGCCTCCGTGAGGGAGGCCCACGGCCGCGCGCCCGGGGCCAGGGGGATGATCGGGGCGGTGCCGACCTCTTGTCCGAGGCGCTTGAAGGCCCGGGACAGCCGGTCGGACATAGATGCGTCCCAGCTCAGCAGGTCCGCACAGAGGGTCGGTGGGAGCTCCAGGGTCCCGGTGGAGCAGGCGAGGAGCGTCTCGGCCCCCAGGAGAGCCAACTCGTCCAGGAGGAAGTCGTTGAGTGGGACCGTCTTCTCGAGGTCCACGCGGGCTAGCTTCGCGAAGAAGGGCGCGTTCACATGGGCCGGAAGGGGGGCAACGGCCTGCTCGCCCATCGGCAGGTGAGTGTAGAGGCGTCCTTTGGTCAACCCTTCCTCGACGGGAATCGCGAGCGTGACCCGGGCGTCTCCCTGCCAGTCGCGCCATCCCTCGCTGATGTGGTCGCCGAGCACGCTGCGTTCGACCGCGTCGCCGAAAGCCTCAGCCGCCACCTGCCGGTCGAGCAGGACGAAGGCGCCGCCGTCGCCGACGGTCACCGTACTGACCGTGAGCCGGTCGAGTTCGGCGTCCGCCCGCTCGGTCCGGGTCAGGGTGCGCCGGTCGACCAAGCCGTCCTGCCGCTCCTCGACAGTGAGCGAGCCGATCCGGCGCAGGAAGAGCAGCACCGGCGGACCGGCGGACAGCATGGTCAGCTGTTCGGCCGCCTCGGCCCGGGCCTCCTCGCTCTTCAGCGGCAGGCGCAGCACGGTCACGTATCCGTCAGCTGCGAAGGCGTTCACGGTGTCGGGAACGCTGTCCAGGGGCACGGGCAGGCAGAGGTGGAAGACGTCGGCGGCCACCTCCGCCGCGAGAGTGGCGTCGCCGTCCAGGAGGTCCTTGAGCGAGGTCTCGTCGGCGAAGCTGAAGCGGTAGCCGTCGAAGACCCGGCCGCCTTCCTCGGAGACGGAGTAGACCTGAGGTGCTCCGGTCAGCTGGAGAACGCTCTTGAAGCCGATCCCCTTGTTACCGATGCCCTCCTCCGGGCGCTTGTCCGACTGGGCGATGTCGGTGATCGCGTCGAAGTTGCTGCGGCTGACGGGCCGCCCGGTGTTCGCCACGTACACCGCGCCGTGCGGCCCCTCGTCGTGGTCGAGCCTGATCAGGACCCGGCCTCCCAAGTCGCCCGTGTCATGAGCGTCGTGGGCGTTCTGCAGGAGCTCCACCAGGGCGCGGTGCTCGTAGTCGCGGATGGCCTGTTCGATGAGGTTCTTGAGGCTGCGGAACAGGTTCCAGCGGTCTTTGGCCCCCTGGTACGAAGTAATGCGGTCGAGTGTCTTCGCACGCACTTCGGCGCGGAGGTCCGGCATGGTCGTGTTTCCCTTCAGACGCGTGCGAGCGCCGTGAGCAGTACGGCGGTGGCGACGGCCGCCACCAAGACGGCGGAGCCACCTGGTGCCGGGGTGCGGAGCCAGGTGTTTGCCGGGTGTCCTCGGTACGGGGCCAGCGCGGGTCCAGGCCAGTTCGGCGGCGGGCGGCTGCTGGGGCAGGTCGACCAGTCAGGGACGGCAGGGGGCGTGGCGGACGAGGGCCGCGCAGTGGATGCGCTCGCGAGGGTCCGTAGGAGGGCCACGAGCAGGATGGCCGGTACGACGAGCACTCGCATCGAGCGGGGACGACGGGGCGGCTACGGGGGGCGCGAGGGCTCGTGTTCCTCTCCGCAGGACTGCGCCGTAAGGCCCGGAGCGCTCCGGCCAGGACGTTCCTTCGTACGCGCGTGTGCTCATGGCCCGACCGTAGCCCGCAGGTCGGACAGCGCGGCCGGGCGGGGGGCCGCTGCACCCAAAAGTGCGAGCAAGGTGGCTCGGGGATCTCAGACCCGTGGCCAATCGGCCACGAGGTGGCCAATGGCCGTGAATTTTGGCCACACCATCTGAGATCCCACATCAGTGTCACCGGACAACAGTTGTCCGTTGACAGCGAAGTTAGTCTGCTGTCGGTCTGTGACCTGGGCGGACTAACTTGGTTGGCAAGAAACTTCCTTGGTCGACCTAGGGCAGGAGGCTCTTCGAGCCGGAGGGGCCGGGTGCCGGTCGAAGCCCTATGTCACCCCTTATGGGAACCCAAGGCGCACCTGGGGGCCGCGCTGACAGGATCGGCACATGCTTATCACTCCTCGCCCCGGCGCAGAACGGAAGAACATCCGGCAGGTCCTCAGCGGCGTCCACACCACCGCGATGAACCTGCAGCGGCCGTATCTCACTGCCTTCGAGGGGCTGTGGACGTATCTGGAGTGGGCCACGGAGTCCGCGCGAATGCTGCGCTCCCAGATCAGCGACCGGGACCTCGACGTTCTGAACGTCCGCATCGTCGAAATCGCCGGACTAATTGCTCGCTTGCAGGGACCCAGGGAGCTGACAGAGTGGCGCTCCGTTGCTGGCCAGAGCCTTGGAGGGAAGCATGTCGGCGTCCGAAATCGGGTATCGCGTGGTGCGTCATGGAGACAAGGCGCCGAAGGACGGGACGCTATGGCGTACCGAAGCGGAGTCACGCAGCAGGGTAGCGGCGGGCGATCGTCCAGCGCTCCAGGAGGTTCTGTTCTGCCTGCGTGCCGATCTCGTGGATAGCATCCGCGTGTCCAGGTGGGATGACCTGGGCGATCCGATCACCCGGGAGATGGTCCGCGACGAGATCCGGGATCACCGAGCGACACTGACCGTGGCCGGTGATGTCATCGAACCTGATCACCCGCTGCGGAACACCGAGCGAGGTGTTCGCAACCAGGTTCAGGCTACCTGCGCTGCACTTCGGGCTCTTCTTCCTCGCCAACGAGGCAAGCAGGGCCAGTTGGACATCGGCCGCGGCCTGAGCAAGAACGAAGTGGTGCGGCTCGCACACAAGTTGCACGTCGGGTTTCAACTGACCCTGGCGCAGACTGCGGACCTCCTCAACCAAGCGGGCTACATGTGGGATGGCGTGCAGGGTGAGCAGGACTTCAACAAGCAGGTCGTTCACCGGCTCCTCCAAGACGCGTGCTGGGACGACGATGCCCCCCGGACGGTCGATGGCGAGCGGATCCGTACCAGCGGGAGGTCACATCAAGTTCTCCAGGAGTTCGAGGTGATGGCCGTCTACGGACCAGACGACGAACGAGATCACCTCACGCGATCGAGGGACGTCCAGAACATCGCGACGGCGCACGACCACCTCTTCGCCTTCTCCTTCACCCCGAGCACTCCGGACTTCGGGCTCACAGACCTTCTCCACCTCGTGACCACACCCGCGCCTGTCCGCACCCTCTACGTAGCCGACTCTTCCCTCTTTCCCAGCGAATTGGACCGGCTGGTCGCGTACAGGTGGGTCGAGCACTTCGGCGTCCAGGTTCTGGAGGCGGGCAAGTCGGTGAAGTCGACCGTTGAAGGTTCCGGACAAGAGCGAGTTCTGCGGGAGGTGATCAAGACGTTCGCTGCCCTTCGGATGCACGACAGCCACACCGTGATCGAGACCACCCGGTCCATCGATCACGCGAGGGCCGTCGCGAAGCGCCTGCGGAGCCAGGCGGGGTACTCGTATGAGGAGATCGCTCGTCACCTCAGGCTGGAAGCGATTCCCACGCGGAAGCGCACCGGCGACTGGGGCAGAAGCGCTGTCATGGATCTAGTGTCCGGTGATGTCGCCTCATGAGCAACGCCCGACGTGATGCTCGTCGAGAGCGCGCGCTGACCCGACTTCGCACGCATGCAGGCGTCACGCTGAGCCGGCACGCCCTGTCCCGGGCGAAGGAGCTCGGTTTCGATGAGAGTGAAGTGCTGCGGTGCGTCATATCTCCCGAGCAAACCTACGGAGGCGACCCGAAATACCCAGGTGCCCGGCGCGTCCACCAGCGTCGAGATTGCGCCTGCGTCATCGACACGGCGACCCGAACGGTGGTGACAGTGCTGCTACGCAATACGGGCCTATGGCAACACGGAACCCATACCCGGTGGGACATGCCTCGTGCTTGCTCAAGTTGAGCGCTGGTCATAGGCTCTCCGCCTCTTTCCAATGTGGAAAAGCACCCCGGGATCTGACTCGCACTCTGCCCGGGGCGCTGTCACGTCGTTTCCCGCCACCCCTGCCGCTCCAGTGCCCGCAGGTCGAACCGCTCCCGCAGGTCGGCCAACCCTGGTGGCACTTCATCCATGCGAGCACCGGGGAGCGCCGCGTGACCCGTGATGAGAGCGATCCGAGGGTCCGACTCCTCGGCGACCACCTCGTCGTCCGTCTCAAGCGCTTCTTCGATGCGGCCAGGCAGAGACGGAGCCGAAGGGAGGACGTCGTTGGTGTGCAGCCACTCCATGCCCATCAGCAGCGTCGAGGCGTACGAGTCCTGAGGATGCCACGACCACACTGTCGGGCAGTGCACCAGGCACGACAGCGGCTTACTTTCGGCCAGTACGTCGCGGTAGCCGTTCTTACCCTTCACAATCAGCTCGTCGATCTGCTGGGCAGGGGCGATCGTGATGCCGAGCAGGGGCTGCTGCTGACACGGCTCAAGTCTCTTACACGGCCATGGCTCAGCCTGTTTACCCTGCAGGCAGTTGTAGAAGGCGTACAGCGGGACCGGCAGGACGTTACCGTTCCGGCCTTCCCGTCGCGCGGCCTCGACCAGCAACCGACTCTGCCAAATCCTGCCGTCTGATCCTCTCCGGACCTTGCGCTTGAGTTCCTCGTAGCGTTCGCCGGGGTGGTAGAGGCGCTTGGCCTGAATCCAGAGACGCACCCACGACAAGTCGCTCCGCTGGATCCACCACTCCCAGTCGGCGCCGTTCCCTCGCTCCTCGTGCGGCTTGAACCTAACCACCCGCCAGAAACGCGGGTCCACATGCGCAAGCTCCGTCAGAAGCAGGTCGGTGAGGGTCGTCTCGTACGCCTCGAACCCAACGGCACGTGCTCTCGCCATGCGGCGGTGCGTGGCACGAGCCTGTTTGGCCAGGGCCTTCGCCAGGTGGCACGCCTCCGGCCGCCCAGCCATCAAGTTCTCGATCACGTGGTGGATGTGCTTCACGGAACCTGTGCGGGATCCCGGTGGTGGAGGAATGGGGGGAAGTGGCGGCGACGTCAATGAATCTCCCTGTTGCGGCTCCGCCTTGATCTCTGGACGCTCGCTCGGCGCTGTACTGACCCTGCGCACCTACCGTACGGTCACGACCTGTTTCCACATCGACGAGTTGACGAGTCGGAAGGCGGCCAACTCGCGGACACTCGACGCTACGTCACGATATGTCCCAGGAACCACACTGCGAACGCCGACCAGGTGACCACGAAGGCCACGTACCCAGGGCGAGTGTCTCTGTGGTCCGGTGCGATCAGTGGCCGAGCGCCGACCATGCGGCGAGTCCGAGAGCTGCGAGGCTGGTCAGTACTCCGACGGTCGGCAGGGGCCAGCGGGTGCGTTCGAGGGCAGTGACTTGTCGCCGAGTTCCTCGACGGCCTTGTCGATCTGGTCGGATCGCTGTGCGATCAGGGCGAGTTGGCCGTCGATGCGCGCCAGCCCGACTTCGAGGGCGCGGCGGAGCGCAGCCAGTTCAAGGGCGACCTCTCCGTCGGGCATGGCGCGGCTCCTACGGTCAGTTGGTCGTGGACGTGGATGCGGGGTCGGTTCTCGCCGGGAGCCAGGAGGCGGTCCCGGTACGGCCGAGAAGGGTGCCGACGGCACCCTTGGCGACGGCCAGGCCAGCGGGGATCGCGGCGGTGGCGGCGGACTGGAGAGTGGAGAGGCCCGCGTCGCAGGACAGCGTCACGTGATCCAAGATGCCGCTCAGCTTGCCCGTACCGTCCAGCCCAGTTCGTAGGCCCGCGTGGCGAAGATCGCCATGACGGCCGCCTCGGCACGGACAAGCAGCGGGCAGAACGCAGCGCGTCCTCCGGCGAAGGTGCGGCGGTCCGTGTGCCGTCACTCATGTCGTCCTCCATCTCAACAGGCGCGCCGGCTGCGCGAGGGTGAGGCTGAGGGCCGCATGGTGCACTGACAACGGGCGCAGGTGCTCGCCCGGCTCGGTGGCCGCGGCCGACGTACGGACCGCGTAGAGCGTGCTCACTCCTCACGACTGGATTCACTGTCAGAGAAGCCGAAACGACTGAGTTCGCTGTCAAACGCCTTGATTGGATGACAAAAGATAACAGTTCGCCGGGGGCAGACAGGAAAGATCGCGGAAAGACTGGCCAACGGGCGCGAGGGCATGTCAACGTAGACGACCTTGCAAGAAACCCCAGGTCAGAGAGGTGATTGCCCGTGACCGTAGCCCCTGCGGGCCCCGGTTTCTCTACCACCGTCGAAGCCCTGCGACCGCGGGAGTGGAAGCTGGGCCCTGGTCAGCCGACCCTGGTCATGGACCAGTTCTCCGCCGAGGACTTCCACCTGATCGTCGATGATCGCGCGGACGTGCACGTCAGCTCCAAGGACGGCCGGTTCTACCTCGGCTGGTTTCCGCTCGGCCGCCCCGGCACGGATGGCGAGGGATGGAAGATCGCTGTCACCGGAACCGCCAAAGTCCGCGGCTACCACCTGTCGTTCGATACCGAGACGCCGGCCGACATCGTCGCCGCCACCGTAGCGAGTGTGCTGGAGACCTCACGCCGTCTCTGACAGCGCGGACACCGACACGTAGTGCCCGCCCTGTGAGCGCTGGCCGTACCGAAGGCCGGCCCGTTCCACTGCCCCCGTTTCCCCCGAACCCCAGGAGGCTGTCCGTGACGTCCCCGGAGATGACCGTCGGCGATCTCATCGACCTGTTGTCCGGCTGCGACCGGAGTGCTCCGGTCCGCCAGGCCATGAACCCCTTCGCCCCGATGGCGCACCGCTTGGCGCAGGTCCTGCAGTCGGTCGACGAGACCGGCCAGACCGTTGTCTACCTCGCCGAAGGACCGGACCCGGACGCACAGCTCGGCCACCTTCCGCCGGAGGTCGCCATCGAGCTGACGTGGCAGGGCCTGTCTCTTATACACTTCTGACGCTGCCGACGAACTC
>NZ_POUC01000590.1 GCF_002891435.1 Streptomyces cahuitamycinicus
GACGGCTTACGAGATGAGCGCTAGTCTCGTGGGCTCGGAGATGTGTATAAGTGACAGGCTTCTCACCGTCCGTGACTCACCGGTTTGCCGTACGTGACCGTGCCGTGCGCGCACGGTCGGCGGAGGCTGAGCTTGGGCTCGACGGCCCGCCGGCGACCGGTTCGCCGGACCGAGGCGCGGCCGTCGTGCCGCGCGCCGCCGCCGACGGAGGAGAGACCGACATGACCACCGCCCTCTCACGGAACTGGGAACACGCCGTCGTCACCGGCGGCGCCGGGTTCGTCGGCTCCCATCTGTGCGCCGCCCTGCTGGACGCCGGCGCGGCCGTCACCTGCGTGGACGACTTCAGCACCGGCCGGCCCGAGAACATATCGCCGCTGCTCGAACAGCCCGGTTTCACGCTCGTCCAGGCCGACGTCACCGAGGGCCTGCGGATCAAACGGCCGCCGGACCTCGTCCTGCACTTCGCCTCGCCGGCGTCTCCGGCGGACTACCTGCGCCTTCCGCTGCACACGATGGAGACCGGCAGCCTCGGCACCCGCAACGCCCTGGAGCTCGCGCACTCCTCCGAAGCCCGCTTCGTCCTCGCCTCGACCTCCGAGGTCTACGGCGACCCGCTGCAGAACCCCCAGGACGAGCGCTACTGGGGCAACGTCAACCCCGTCGGCCCACGCAGCGTCTACGACGAGGCCAAACGCTTCGGCGAGGCACTGACCACCGCCCACGCCGACGCCGAGGGCACCGACACCTGCATCGTGCGGCTGTTCAACACCTACGGCCCCCGGATGCGCGGCCACGACGGACGCGCGGTGCCCACCTTCGTACGGCAGGCCCTGGCCGGCGACCCCCTCACCGTGACCGGCGACGGCCGCCAGACCCGGTCGCTGTGCTACGTCGACGACACCGTGCGCGGCATCCTCTCCGCCGCCGCCCACGGCATGCGCGGCCCCGTCAACATCGGCAACCCGACCGAGATCACC
This sequence comes from Streptomyces cahuitamycinicus, assembly GCF_002891435.1. Lineage (GTDB taxonomy): Bacteria > Actinomycetota > Actinomycetes > Streptomycetales > Streptomycetaceae > Streptomyces > Streptomyces cahuitamycinicus. The sequence continues at coordinate 981 of NZ_POUC01000590.1, forward strand.
ATGCTCGACCTGGCACGCCTGGTCGTCGAACTCGCCGAGTCGTCCTCGGAGATCCGCTACATCGAACGCCCGGTGGACGATCCGGCCGTGCGCTGCCCGGACATCACCCTGGCCCGCGACAAGCTCGGCTGGGACCCGCAGGTCCGCGCCGAGGAGGGGCTGCGGCGCACGATCGCCTGGTTCCGCGAGGCCGGTACCGAGGAGTGACCCCGCCCGGGCACCCCGCACTCCCGCGCCGGGTGCCCCCGACCGCCGGAAGGCACGTCTCCCCATGCGCATCCTCGGAATCAACGCCCTCTTCCACGACCCCGCCGCCGCCCTGGTGATCGACGGGCGGACCGTCGCCGCCGCGGAGGAGGAGCGGTTCTCCCGGCGCAAGCACGGCAAGAGGCCCCTGCCGTTCTCCGCCTGGGAGCTGCCCGAGCAGGCCGCGGCCTGGTGCCTGAGGCGGGCCGGGCTGCGCCCGCGGGACCTCGACGCGGTCACCTACTCCTTCGACCCCGAACTCGCCCGGCCCGCCGAGGACATGGGCCTGGACGACCCGTGGGACCACCTGCGGCTGACCTACGCCCGCGAGGCACCCGCCTTCCTCAAGGCCGCCCTGCCCGGTCTCGACCCCGGCCTCGTCCGCTTCGTTCCGCACCACATGGCGCACGCCGCCTCCAGTGCCTTCGCCGCACCGGACGCCACAGACTCCTCCGTCCTGGTCCTCGACGGCCGTGGCGAACGCGCCTCCCACCTGGCAGCCCGCCGCGTGGGCCACCGCCTGGAGGCGCTGCACGCCCAGGACCTGCCGCACTCGCTCGGCCTGGTCTACGAGGAACTCACCGGACACCTCGGCTTCCTGCGCTCCTCCGACGAGTTCAAGGTCATGGCCCTCGCCTCCCACGGCAGGCCGCGCATGCTCGCCGAACTGCGCCGCCACGTGTACCCCACCGGAGACGGCGGCTTCCACGCCACCGGCGTGCCCTGGCACGAGCTGTGTCCGCCCCGCGGGCCCGACGAACCGTGGACACAGGACCACGCCGACGTCGCCGCCAGTGCGCAGGCCGCGCTGGAGGAGACCCTGCTCGACCTGGTGCGCTGGCTGCACGGCCGGACCCACGACCGGGTGCTCACCCTGGCCGGCGGCGTCGCCCTCAACTGCGTCGCCAACTCCCGTATCGCCCGCGAGGGGCCCTTCTCCCGGGTGTGGGTGCAGCCCGCCGCCGGAGACGCCGGGACCGCCCTGGGCGGCGCCCTGCTGCTGTCCGCCGTGGAGGGCGACGAACCGGAGTCCATGACCGGTGCCGACCTCGGCCGGGAGTGGTCCGACGCCGAGCTCGGAGCCTGGCTGAAGACCGCGGCCGTCCCCTTCGAGCGGCCCCCGGACATCGCCGCGACCGTCGCCCGCGCCCTCGCGGACAACGGGATCGTCGCCTGGTTCCAGGGGCGTTCCGAGTACGGCCCCCGGGCACTCGGCCACCGCTCCCTGCTGGCCCACCCCGGTCACGCGGGAAACCTGGAACGGCTCAACGACGTCAAGGGCCGCGAACAGTTCCGGCCCGTAGCGCCCATGGTCCTCGCCGACCGTGCCGCCGACCTCTTCGACGGCCCGCTGCCCAGCCCGTACATGCTGTTCGTGCACGACGTGGCCCCGGCGTGGCGGGAGCGGATCCCGGCCGTCGTGCACGTCGACGGCACCGCCCGCATCCAGACCGTCGACCCGGCCCGCGAACCGCTGGTCGCCGCCATGCTCGGCGGGTTCGAGCGGCTCACCGGCCTGCCCGTGGTCGTCAACACCAGCCTCAACACGGCCGGCCGGCCCATGGTCGACGACCCGCGTGACGCCCTGGAGTGCTTCGGCTCCTCGCCCGTCGACCTGCTGGCCATCGGCCCGTACGCGATCCGGCGCGGCGATCTCTTCCGTACCGACTCCCGCAGCGACGACGCCGGAGGCCCCCGATGACCGAACCCGACGCGCCGGCGCCCGACGCCGAGTACGCCGTGGTGATCCCGACCCTCGGCCGCCCCACCCTGGGCGCCTGTCTGCACGCCCTCGCCGAGGCCGCCGGGCCGGGCCCGGTCCGGATCGTCCTCGTCGACGACCGGCCCGGCCCGGCCCGGGTCGCCCTCACCGCCGACGTCCCGCCGTCCCTGCGCGCGCGCACCGTCATCGTGCCCGGCGGGGCGCGCGGACCGGCCGCCGCGCGCAACCTCGGCTGGCGGGCCGCCGGTGACGTGCCCTGGATCGTCTTCCTCGACGACGACGTCGTACCCGGACCCACCTGGGGCGACGACCTGACCCTGGACCTGGCCACGGCGACCGCGCGCACCGCCGGGATCACCGCCCGCATCGAGGTGCCCCTGCCCGCCGGCCGGCGCCCCACAGACTGGGAACGCAACACGGCCGGTCTCGCCGACGCCCGCTGGATCACCGCCGACATGGCCTACCGGCGGGACGCGCTGGTGGCCGTCGGCGGATTCGACGAACGCTTCCGGCGGGCCTTCCGGGAGGACGCCGACCTCGCCCTGCGCACGCTCGACGCCGGCTGGACCCTCACCACCGGCCGGCGCACCACCACCCACCCCGTGCGGCAGGCCGGGCCCTGGATCTCCGTCCGCCTCCAGGCGGGCAACGCCGACGACGTGCTGATGACCCGGCTGCACGGCCGCCACTGGTGGCGCCGGGCCGAGGCCCCCCGCGGGCGTCTGCCCCTGCACCTGGCGGTGACCGGAGCGGGAGTGGCGGCGCTCGGCTGCGCCCTGCTCGGCCGGCACCGGGCCGCCGCGGCCTGCGCCGCCACGTGGCTGGCCGGCACCGCCGAGTTCGCCCTCGCCCGCATCATGCCCGGCCCCGGCACCCGCGACGAGGTGCTCACCATGACGGTGACCAGCGCCCTGATCCCGCCCGCCGCGACCTGGCACTGGC
>NZ_POUC01000591.1 GCF_002891435.1 Streptomyces cahuitamycinicus
CCCCAAAGCCCACCCACGAGAGATCCTGCGACCAGGAACTGGAGCCCAGGGCCATGACCGGCATACCGCCCATCGACCCCTATCCGTTTCCGACCGCGGGCGACCTGCCCCGCAACACCGCCCGGTGGACACTCCACCCCGACCGCGCGGTCCTGCTCGTCCACGACATGCAGCGCTACTTCCTCGCACCGTTCCCGGACGCCGTACGCACCGAACTCGTGCGCAACGCCGCGCAGGTACGCCGGTGGTGTGCCGAGCGCGGTGTACCGGTCGCCTACACGGCCCAGCCCGGCGGCATGAGCGAAGAAGAGCGTGGCTTGCTGAAGGACTTCTGGGGGCCGGGCATGCGCACCGATCCCGTCGACCGCGAGGTGGTCGACGAACTCGCGCCCGCCGCCGGGGACTGGCGGTTCACCAAGTGGCGCTACAGCGCATTCTTCCGCTCCGACCTGCTGCGCCGTATGCGCGAGGCCGGCCGGGACCAGCTGGTCCTGTGCGGGGTCTACGCCCATGTGGGCGTCCTGATGTCCGCCGTCGACGCGTACACCAACGACATCGAGCCGTTCCTCGTCGCCGACGCGGTCGCCGACTTCTCGGAGGAGTACCACCGGCTGGCCGTGCGCTACGCCGCCGAGCGCTGCGCCATGGTCGTCACCACCAAGGAGGTCTTCGGATGAGCGGCACCGGCACCGTGGAACCGGACGACCTGCTGGGCCGAGTGCTGGGCGGCCGGCCGGGCCCGTACGCCCTGCTGCACCGCCCCGAGAGCACCGGGCCCGGTCTGCTCGACGTGCTCGTGGGCGAGGTCGCCACGCCCGGTTCGCTGAGGGAGATCGCGTTGCCCGAGGCCGTGGCGGATCCGGGCGGGGCCAGGCACGACGTGTTCGCGCTCGTGCCCTACCGGCAGGTCGCCGAGCGCGGGTTCGCCGCCCCGGACGACGGAGCGCCGCTGATCGCGATGACCGTCACCGGTCAGCAGACCGTCCGGCTCGCCGATGCGCTCAGCCGCATCCCGGACGTGCCGACCAGGCTGAGTGGTGAGCACTTCGACGTGGACGACGCCGCGTACGCCGACACCGTGCGCCGTATCGTCAAGGAGGCCATCGGCGAGGGCGAGGGCGCCAACTTCGTCTTCAAGCGCTCCTTCGTGGCCGACATCGGGGACTACGGCCCGCACAGCGCGCTCGCGTTCTTCCGCCGGCTGCTGGAACAGGAGAGCGGAGCGTACTGGACGTTCCTCATCCACACCGGCACACGGACGTTCGTCGGGGCCTCCCCGGAGCGCCACATCACCCTCGACGCGGGGGCCGCGGTCATGAACCCCATCAGCGGCACCTATCGCTATCCCCCGACGGGCCCCAGCCTGCCCGAGGTCATGGACTTCCTCGCCGACCGCAAGGAGACCGACGAGCTGTACATGGTCGTCGACGAGGAACTGAAGATGATGGCCCGGATCTGCGCCGAGGGCGGCCGGGTCACCGGCCCGTACCTCAAGGAGATGGCCCGCGTCGCGCACACCGAGTACCTCATCGAGGGCCGCACCGACCGCGACGTGCGCGACATCCTGCGCGAGACGCTGTTCGCGCCGACCGTCACCGGCAGCCCCCTGGAAAGCGCCTGCCGGATCATCGCCCGTCACGAGCCGCAGGGCCGCGGCTACTACAGCGGCGTGGCCGCCCTCATCGGCCGCGACGCCGACGGCGGCCGCCTGCTGGACTCCGCCATCCTCATCCGCACCGCCGACATCGACGCCGGCGGACAGGTGCGGATCGGGGTCGGTGCCACCCTCGTGCGGCACTCCGACCCGGACGCCGAGGCGGCCGAGACCCGGGCCAAGGCCGCCGGGCTCATCGCGGCCCTGGAGAATCGCACCGGCACCCGCTTCGCCCACCACCCCGGAGTCCGGGCCGCCCTGGCGCGCCGCAACGACGGTATCGCCGACTTCTGGCTGCGCGAGACGCACGACCGCGCCCGGCCGCTGCCCGACCTGACAACACGTCATGTCCTGGTGGTGGACGCCGAGGACACCTTCACCTCGATGATCGCCCACCAACTGCGCTCCACCGGCCTCGCGGTGACCGTGCGCCGCTTCGACGAGCCGTACTCCTTCGACGCCTACGACCTGGTGGTCATGGGACCGGGGCCGGGCGACCCGGGCGAGACCGGCCACCCCAAGATCGCCCACCTGCGCGAGGCGGTGCGCACCTTGCTGGCCGAGCGGCGTCCCTTCCTCGCCGTCTGCCTCAGCCACCAGGTGCTCAGTCGCCTGCTCGGCTTCCGGCTGCGCCGCAGGGACGTGCCCAACCAGGGCGTGCAGAAGGAGATCGAGCTCTTCGGCGACCGGGAACGGGTCGGGTTCTACAACACGTTCGCCGCCGTCGCCGACGGGGCCGAGGCGCGGATCGACGGTGTCGGCCGGGTCGAGATCAGCCGTGATCCGGACACCGGTGAGGTGCACGCTCTGCGCGGACCGCACTTCACGTCCATGCAGTTCCACGCCGAGTCGGTGCTCACCCAGGACGGGCCCCGGATCCTCGCCACCGCGCTCCGGGACCTGCTGCGCCCCTGACCGCGCATCCGCCCACCACCCCGTTGGAGGGAAACATGCACAGGTACGTCGTCGTGGACGCCTTCGCCACCGAGCCCCTTCTGGGCAACCCCGTGGCGGTCTTCTTCGACGCCGACGACATCCCCGGCGAGCGCATGCAGCGCATCGCACGGGAGATGAATCTCTCCGAGACCACCTTCGTGCTCACCCCGCGTGACGGCGGCGACGCGCGCATCCGCATCTTCACGCCGGTCAACGAACTGCCCTTCGCCGGCCATCCGCTGCTCGGCACCGCGATCGCCCTGGGCAACGAGACAGGGCGGCCGGGCCTCCGGCTGGAGACGAAGGTGGGGACCATCCCCTTCGAGGTGGACCACGCGGACGGCCGGGCCGTGGCCGCGCGGATGCGCCAGCCGGTGCCCACCTGGAAGCCGTTCGACGAGGCCGACGAGCTCCTCGACGCGTTGGGCGTGAAGACGTCCACGCTGCCCGTGGAGATCTACCGCAACGGCCCCCGGCACGTCTTCGTCGGCCTGGAGAGCTTCGAGGCGCTGTCGGCCCTCCACCCGGACCACCGTGCGCTGTCCCTCTTCCCGGACATGGCGGCCAACTGCTTCGCGGGCTCGGGCACGCAGTGGCGCAGCCGCATGTTCTCGCCCGCGTACGGCGTCGTCGAGGACGCGGCGACCGGGTCCGCCGCCGGCCCGCTCGCCATCCACCTGGCCCGCCACGGGCTGGCCGGGTACGGGCGGCGCATCGAGATCCTGCAGGGCCTCGACATCGCCCGCCCCTCCCTGATGATCGCCCGTGCCGAGGGCACCTCCGACCGGGTCACCTCGGTGGAGGTCGGCGGCAGCGGCGCCGTCTTCGCCCACGGCACGGCGCGGATCTGACACCGAAACGGAGATACCCATCATGAGCACAGCCAGGTCGGAGACCCTCACGGGAACCATCGACATCGCCTTCCCCGAGTTCCACGCGCCGCCGGCCGAGCCCGTGCCGCTCGTCCGCGCCTGGTTCGAGGACGCCGTCCGCCTCGGGGTGCGCGAACCCCGCGCGCTGGCGCTGGCCACCGCGGACACCCGCGGACGTCCCTCGACCCGCATGGTCGCCCTCAACCGGATCACCGACGAGGGGTTCGTCTTCGCCACCCACGCCGACAGCCAGAAGGGCCGTGAGATGACGGCCAACCCCTTCGCGTCGGGGGTCCTCTACTGGCGCGAGACCAGCCAGCAAATCCTGTCTCTTATACCCATCT
>NZ_POUC01000592.1 GCF_002891435.1 Streptomyces cahuitamycinicus
GGACGGGCCGGGGGCGTACAGGCCCGGCGGGCCGAGGGCGGCTGGCAGCTGTACGGGCAGGTCGACCAGGTTCTCGACGGGCACAGCGCCCAGCTGCTCGTCGTCGCCGCGCACACCGGGGGATTCGCGCGCTCGCGCGTGCTGCTCTTCCTCGTGCGCGCGGACGCCGCCGGTCTCACCCGTGTACGGCAGACCGCCCTGGACGCCACCCGTCCGCAGGGGCGTGTCCAACTGCGCCACACCCCAGCCGAGTTGCTGGGCGGGGACGCCGCCGACGCCGGCCTCCCCGCCCTGGCCCGGCTCGGCTCCACCGCCGCCGCCTGTCTCGCCGCCGAGGCCGCGGGGGCCGCGGGGCGGGTGCTGGAGCGGACCGTCGCGTACGTGGCGCAGCGCGAGCAGTTCGGCAGGCCGGTCGGCTCCTTCCAGGCGGTCAAGCACCGGCTGGCCGACGCCTACGTCCAGGTCCAGGCGGCCCGGTCGGCGGCGTACTACGCGGCCTGGGCCGCCGCGGCCCCGGCTCGTGGGGAGAGGGCAGGTGGTCTCGCTCTCGCCCAGGCGCTCGAAGCGCTGCGCCGCGCCGCCGCCGAGGGGATCCAGCTGCACGGCGGCATCGGATTCACCTGGGAGCACGAGGCTCATCTGTATTTCAAGCGTGCCGCGGGCGACGAGCTGCTGTTCGGGCCGGTGCACCGGCTGCGGGCGCACGCGGCCGACGCGGCACACGTCTTCGAGGAGGCCGGCCCATGAGGGGTGCGCGCGTCGTGCAGAAGGTGTCGTCGACCAGGGGCTTCGCCCGGGTCGCGCCGCACGTGATCCCCGCCCTCGACCGGGCGGTCCACCGGCTCACCCGGGGAAAGGTGCTGCTCAGCGCGCAACTGCTCCCCGGTGTGGTGCTGACCTCCACCGGGGCGAGGAGCGGGCTGCCCCGTCGTACGCCCCTGGCCTGCATGCCGGAGGACGGGGGGCGCTCCTGGATCGTCGTCGGGTCCAACTTCGGACGGCCGGGGCACCCCTCCTGGAGCCACAACCTGCTCGCGCGTCCCGACGCGGAGGTCAGCTGGAAGGGCCGGGACGTCCTGGTCACGGCCCGGCTGCTGGCGGGGCAGGAGCGGGCGGCGGCGTGGCAGGCGCTGCTGGCGTTCTGGCCGCCGTACGCGGCGTACCAGGCGCGGGTGGAACGGGAGATCCGGGTATTCCGGCTCGTGCCGAGGCGGGACAGCACGACAGGCGGCGGTCCACCCGGGTGAACCACCGCCTGCCAGACAGGACTTGGATGCGTAAGACGGCCGTCGCGCCGCGCTATTTCGTCGGCTTCCGGCCGGTGACGCCCAGGTGCACCAGCAGGGCGAGGTTCGGCTTCAGCTCGGCCTGCTTCACGCCCCAGGAGGAGAAGCCCTTCTGGTGGGAGGCGACGGCCGCGAGCATCGCGACGAGCGAACCGGCGACGGCCGCCGGGTTCACGTCCTTGTCGACCCTGCCCTTGGCCTGGAGCTCGGCGACGGCGTCCGCGAGAGAGTTGTTCACCGAGTTGAGGATCTTCATCCGGAGCTTGTAGAAGCGCTTGTCGCCCTCGGCGGCACCGAGATCGACGACCCGGAGGATCGCGTCGTTCTTGCGCCAGAACTCCAGGAAGCCGTCGACGAGTTCCTGCGCCGTCTGCCAGCCGGCCTTGCCGGCCCACGAACGGCCCTCCAGGAGCTCCGTCAACGCGGCACCCTCGGCCGCCATTTGCTCGGCGATCTCCAGGACGGCGCCCTCGACGTCCGGGAAGTACTGGTAGAAGGTCGCGGGCGAAGTGCCCGCTTTCCGGGCGACATCGATGACTTTGACGTCGCGGTACGGGGAGGAGCTGAGCATCTCGCTGAGGCAGTCGAGCAGCTTCTGCCGGGTCGCCTGCCCACGCCGGCCGGCCACGCGGCCGTCGACGGTACGCACTTGTCCTGTCATGCCGTCAGCTTACCGAGGCGAGATCGGGGCGCGATTCGGCCGACTGCAAATGGGGTGCGGGGGAGTGCGGAGGCTGTGTGCCTGGTCTGCGGGTCGCGGCAGTCGCGGTTACGTTGGCGGCATGGCCGAAAACAGGGCATCGGTGTACGGAGAGGGCGTCCCGTGCTGGGTGGACGCGCAGCTTCCCGACGTCGAGGCGGGCAAGCGGTTCTACGGTCAACTTTTCGGGTGGACCTTCGAGGACTGGTTCGGCTCCTTCGCGCAGGCGCTGAAGGACGGCGAACCCGTGGCCGCGCTGGTCCGCAAGGTGGACGGCAGGCTGCCCACCGTGTGGACGGTGTACTTCGCGACCCCGGACGCACCGGCCCTGGCCCGGCGTATCCGGGACGCGGGCGGGCAGATCGTCTCGGCGCCGGTACCGGCCGGGGAACTGGGCGTCACCGCGCTCGTCACCGACCCCGAGGGCGCCGTCTTCGCCCTGTGGCAGCCGGAGGAGCACCCCGGCTTCGGCAAGCGGCACGAGCCGGGCACCTTCGCCTGGACCGAGCTGTACACCCGGGACACCGAGGCGGCGAACGCCTTCTACGGCGACCTCTTCCACGAGGCGCTGTTCGGCCCGGACGCCGCGCCCGACTTCGGCCGCGCCCCCGTCTCGGACGTGTACCCGGCCGAGATGCCGCCCCATTTCCTCGTGCATTTCGCGGTCGAGGACGTGACGGCCGCGCTGGAGGACGTGACGCGCCTCGGCGGCCGGGTGCAGGCGCCGCCCTTCGAGACCTCGTACGGCGAGGTCGCCGTCGTCACGGACGACCAAGGGGCTTCCTTCGCGCTGCTGCGCCGCTGAGCAGGCATTGTTTGGTCATCGTTTGATCAGTTCTGTTCCGAGACATCCCAATTGTCACCGGGTTCGCAACCAGGGCTCCGGCCAGGAAGAATCAGGGTGCGTGCCGTCATGGCGGTGCGGTGGTGAGACGCTGCTCGGGGTCGCGTGGAACATGTGGCTTTGGCGCGGCTCGTACGGGGAGGTGGCAGGCAGAGTGGTGGATCAGCTGACGCAGCACGATCCGCGGCGGATCGGGCCGTTCGAGGTGCTGGGACGGCTGGGTGCCGGCGGCATGGGGCTGGTCTATCTCGCGCGTTCGGCGTCCGGCCGGCGCGTGGCGATCAAGACCGTCCGGACGGAGCTGGCCGAGGACCAGCTGTTCCGGGTCCGCTTCACGCGTGAGGTGGAGGCGGCCCGCGCCGTCTCCGGCTTCTACACGGCCGCGGTCGTGGACGCCGACCCGCGCGCCGCCGTGCCGTGGCTGGCCACCGCGTACGTCCCCGCGCCCTCCCTCGAGGAGATAGTGAACGACTGCGGCCCGATGCCGGCCCAGGCGGTGCGCTGGCTGGCGGCGGGCGTGGCCGAGGCCCTCCAGTCCATCCACGGCGCGGGCCTGGTGCACCGGGACCTCAAGCCGTCGAACGTCCTCGTCGTGGAGGACGGGCCCCGGGTGATCGACTTCGGCATCGCGTCGGGCGTCTCGAACACGCGTTTGACGATGACGAACGTCGCCGTCGGCACGCCCGCCTACATGTCCCCCGAGCAGGCCAAGGACTCCCGCAGCGTCACCGGCGCCAGCGACGTCTTCTCCCTCGGCTCCATGCTGGTCTTCGCCGCCACCGGCCACCCGCCCTTCCACGGCGCCAACCCGGTCGAGACGGTCTTCATGCTGCTGCGCGAGGGCCCGGACCTCGAAGGGCTCCCGGACGAACTGCGGCCGCTCATCGAGTCCTGTATGCAGATGGACCCCACGGCCCGCCCCAACCCGGCCGACCTCCAGGCCCAGCTGGCCCCCCACCTGTTCGGCTCCGGCTCCGACGACAGCGGCACGGCCTCCGCATGGCTGCCCGAGCGGGCCGTGGGCCTGATC
>NZ_POUC01000593.1 GCF_002891435.1 Streptomyces cahuitamycinicus
GCCCCGGCCCCCGTCACCTCCAGGTTCAGCAGCCGCACGGCACTCCGGCTCACCTGCTCCACCAGCGCTCCGGGCAGCCACCCGCCCGCCACCAGCCGGGCCGCGCCCTCGGTGGCCAGTCGGCGGGCCAGCTCCGCGGGGGCGGGTCGCGTGTCCGGGTCCTTCGCGAGGCACTCCGCTGTCAGGCCCCGCAACTCCCCGTCCAGCAGACCGAGTTCCGGCTCCTCGTGGACGACCTTGTAGAGCAGGGCGGCGGAGGAGTCCCCGGGGAAGGGCGGCAGGCCGGTCGCCGCGAACGCGAGAACCGCGCCCAGTGAGAAGACGTCGGCGGCTCCCGTGACGCCCTGGCCCAGGATCTGCTCGGGCGACATGTAGCCGGGCGAGCCGATGGACACACCGGTGGACGTGAGGGACGCCGTGCCGTCCGTGGCCCGGGCGATCCCGAAGTCGATCAGCAGCGGGCCGTCCAGGGTCAGCAGGACGTTCGACGGCTTCACGTCCCGGTGCACCAGCCCCAGCTCGTGCACCGCCGCCAGCGCCTCCGCGAGCCCCGCGCCCAGCGCCCGTACGGTGTGGACCGGCAGGGGCCCGCCGTCGGCGACCGCGGCCGACAGCGACGGACCGGCGGCGTACGCCGTCGCCACCCACGGCACCCGCGCGCCCGGGTCCGCGTCCAGGACGGACGCCGTCCAGGCACCGCCCACCCGGCGCGCGGCGTCGACCTCGCGCCGGAAACGCGCCCGGAACTCCTCGTCCAGGGCGAAGTGCGGATGCACGATCTTCACGGCGACCGTACGGCCACCGGCGCTGCGGCCCAGGTAGACCCGGCCCATGCCGCCGGAGCCCAGCCGGCCGAGCAGCCGGTAGGGCCCCACGACGGTGGGTTCGTCGACGTCGAGCGGCCGCATGGGCGTCACCCCTCCCCCGTGGGCAGGCGGGGACGACTCCGGTCCCGGTACGCCTGCACTCCCCAGCAGAGTAGTGCGGGAGCACCGCCCGGCTCACGGCTGGAGCAGGTCCACCTTCACGTCCGCCGGAAAGCCGGTCGTCGGGCCGACCCGCCGGGCGAACTCGGCGACCGCCGCCAGCTGCGGGTCGCCGAAGCGGAAGTCGAGGGTCGTGAAGTAGCGGGCGAGGGTCTCCTCGTCGAAGGCCTCCCAGCGGGCGGCCTGCTCGGCGACCTTGCCGACCTCCTCCAGGGAGAGGTTGCGGGAGTCGAGGAAGGCCTGGTGCACCCGGCGGGTGATGACGGGCTCACGCTCCAGGTAGTCGCGGCGGGCCGCCCAGACCGCGAAGACGAACGGCAGGCCCGTCCATTCCTTCCACAGTGCGCCCAGGTCGTGCACGGTCAGGCCGAAGCGCGGCCCGTCGAGCATGTTCGCGCGCAGCGCCGCGTCACCGATGAGGACGGCGGCATCGGCCTCCTGCATCATCAGGCTGAGGTCGGGCGGGCAGGTGTAGTAGTCCGGCTGGACGCCGTAGCGCTCGGCGAGGAGCAGCTGGGCGAGGCGGACGGAGGTGCGGGAGGTCGACCCGAGGGCGACGCGGGCGCCGTCCAGCCGGTCCAGGGGGACCTGCGAGACGATCACGCAGGACATCACCGGCCCGTCGCAGCCGACGGCGATGTCGGGGAAGGCGACCAGGTCGTCCGCGTGCCGGAGGAACTCGACGAGGGTGATCGGACCGATGTCGAGTTCGCCCTGCACCAGCTTCTCGCTGAGCTTCTCCGGGGTGTCCTTGGAGAGCTCGAAGTCGAGGAGCGTGCCTGTTCTCGCGAGCCCCCAGTACAGGGGCAGGCAGTTCAGGAACTGGATGTGGCCGACGCGCGGCCGGGTGCGAGGATTGTCCACATCGTGAGGCTAGCCCTCACGGCGTACGGACCGGCGCGCGACCCCGTCACCGGGGTGTGACCTGCCGTGGGCGCCTCCTACCGCCAGTCGGCCGCGGCTTGTTCAAACATTCGGGTGACGTGATCTTGACCCCTATTGCATTCCGGTGCCTGCGTGCTAGGCTCATCGCAAGTTGCAGTTTGGTTTCCCTTGCAGTACAGAGCCTGCGGAGCATGTGACCGCGGGCTCTCGTCATTCACAGACATATGCACTTGTGCGGAATTCATCTTCACACTTGCTGGTTCTGGAGCAGGGCAACCCTTTTGGGCCCAAGGAGGGCTTATGGCTACCGGAACCGTGAAGTGGTTCAACGCCGAAAAGGGCTTTGGTTTCATCGCCCAAGAGGGCGGCGGCCCCGACGTCTTCGTCCACTACTCCGCGATCAATGCGAGTGGCTTCCGCTCGCTCGAGGAGAACCAGCAGGTGTCTTTCGACGTCACGCAGGGTCCGAAGGGCCCGCAGGCTGAGAACGTCACGCCGGTCTGATTTGTAGTACCCAAGGAGCCCCGCGCCGTAAGGCGACGGGGCTCCTGCCCTTTCCCGGCCCTGCCGGCCGGTGAATTCCCGGCGAATTTTGGGCCGTGGGACGATGGGCGGATGCGGAAAGATCCGGAGAACAGCGGGGAGGCCGGCGGCACACCCGCCGACAAGGCCCTGGCCACAGGCCTGTCGTCCGGCCTGTCCCTCGGCGCGGCCATAGGGCTCGTGCTCGGCATGACCGTCTTCGACAACCTCGCCCTCGGCCTGGCCCTGGGCCTCGGTTTCGGCACGGCGATCGGAGCGGGCGCCGGCATCGGCGCGGCCCGGGCACGGGGGAACCAGGGGGACGGGAAGCAGAGCGAGCAGTAGGCGGCGGACACGGGCCCGGCGGCCGGTCGGACTGCCGAGGTTCGAAGGTGGCCGACGGGCGCCCGGCCGGAACGGGCGCCGCGCTAGGGTCTCCGGCCATGGCCGACGCCCCTGACTTCGTGACCGAGACCCGTGTGTTCTACGACGCCCTGGCCGAGGATTACGCCGCCCACTTCCAGGATCTGCGCCCGGGGACGCCCCTGGACCGGGGCGTGCTCCACGGTTTCGCGGGGCTGGTGGGTGAGGGGGGCGAGGTCGCCGACCTGGGATGCGGACCCGGGCGGGTGACGGCCTACCTGGCGTCCCAGGGGCTGTCGGTGTTCGGGCTGGACCTGTCGGAGTCGATGCTCGCGATCGCCCGCCGCGAGAACCCGGACCTGCGGTTCGTGCGGGGCTCGATGCTGGAGCTCGACCTGCCGGACTCCTCGCTCGACGGTGTCGTCTCCTGGTACTCGATCATCCACACACCCGAGGAGCACCTGCCCGCGCTCTTCGCCGGTTTCCACCGCGTGCTGCGCCCCGGCGGGCATCTGCTCCTCGGCTTCCAGTTCGGTGACGAACACCGGCGCTACGAGGGAGCGTTCGGCCACGACGTGTCCCTGACCTTCCTGCGGCGCCGGCCTGAGCCCGTCGCCGCCCTGCTGCGAGCGGCCGGTTTCACCCTCCGCGCCCGGACGGTGCGCGAACCGGACGCGGCAGGCGGCGAACCGGTCGCCCAGGCGTCCCTCGTGGCCCGCAAGCCGCCTGAGACGGCTGGCTGAGACGGCTGCCTGAGGGCGTCCGCGAGGACGCGTCACCGGACCTCGTACCCGGGCCGGAGGCCCCCGGCACCAACCGGCACCAACCGGAACGCCGCCCTACGACACCCCCGCCACATCCCTCCCCGCGATGTACCCGAAGGTCATCGCCGGGCCGATCGTCGAGCCCGCGCCCGCGTAGCTGTGGCCCATGACGGCCGCGCTGGCGTTTCCCGCCGCGTACAGGCCGGGGATGACCGAGCCGTCCTCGCGCAGGACCCGGGCCCGGGCGTCCGTGCGGAGGCCGCCCTTCGTGCCGAGGTCGCCGGGAACGATGCGGAAGGCGTGGTACGGGGGGAGCCAGAGGGGCGCCAGGCAGGGGT
>NZ_POUC01000594.1 GCF_002891435.1 Streptomyces cahuitamycinicus
TCGTAGAGGTGGGTGGGGCCCAGCTTGGCTCTGGCGTCCTTGGTTTCCTGCCAGAGAGCGGGATTCGAGGTGACGACGAGGGCGGGGCCTTCCGCGTCGCGTACCGCCTGGGCTGCCGTGCTCCGGCGGGTCTCCCTCGGGGCCACGAGGACCCTTTCCCACCTGCCCACCCGGTCCTGGGCGAACAGGGGAGCCGGGGCTGTGGTCGGGACGGTCGCTGAGGGAGGCGGAACCGGTGCCGGCTCCGGGGGGTGCGAGCGGGGTGTCGGCAACTCGTGCTGCACCGCCGTCGGATCAAGCTCCGGTGCCGGTGTCTGTACGAGTGCCGGTGTCTGCGCCTGTGCCGGTGCCTCGTGCTGCGTCGGCGTCGGCGGTTCCTGCGCCGCCCGGATCCTCTCCTCCCGGCGCCTCGCCCGAACCGCCCGCCACCGGGCCAGCGTGCTCATCACGAACACGGTCAGGACGACCAGGACCATCAGCTGGCCGATGAACAGGCCCCAGAACAGGCCGTAGCCGGAGAGTTCGCCGGGGGGTGTGCCGGGCCAGGCGCCGGAGATGTCGTGGGGCTGGGCGATGAGGCCGCGCATGGCCAGGGGCGTGCGGGCGAAGGTGACGCCGGACGGCCAGGAACCGTGTGCGAACAGGGCGGCGAGGCCCGTGGCCGTCCACACCAGCACGGTCATGCCGAGGAGGAACGCCAGTACGCCGACCAGCAGGCCGTCGGGGATGCCTCCCTGGCCGTCCCGCGGGGTGTGGCGGTCGTCCGGTCTCACGCGTCTTCCCCTTACGCCTACGCCACCGTCGATTCGGAGTCGCCCAGGTGGTGCTCCACGAAGGCCGCGGCCCTTTCCTCCGCCTCAAGTTCGGCGGCGTGCAGGGCGTCGTCCGCGAGGTCGGCGGAGGACTGGGTCATCGCGCGGTCGGTGAAGACGAGCGGGCGTTCGGTCTCCGTGACGAGGTGTTTGACGACCTGGACGTTGCCGTTGACGTCCCACACGGCGATGCCGGGGGTGAGGGTCGGGATGATCTCCACCGCCCACCTGGGCAACCCCAGCACCCGGCCCGTCGCCCTCGCCTCGTCCGCCTTCTGGGCGTAGATCGTCCTGGTCGAGGCCATCTTGAGGATCGCCGCCGCTTCCTTCGCGGCCGCCCCGTCCACGACGTCCGACAAGTGGTGGACCACCGCCACGAACGACAGGCCCAGGCGCCGGCCGAACTTCAGCAGGCGCTGGAAGAGCTGCGCGACGAACGGGCTGTTGATGATGTGCCAGGCCTCCTCGACCAGGAAGATGCGCTTCTTCCGGTCGGGGCGGATCCAGGTGTGCTCCAGCCAGACGCCGACGATCGCCATGAGGATGGGCATGGCGATGGAGTTGCGGTCGATGTGGGACAGGTCGAAGACGATGAGCGGGGCGTCGAGGTCGATGCCCACGGTCGTCGGGCCGTCGAACATGCCGCGCAGGTCACCGTCGACCAGGCGGTCCAGGACCAGGGCGACGTCGAGGCCCCAGGCGCGTACGTCGTCCAGGGCGACGTTCATCGCCTCGGCCGACTCGGGTTCGGGGTGGCGCAGCTGCTCGACGATGTCGGTCAGCACCGGCTGGCGGTCGACGATGGTCTCGTTGACGTAGGCGTGGGCGACCTTGAGGGCGAAGCCGGAGCGTTCGTCCAGGCCGTGCCCCATGGCGACCTCGATGATCGTCCGGAGCAGCGCGAGCTGGCCCGTGGTGGTGATCGCCGGGTCGAGCGGGTTGAGGCGGATACCCATGTCCAGGGCCGCCATCGGGTCCAGACGGATGGGAGTTATGCCCAGTTCCTGGGCGACGAGGTTCCATTCGCCCACGCCGTCCTCGCCCTGGGCGTCCAGGACGACGACCTGGCGGTCCTTGAAGCGGAGCTGGCGCAGCACGTACGTCTTCTCCAGCGCCGACTTGCCGTTGCCGGACTCGCCGAGGACCAGCCAGTGGGGGGCGGGGAGCTGCTGGCCGTAGAGCTGGAAGGGGTCGTAGATGTAGCCCTTTCCGGAGTACACCTCGCGGCCGATGATGACGCCGGAGTCGCCGAGGCCGGGGGCGGCGGTCGGGAGGTAGACCGCCTGGGCCTGGCCCGTGGACGTGCGCACCGGGAGCCTGGTCGTCTCGACCTTCCCGAAGAGGAAGGAGGTGAAGGCGTCGGTGAGGACGGACAGCGGGTCCCGCATCTGGTCCTACCTCCGAATGCCGGTGGCGAAGGGAAGGGTGTTCACGAACGCGCGGTGGTGCTCGCGGTCGCACCATTCCAGCTTGAGGTACGACTTGCCCGCGGAGGCCCTTATCGTGCGCTTGTCGCGGGCGAGTGCGTCGGGGTTGCGGGAGGAGACCGTGATGTAGCCGACGAGGTTGACGCCGGCCGCGCCGCTGGCGAGGTCCTCGCCGCGCTGGTCGAGCCGGGAGTGGGCGGCGATGTCGCGCGGGTCGACCGTGCGGTTCATCTTGGCGGCGCGGGACGCCTCGGCCTCGTCGTTGGTCTTCTCCGTCAGCATGCGCTCGATGGCGACCTCGGTGGGTTCGAGGTCCATGGTGACGGCGACCGTGCGGATGACGTCCGGGGTGTGGACGAGCAGCGGGGCCAGGAAGTTGACGCCGACGGGGGTCATCGGCCACTCCTTCACCCAGGCCGTGGCGTGGCACCAGGGGGCGCGGGTGGAGGACTCGCGGGTCTTGGCCTGGAGGTAGGTGGGCTCCATGGCGTCCAGTTCGGCCGGCCAGGCGTTGCGCTTGGTCATCGCCTGGATGTGGTCGATGGGGTGGTCCGGGTCGTACATGGAGTGGATCAGCGAGGCCAGCCGTCCCTGCCCGAGCGGCTGCCGTACGCGGATGTCGGCCTCCTGGAGGCGTGAGCAGATGTCGGTGAGCTCGCGGGCCATGACGACGGCGAGGCCGGCGTCCCGGTCGACCTTGCCGCCGTGGGCGCGGGCGGCCCGGGCCATGGCGTTGGCCTCGGCGGCGAGGTCGCGCGTGTAGTGCATGCAGGCGACCAGGTAGGCGCGGTGCTGCTCGCTGCTGGTGGACACCATCGACTGGAGCTGGTCGTAGGACTCCTGGATCCAGGGCAGGGCCTTTTCGTCGCCGCGGACGGCGACGTCCTTGTTGTGGGCGTCCGGGTCGGCCGGGAGGGTGCGGGCCAGCATCTGGATGCGGGTGACGAAGCCGTCGCCGTTGGCCACGTGCTTGAGCAGCGTGCCGAAGCGGTCGACCAGGGCCTCCTGGTCCTCGGAGTCGCGCAGGCCGACGCCGGGGCCCTCGATCTCGATGGCGGCGGTGACGGTCTTGCGGTCGGCGTGCAGGAGCACGGCGATCTCGTCGGGGCCGAAGGGGGCGGCCAGCCAGGTGATGCGGCCGATGCCCGGGGGCGGGCCGACCTCGATCTCCTTGCCGTCCAGCCGGGTGCCGGCCTCGATCGCGGTGGAGCGGTAGGTGGTGCCCTGCTTGAGGGTCCGCTTGTAGCTGCGGTTGATCTCGAACCACTTGTAGAAGGTGCGGTGCTTGTACGGCACGTACACCGCGGCCAGCGCCAGCATCGGGAACCCGGCGAGCAGCACGATGCGCAGGGACAGCACCGGGACGAGGAGCCCGCACATCATGCCGAGGAACGCGCCCACGACGATCAGGGCGATCTCGCCGGTCTCCCGGTTGCGGCCGATGATCGCGTTCGGCCGGGCGCGGCCGATCAGGTATGTCCGGCGGGGCGTGACCGGATGGGACACGTGGGACTCGGTCGTCAACGCCCTTCACCTCCCGTGCGGTTGGTACTGCTGTTGCGGGTGTTGCTGGCGTGGGGAGTGTTGACGGGGCCTGTCTCTTGTACACATCTGACGC
>NZ_POUC01000595.1 GCF_002891435.1 Streptomyces cahuitamycinicus
GGCGAGCAGCACAGGAAGCCCTTCGTCGACCCCACCCGAAGCCCCGGCCGTCAGGTAGGTGTCCAGCCCCGGCATCCCGTCCAGCTGCTTGCGCAGGGCGTCCCGGTCCGCGGCCCGGTCGATCGCGCGGTGGAACGTCCAGGGGCAACCGTCCAGCACCCCCACCACCCTCTCCACAGCCGCCAGGTCGACCACACCACCCGCATCGAGGAACCCCAGGACGAACTCCTCCGCCCCGGCTTCCCGCAGCTCACCGGCCGCACGCACCAGCCGGTCGACGTCCCCCGCCCCGAAACCGGCGGCCGGCCGCAGCATCACCCGCAGCGAGATGTCGACCGCCCGGCGGATCCCGGCGACGGTGGCGGCCGACGGCGTGAGCCCGTCGGCCGCCATGTCGGTGACCACTTCGAGGCGGTCCGCGCCTCCCGCCTGGGCGGCGACCGCGTCCTCGACGCCGAGGGCGATCACCTCCAGGACTGCACGCTTGCTCATGGGGCCCCTTCGTCGGACGGGCGCCGCGTTCGGCGACAGGTCTAGTCCAATCAAAGACTACGCTGCCCATCCCCACCGGATCCGAAGCCCCCGGGGCCCTGCCTCAGCCGTAGATGTTCAGCTCCTTCACCTCCACCCCGGCCAGCTCGAACGCCGGCGCCCCGTCGACCGGCCGCCCCGCGTACAGCCGTACGAGCGTCGGCCCGTCCCCGATGAAACGGCCCGGGGTCCGCTCCCCGCCGCTCTCCCCCAGCCGCAGCGGCTCGTCCAGGTCGTCGAGGTCGGCGTGCAGCGGCACGTGCCCCCGCTCGCGGGTGATCCGGGCGAGCAGCGCGAGCGCGTCCGGCAGCCCGGCGCCGCCGTACGCCCCCGGCTCGCCGAGGGCGTCGCGGACGTCCCCGGCGTGCACCCACTCCCCGAGGGCGAGGCCGTCCAGCCTGCCGCCGGCCCCGGCGATCGCGGGCCCGGCCGCGCCCATCCCCCGCTCCAGTTCGTCGACGACCCGCGCGTCGCTCCAGTCGGCCCGTTCCGCGATGTCCCGGTCGTTGGCCTCGGGCCAGAACACGCCCTCCTCGAACCTGCCCTCCGCCACCCGGGTCAGCGCGGCCGAGCAGTGCGCCAGCACGTCCCGCACCGTCCAGCCCGGACACGCGGCGACAGGCAGCGCGAAGTCCTCCCCGGCCCGGTCCCGCAGCAGCGGGATCAGCGCGTCACGCTCGATCGTCAGCAACCGCCCGGGCTGCTCGGGGTCCCGTACGTCAGGCACATCAGCAGGAGTCGTCATGACCCCTACGCTAGGTGCCGAACCCCGCTCAGCGGGAGAATGCCCCCATGGCCGATCTCGACTCCCTGCGCACCCGCTTCGCCCGCACCCTGGAAGCGACCCGGGGGCCGGCCGGCGGCCCGGACCCGCTGCCGTACGCCGACAACCTGCTCGCCCGCTGGCAGGAGCCCCAGCGCCGCTACCACACGGTCGGGCACCTCACCGCGGTCCTCGACCGCGTCGACGAACTCCAGCGGTACGCGCACGACCCGGACGTGGTCCGGCTGGCCGCCTGGTTCCACGACGCGGTCTACCTGCCCGACCGCTCCGAGAACGAGGAGCGCTCGGCCCGCCTCGCCGAACGCGCCCTCGCCGAAGCAGGCGTGCCCGACGCGAAGACCGCCGAGGTGGCCCGCCTGGTCCGGCTCACCGTCACCCACGACCCCGCCGACGACGACTCCGACGGCCAGGTCCTGTGCGACGCCGACCTCGCGATCCTCGCCTCGCCCCCGTCGGCGTACGCCGCCTACACCGCGGCCGTCCGCGAGGAGTACCACTTCGTCCCGAACGACGCCTTCCGCGAGGGCCGCGCCGCGATCCTGCGCCAACTCCTCGACCTTCCCCGCCTGTTCAGGACACCGCACGGCACCTCCGCGTGGGAGGCCACGGCCCGGCACAACCTCACCGCCGAGCTGGAAATGCTGTCGCTCCCACCCCACGACGTCTCGTAGCCTCCCCGCCATGTGGACAACGGGAGCGGAACAGGTGGAGCAGGCCGTCGCCGAGTGCGTGGGGCTGTTGGGGGCGGTCACCGAGCGGGACTGGGAAGGCGTACGGGCGGGGCGGCTCGACTGGGACTGCCGGCAGACGGCGGTGCACATCGCCGAGGACCTCATCGCGTACGCGGGGCAGCTGGCGGGGCGGGAGCAGGACGGGTACTCGCCGTTCGAGCTGTCGCTGGAGGAGGGGACCGACAACGCGGGTGCGCTGCGCGTGATCAGCACGACGGGCGCCCTGCTCGCGGCGGCGGTCCGCACCGCCCCGCGTGACGTGCGGGCCTTCCACCCCTACCCGTTCCGCAGCGCGAACCGTGAGGGGTTCGCCGCGATGGGCGTGGCCGAGGTGCTGCTGCACACGCACGACATCTGCGAAGGGCTGGGGCTGTCGTACGAACCGGCGCCCGAGCTGTGCGACTTCGTGCTCAGCCGGATCTTCCCGCACGTCCAGCCCGGCCCCACCCCGTGGCCGGCCCTGCTGTGGGCCACCGGCCGCGCGGAACCGCCCGGCCGCGCCCTGGTGACCGGGTGGCGCTGGAACAACAACCTGGTGATCGGCACCGAGCGGCTCACCCTGGAGGGCGTCACCCCTGCGGCGGCCACCGACCTGTCCACGGTCGGCGACGGCGGCTACCCGTGGATCGAGGGCGGCCCGGTCGAGGGCACCCGGGTCGGCGCCGGGCTGATCTACAAGCAGTACGAGGACGGGGTCCACCGGCCCGAGTGGGGCATGTACGTGCTGGTCCGGCGCGAGGACGACCGCGCGCTCGGCGCCATGGGCTTCCACGGCGTCCCGGACGAGGCGGGACGGGTCGAGATCGGCTACGACCTGGTCGAGGGCGCCCGCGGACACGGCTACGCCACCGAGGCGCTGCGCGCGCTGTCGGCCTGGGCGCTGAAGCAGGACGGGGTGCGGACCGTGGTCGCGATGGTCGAGCGGGGCAACCTGCCCTCGCAGAACGTGCTCGCCCGGGCCGGGTTCACCCAGGTGCCCGCCGAGGACCCCGAGCACCTGGCCTACGAGCTGCGCGAACCCCGCGAGGGGTAGCGGCCCTTGGGCCGCCGCAGCCCCGCCGCGTGCAGCAGCCGCACCACCTCGCGGGTGCTGACCTCAACGGCCCCGGCGGCCACCACGTCGGCGTACCGCTCGCCGGGGATGTCGTAGTGGTCACGCTCGAAGGCCCGGCCGGGAACTCCGAGGCGAGCGGCGAAGGTGTGGAGCTCGTCGTAGGAGACGTCGCTGACGAGGTGGGACCACAGGCGGCCGTGGCCGGGCCAGGTCGGCGGGTCGATGTAGATCGTCACGAGCGCCTCACGACGACGTCGTCCCGCCGATGGCCTCGCTCAGCGATCCCACCGCGGCGACCTTCACGCCGGCCTCGCCGCACACCCAGTGCGGGTCGGCCCCCAACTCCGGTTCCACGTCCAGCGCGTGCGGCTCGCCGGCCCCGCACACCGGGCACAGCGGCCAGCGGCCGTACCGCTCCAGCAGGGCGTCCTGGACGTCCTGCGCGACCAGGCCGGCCACGTACCGGGCGCCCTCGGGCCACTGCTCGACCCACCATCGGCGCTGCTTGACGGACTCCTCGACCAGGGACACGACATCCGCGTCGGCGACGCGTCCCGCGACGAGGTCGGCCAGCACGAGGGCGCGCGCGGCGTGCAGCGCCTGCTCCAGGGGGCTGATGGGTTCCATGCACCCATTGTGCGCACTCTTGACCCCGCCGCCGCCCCGAAAATATCTTTCAAGCGTGACCCGAGACGTGAAGGAAATTTTCGCCCGCGAACGCGGCGGCCCCTCGGGGACGAGCACCCCGCCCGCC
>NZ_POUC01000596.1 GCF_002891435.1 Streptomyces cahuitamycinicus
CCCCTGCACCGCGTGCCCGCCGCGCGGCCCGCCCCCGACCCCGTCGCGATCCTGCTCACCGCCGCCGAGCAACTCGGCACGGCCACCCGTGTCTGCGAACTGGCGGCGCAACACGCCCGGACCCGCGAACAGTTCGGACGGCCTGTCGGGGCCTTCCAGGCGGTGGCGCATCTGTGCGCGGGGATCTTGGTCCGGGCGGAGACGGCCCGCGCGGCGGTCTACGCGGCCGCCGTCACCGCCGACCCGGCCGACATCGCCGCGGCCCGGATCCTCGCCGACGAGGCCGCCGTGCGCGGCGCCCGCGACTGTCTCCAGGTGCACGGCGGGATGGGCTTCACCTGGGAGTCCGAGGTCCATCTGCATCTGAAGCGCGCATGGGTTCGAACCCACCGTACGGGCGGAGTTACGGAGAGTGAGGAGATGTTGGCGGCGGCTCTGGCGCCCGAGACGGCCTGACGGGCCGTCTGGCTGCGAAATCGCCGCGACCGCTCCCGGGTGTGTCGCGGATCGTGGCATACCGAAATCACGGAGCGTTGATATCGGCTTGTGTCCTCAGTGTGACTCGCCACGGCCTGGAGTCGATTGCCCGCTCCGGTACCTTGTGTCAAATGCGAGTGGCTCCGAGCGCAGTGCGACCCCGTGGCGCCGCCTGTTCGACTGCCCGCGGCGAGCGTCGCACAGTATGCCGCAGGGGTACTCCTTCGCGCTGGAATATGCCCGAAGCGCTTGTTGGCGTGACTGTACGTCAACCATGCTGTCCCACAAGGGATTCACGTTCAGTGATCCTTGCCCCGGCCGTTGTTCTGGCCATGCAGAAAATGGCTACGATCGTGGCCTTCGTGAGGCGCGAGCCTAAGTGTCCGCCGGTTCGGATGGTGTGAGCGGTGCAGGTGCTTCAAGTGCAGCTGGAGATCCGGCCCGACCCCGCAGAAGTGGGGCGAGCCCGGCGGTGGGCCCGCTCCCGCCTGGCCGGGTCCGGCATACAGGCCGACGAACCCCTCGCCGAGACGCTGATCCTGCTCGTCTCCGAGCTCGTCACCAACGCCGTGGTGCACACCGGCCGTCCCGCCGTCCTGCGGCTGTCCCTGCCGCACGTGGTGACGGAGGAGTCCACCGTCCGTCTGGAGGTCGCGGACGGCAGCGGCCGGGCCCCCGTGCCCCGGTGCGTCGGCGACGAAGCGACCGGCGGCCGGGGCCTGGCACTCGTCGACGGCCTCGCCGACCGCTGGGGCTGGAGCGTCGAGGCCGCCGGCAAGCGGATCTGGTGCGAAGTGGACCGGTGTGCCAAGTCCCCCGACCTCGCGGCGTCGTGCGGAGGCGGCGCGGTGGCGTGCGGCGGGGCGGCTTTCGAGGGTCTGGCGTACGAGGCGGTGTAGCGCCATTGCCCGTTCCGGCGGGGTCTGGTGTGGCGCCGCCGCCCGTTCCGGCGGGATGTGGTGTAGTGCCGCTGCCCGTTCCGGCGGGAGCTGGTGCAGCGCCGCCGCCCGTCCCGGCCGGGTGCGGTGTACGGCGGCACATGCCGCGGGTTCGTGCGGCGAGGCCGGGGCACGGATGCACGGCGGGTCGGCGGGTTCTGTCGGGGCATGCGGCGATGCGCCGGGACGTGCTTCCGTGCGCGCCTACGGCAAAGGCCACCTAAGCGACATTTCCCCGAACTCCGGTTGACGCGTCGTGACCGTTTGCTCACTCTGGTGGGCAGCGATTCGCCGTGAGGGGACGACGAGGGCTTCGGTGGACGGCAGCCCTCGGCGAGTGTGAGTCGTGATTCGGCGTCGGCTCCCTTCAGGGGCGGGGAGCCGGGGCGGGAGCGCCGGAGTCGGGTGGCGGCGCGCGCTGCCGTGCTCGGGGCGAGCAGCGCGGCGCCGCCATCCAGCTGCGGCGGATGGCGGCCCGGCCGTGCCGGTCCGCCGCGCGTCCGGCGGGCGGGTCCCGGGCCGTCGGCCTACAGGACGGCGACGGGCGCCACCGGAGAGCCGGTCGCCCCGGTGAACGGCTCCGGGGTCGCCGTCAGCAGGAACGCGTACCGCCCTTCTTCTCCACAGGCTGTGGACAACTTTTCGAGATTCCAGTTCTGACCCTGTGGCATGCCCATCTCCACGAGGTCGAGGGCGTGCACCGGCAGCCAGAGGCCCTCCACCTCGGGCGGAAACACCTCGAAGGTCAGGGTGTCGTTGGCGACGGCCGCGACATCACGCGCGTGGAACCACTCCGGCGTCCGGATCGACAGCCCAGGCGACGGGTGGGCGTAGCCGTGCCGGTCCCCGGCCAGGCAGGCCTGGATCTGCCCGGTCCGCACGAGCGCGACGTCCCCCGCCCGCACCCGTGCCCCGGCCAGTTCCTCGGCGGCGTCCAGGTCCTCGGGGGTGACGGCGTACCCGCCGTCGAGCCGGTCCGTGCCGCGGGCCCGGGCGACGTCCAGCAGTACCCCGCGCGAGACGACGTGCCGGACCGTGCCGATGCCGCTGAACCCGGCGCCGCCGTGCGCGGTGACGGTGTGGGCGGGGCGGCCGTTGTAGAGCCGGCCCGAGTGTGAGACGTGGGGCAGGGCGTCCCAGTGGGTGGCCGCCTGGAGTCCCATGGTCACGACGTCGTCGCTGCACGCGACCGTCCCCGGACCGAAGATCTCCTGGTTGATCTGCACCATGGCGTGCAGGGGGTTGACCCGGCCGGGGATCATGCCGGTCTGCACGCCGTCCTGCTGGAGGGGCAGCGCGAGCGGGACGCGCCGGCCGGTGCGGACGGTCGCCGCGGCCTGCCTGACGACCTCGTCGGTGATCAGGTTCAGGGTCCCGATCTCGTCGTCGGATCCCCAACGACCCCAGTTGTTAACGCGCTTGGCGATGTCGTGGAACGCGTCCGGCAGTGACATGAGTCCTCCCCGGGGCTTGCCCTCCCGTATCTGACGGGTCGTAGAATTCGGGAATCGAGTATCTAACGGTCCGTCAGAAACCGTGGGACGGGAAGGGGCCGGGCGTGGGGAACTTCTTGGCAGGCAAGGTCGTCGCCGTCACGGGCGCCGGGCGGGGCATCGGCCGGGCGGTCGCGCTCGCGGCGGCGGCCGAGGGGGCGAAGGTCGTCGTCAACGACTACGGCGTCTCGGTCGACGGCGCGTCACCGACCAGTGAGATCGCCCAGGCCGTCGTCAAGGAGATCGAGGCCGCGGGCGGGCAGGCGGTGGCCGTGGCCGACGACATCTCCACGATGGCCGGCGGGCAGCGGGTCGTCGACGTGGCGCTGGCGTCGTACGGGCGGCTGGACGGTGTGGTCTGTGTGGCCGGGATCCTGCGCGAGCGGATGCTGTTCAACATGACCGAGGACGAGTGGGACCCGGTCGTCGCGACCCATCTGAAGGGTACCTTCACGGTGTTCCGGGCGGCCTGTGCGGTGATGCGCGGGCAGCGGGCCGGGACGCTGATCGGCTTCACCAGCGGCAACCACCAGGGATCCGTCTCACAGGCCAACTACAGCGCCGCGAAGGGCGGCGTCATCTCGCTGGTGCGCAGCGCCGCGCTCGGGCTGCACAAGTACGGGGTGACCGCGAACGCCGTGGCGCCGGTCGCGCGGACCCGGATGTCGGCGGGCGTGCCGACGGAACTGGCCGAGATCGGGGAGCCCGAGGACGTCGCCGCGCTGGTGGTGTACCTGCTGTCCGACGCCGCCTCCCGGGAGGGGATCACCGGGCAGGTGTACACGGTCGCCGGGGCGAAGATCGCGGTGTGGGCCCAGCCACGGGAGTTGCGCGCCGCGTATGCCTCCGGCGGATGGACCGTGGAGAGGATCGCGGAGTGTCTGCCCGGGTCGGTGGGGGTGGATCCGATGCCGTTGCTGGAGCGGGTGCGGGAGATGGAGAGG
>NZ_POUC01000597.1 GCF_002891435.1 Streptomyces cahuitamycinicus
GGCCGAGGTCGGTCAGCAGGTCGCGCGCGAGGGTGAGTTCGGCGGCGATGCCCTCGGCCAGTTGGGTGCGGCTCTTGGGGCGCGACTCGGGCGGGAGGGCCTGCCAGGTGTAGGTCTCGACCTCCAGGTGGCGGGTGAGCGGGCTCGGATCGCCGACGAGCCTGGTCAGTGCGGATCTCAGGACCGGGAGCGTGGAGGTGAGGGGCGCGGCGGGGGCCGCGTGCAGGGGGACGTGGAAGTGGGCGCGCCAGGGTGAGGCGTCCGGAAGGGCATCTCCGGCGAGGGCCTCGTCGAGGTCGTCGGTGGCACAGAGGCCGGCCGCGGTGGCCGTACGGGTCTGGTGCAGGAAGCGGGGTTCGGCGAAGGCGGAGAGGGCCTGGCGCACCTCGGGAAGATGGGGGTGTTCGGCGTGCAGGGCGGCGGAGAGCTGGGATTTGACGACGGGGACGCGGGCTGCGGTGAGCGCGTCCAGGGCGGTGTGCGGATCTTCGAAGGAGGTGGCGAGATGGCAGGTGTCGACGCAGATGCCGATGCGGTCGTGGCCGACCGCGGTGAGCGGGGCGATGGCGTCGCGGGTGGTTTCGACGACGCAGCCGGGTTCCGGTTCCAGGCCGACGCGGATGGAGCGGCCGGTCAGCTCCTCGATGGCGTCGAGGCGTTCGGCGAGGGTGCGCAGCGCGGTGCGGGCGGTCTCCGCGCGCTCGTCGTCGTATGCGGTGCGCCAGGCGAGGGGCAGCGTGGAGATGGTCCCGTCGGTGACGTCGTCGGGGAGGAGACCGGCGAGGACACGGGCCAGGGCGGTGGTGTGGTCGAGGCGTTCCGGGTCGGCCCAGTCCGGCTTGTAGACGCGGTACTTGACCTCCTCGGCACCGAAGCCCTCATAGGGGAAGCCGTTGAGGGTGACGACCTCGAGGCCGCGCCGGTCCAGCTCCGTGCGCAGCCTGCGCAGTGCGGAGGGGTCGGTGACGAGGGCGTGGGCGGCGTCCTTCGCCAGCCACAGCCCGATGCCGAGCCGGTCACGGCCCAGGCGGCGGCGGACGGGTTCGCAGTGGTCACGGAGTTGAGCGAGAACGCCGTCGAGCGTTTCGGCGGGGTGGACGTTGGTGCAGTAGGCGAGGTGGACGGTGGAGCCGTCAGGGTGGCGGAAGCGCATCGTTCACGCCTCCGCGTGGGTCACTCGGGCCGGCGTGCCGGGGCCGGTGACCGGCGTGTGCGGTTCCAGCGGGGCGCCGCGCAGGATGGAGTTGCCCTCGTGGGTGGCCTCCGTGCCGGTGACGTCGAGGTTCAGGCGGCCGCTGAGCCCGTAGAAGGCGACGGGGTTGCGCCACAGCACCTGGTCGACGTCGTCCTCGTCGAACCCCTCGGCCAACATCAGGTCGCCGACCTTGCGTGTCTTGAGGGGGTCGCTCTTTCCCCAGTCGGCGGCGGAGTTCACCAGGACCTGCTCGGTCCCGTGGGCGCGCAGGATCGCGACCATGCGCTCCTCGTCCATCTTGGTGTCGGGATAGACGGAGAAGCCCAGCCAGGAGCCGCTGTCCCTGGCCTCCTTGACGGTGGTCTCGTTGAGGTGGTCGACCAGGACGCGATCCGCGGGCAGGGCGGACTCCCGGACGACGTCGAGGGTGCGGCGCAGCCCGGCGAGCTTGTCGCGGTGGGGGGTGTGCACGAGGGCGGGCAGTCCGTGGTCGGCGGCGAGCTGCAGCTGCGCGGCGAGGGCGGTGTCTTCGGCAGGGGTCATGGAGTCGTAGCCGATCTCCCC
Source organism: Streptomyces cahuitamycinicus (assembly GCF_002891435.1). Classification (GTDB taxonomy): domain Bacteria; phylum Actinomycetota; class Actinomycetes; order Streptomycetales; family Streptomycetaceae; genus Streptomyces; species Streptomyces cahuitamycinicus. The sequence continues at coordinate 1,760 of NZ_POUC01000597.1, forward strand.
GACGGCCACGACGTTGTCCTTGACGAGATATCGCGGCAGCTCGTCGAGGACGGGCGCACAGCGCGGGTCGTTCGCCTCCTTGGGGTTGAGGGCGATCGTGCAGTGGTGGGCGATGCCGTACTGCGCTGCGCGGAAGGGTTCCCAGCCGAGGAGGGAGTCGAAGTAGTCACGGAAGGAGGCGGGCGAGGTCCGGGGCTGGCCCAGCCAGAAGGAAGGCTCGACGACGGCACGCACACCGGCGGCGTACATGGCCTCGTAGTCGTCGGTGGTCCGGGACGTCATGTGGATGTGGGGGTCGAAGATGCGCATCAGGACTCCTTGCCGTGGGGGTGGTCCGTGCCGGGAACCGGGGTGACGGACTCGGTCAGGTCCAGGACGCGGTGCAGGTCCTCGGGGACGGAGCGGCCGGCGGCGGTGCGTTCGGCGGCGTAGTCGGCCAGCATGCGGGCGAGTTCGCCATCGCCGGCGGCGCGCCGGGACAGATCCGCGACATGGTCGACGGGGACGCCGGTGAACAGGCATTTCAGCACGGCGTGACGCCAGGCGTGGGCCGTCAGGTGCCGGGCGGCGTAGGGGCCGACGGCGGCGCTGAGGAGCCGGGTGTCGTTGGTGCGCAGGGCGTCCTCGATCAGCGGGAGGGCGCCCGGGCCGGACACGAGGTGGGGCAGGGCGTGCAGCACGGCTCGGCGTTCGTCGGCGGTGCCCTGGAAGTACACCCGGGTCAGGGCGTCGGTGCCGGCGCGGGCCGCGTCGAGGATCAGGACCCGTGCGGCGTCGGCGTGTACGGGCCCGCAGCGTCGGCCGGCCTCGGCGAGCCGCAGCTCCCATACGGAGATGGGCCCGTGGAGGCCGGGGTGCGCGGCGGCCTCGTCGAGGGCGTGGTCGAGCCAGGTGCGGGCGGGTGGGTCCAGGTGGGTGGTGAGGTGGTTGCGGAGGTCTGTGAGCGAGGGATAGGTGGATGCGGTGTCAAGGGTAGATGCGGTGTCAGAGGTCGATGCGGTGCCAGGGGTTGCGGTACCAGGGGTGGAGTTTCCGGGGTGGGTTCTGGCGCTCGGGGTGTCCTGGGCGCTCTCGGTCTTCGCCGCGGGAGTGGTGTGGGGCTGGCTCATCTGCTGCTCCCTTCAGGGGCGGTGGAGGGAGCGCCATGGGGTGGCGCGGGCTGCTGGAAGTCCTGAGCGGGGCCGGGCGGCGCGGTGGCCGCGGCTCGTTCGGCGTGGCAGAGGAACGGCAGGGAGTGCGCGGCGAAGTGAGGACCGGCGTGGGAGTGGCGGGGCAGTTCGACGACGGTCAGGCCTTGGTAGCCGGTGGCGGCGAGGGCCGCCAGGACCGGCGGAAAGTCGATCTCCCCGTCCCCGAAGGGGAGGTGCTCGTGGACGCCGCGCCGCATGTCCTCGATCTGGACGTGCCGCAGCCAGGGGGCGGCGGCCCGCACGCAGTCGGCGGGAGAGAGGGGTTCGAGGCACTGACAGTGGCCGATGTCCAGGGTGAGGCCGAGAAGTTCGGGGTCACCCAGGACACGGCGGAGATGGTGGAAGTCGGCCAGAGTGGCGAGGAGGTGGCCCGGTTCGGGTTCGACGGCGAGCGGGATGCCCTCTGAGGCGGCGGCGTCCAGGGCGGGAGCGAGGGACTCGGCGAGGTGCTTCCACGCAGTGTCGGTGTCGGCTCCCTCCGGCACGATCCCGCTGAAACAGTGCACCGCGTGCGCGCCGAGGTCGGCGGCGATCCGGACGGCCCGCACGAGCAGGTCGGTGCGGCGGGCCCGGTCGCCGGGGTCCGGGTCGAGCAGGGACGGGCCGTGCTTGCGGCGGGGGTCGAGCACATAGCGGGCGCCCGTCTCGACGGTGACGCCCAGCCCGAGCTCGTCCAGCCGCTGCGCGACCCGGCGGGTACGGGCGGCGAGGCCGGGGGCGAGCGGGTCGAGATGCATGTGGTCGAGGGTCAGCCCGACGCCGTCGTAGCCGAGGTCGGCGAGGAGCGAGAGAGCGTCGTCGAGCCGGAGATCGACGAGACCGTTGGTGCCGTAGCCGAAGCGGAGGGACGGGAGGGCGCCGGGCGGAGCGGTGGCGGTGTGGGTTGAGGCGGCGGTCCGGAC
>NZ_POUC01000598.1 GCF_002891435.1 Streptomyces cahuitamycinicus
CCGCCTCGCCCGCCCACCATCCGACACGGTCGGCCGAGAGGCCCACGCGGGCGGACGAGCAGCGCACACCCGTCGTAGCCGTCGCTGGTGGGTCCGCGTTCACCTTTTCCTATGCCGAGCACGGCGAGCTGCTCGCCGCCGCCGGGGCCGAGGTCGTCACCTTCGACCCCCTGCGGGACGAGGAACTGCCCGAAGGGACGCGGGGGTTGGTCATCGGGGGCGGGTTCCCCGAGGTGTACGCCGCAGAGCTGTCCGCCAACAAACCCCTGCGCAAGGCCGTCGCCGCCCTGGCGGACAGCGGCGCTCCCCTGGCCGCCGAGTGTGCCGGGCTGCTGTATCTGTGCCGGGAGCTGGACGGGCTGCCGATGTGCGGGGTGCTGGACGCCGGGGCGCGGATGACCGAGCGGCTCACTCTGGGCTACCGGGACGCCGTGGCCGTGGGCGACAGTGTGCTCGCGGCGGCCGGGACCCGGATGCGGGGGCACGAGTTCCACCGGACGGCCGTGGAGCCCGGCTCGGGAGCGGAGCCCGCCTGGGGCGTCCGCGGCCCCCGGCCGCGGGTCGAAGGTTTCGTACAGCGCGGTGTGCACGCGAGCTATCTGCACACGCACTGGGCGTCCGAGCCCGGTGTCGCCCGTCGGTTCGTCGAGAGGTGCCGGACGTCATGAGCAGCAGGCTGGTCGGAGTCGGGGTGGGGCCCGGGGATCCGGAGCTGGTGACCGTCAAGGGTGTCAACGCCCTGCGGGAGGCCGATGTCGTGGTGGTCCCCGTGATGGACAGCGGGGAGCGCGGCCGGGCCGAGGCGACCGTGTTGCACTACGTGCCCGGGGAGAAGGTCGTCCGGGTCGTGTTCGCGCTGAACGAGCGCAGCGACCGGGAGCGGCGCGAGGCCGCCTGGGACGCGGCCGGGGGCCGGGTCGCCGAGCTGCTGGGCCGTCATGCCGCCGTGGCCTTCGCCACCATCGGGGATCCCAACGTGTACTCGACGTTCACGTACCTCGCGCAGACCATCGCCGACCTGGTGCCGGGGACCGTCGTCGAGACCGTGCCCGGGATCACCGCCATGCAGGATCTCGCCGCCCGGTCGGGGGCCGTGCTCACCGAGGGCACCGAGCCGCTCACGCTCGTCCCCGTCACCGCCGGGGCGGCCGTGCTGAAGGACGCCCTGGCCGGGCCCGGGACCGTGGTCGCCTACAAGTTCGGGCGGCAGGCGCACGAGGTCGCCGAGGCGCTGCGGGAGACCGGGCGGCTCGCCGACGCCGTGTGGGGGTCGGCGCTGGGGCTGCCGGAGGAGTCCGTACGTCCGGCCGCCGAGCTCGACGACACGCCCCTGCCCTATCTGTCGACGCTCATCGCACCCGCGCGGCGCGACGGCGGACGCGGCGGCAAGTTGTGACACCCGTGAACCACGAGAGGACCCGACACATGGCCGACGCCCCCGCCGGCAAAGTGACCTTCGTCGGCGCCGGTCCCGGCGCCGCCGACCTGCTGACGTTCCGTGCCGCACGCGCCATCGCCGAGGCCGACGTCGTGATCTGGGCGGCCAGCCTGGTCCAGGAGGAGGTCCTGGAGCACGCCCGTGAGGACGCGGAGATCCTCGACTCGGCGACCATGTCCCTGGAGGACGTCGTCGCCGTGTACGAGCGCGCCCACGGCGAGGGGCTCAAGGTCGCCCGTATCCATTCCGGTGACCCGGCCCTGTGGGGCGGCACGCAGGAGCAGGTCGACCGGTGTGCCGAGGTGGGCATCGCGACCGAGATCGTGCCCGGGGTGTCCTCCTTCTCGGCCGTCGCGGCGCTCGCCCAGCGCGAGTTGACCATCCCGGAGGTCGCGCAGTCGGTCGTGCTGACCCGGCTCGGGGGCGGCAAGACGCCGATGCCGCCCGGGGAGGAGGTCCGGGAGTTCGCCAAGCACGGGACCACCATGGCGGTGTTCCTCTCCGCCGCCCGCAGCGGGCAGCTCGTGCGGGAGTTGCTGGAGGGCGGCTACCCGACGACGACCCCGGTTGTGGTGGCGTACCAGGCGACCTGGCCGGAGGAGCTGGTCGTGAGGTGCACGATCGGCACGCTGGAGGAGACGGTCAAGGAGCACAAGCTCTGGAAGCACACCCTGTTCCTGGTCGGCCCGGCGCTCGACGCGCACGGCACGCGCTCGCACCTGTACCACCCGGGTCACTTCCACGGCTACCGCAAGGCCGACCCGAAAGCCCGGCGGGCGCTGCGCGAGCGGGGGGCGAGTACGTGATCACGGTGGTCGGCACGGGGACGGGGGCGGCGCCTTGCGACGACGTCCTCGCCGGTGCCGGGCTGGTGGTGGGCGGGCGGCGGCATCTGGATGCCGTACGGCTGCCCGAGACGGCGGAGCGGGTCGTGCTGGGGCCTCTCGCGCCGGCCCTGGACACCATCGGCGCGTACGTCGCGAAGGACCGCCCCGTCCTGGTGCTGGCCTCCGGCGACCCCGGGTTCTTCGGGATCGTGCGGGCGCTGGCCGAGCGGTTCGGGCCGCAGCGGCTCGATGTGCGGCCGGGGGTGTCGTCCGTCGCCGCCGCGTTCGCGCGGGTCGGGCTGCCGTGGGACGACGCCGTGGTGGTGAGCGCCCACGGCCGGGAGCTGCGGACGGCCGTCAACGTGTGCCGAGCGCAGGCGAAGACGGCCGTGCTGACCGGGCCGGGCGCGGGTCCGGCCGAGCTGGGCGCCGCGCTGCGGGACGCGGCGCGGGTGCTGGTCGTCGCCTCCGGGATCGGCTCGCGGGCGGAGCGCGTGGAGCGGGTGACACCCGCGGAGGCCGCCGCCCGCGACTGGGGTACGGCGGTGAACGTGGTGCTGTGCCTGGACGAGGCGCGGGCGCTCGGCGCCGTACGGACGGTCGCGGGGCCCGGTGAACGGCCCGCCGGCTGGGCCCTGGAAGAGGCGGAGTTCACCCACCGGGACTCGATGATCACCAAGTTCGAGGTGCGGGCACTGGCCCTGGCCCGGCTGGGGCCGCGCCCCGGTGACCTGGTCTGGGACGTGGGCGCGGGCTCGGGGTCCGTGGCCGTGGAGTGCGCGCGGCTCGGTGCGGCCGTGACCGCCGTGGAGAAGACCGCGGACGGGGTCGAACGGGTCCGCGCCAACGCCGCCGCGCACGGCGTGGACATGCGGGTGGTGCACGGCGCGGCGCCGGACGCGCTGGCGGATCTCGCCGAGACTCCGGACGCCGTGTTCGTCGGGGGCGGCGGGCGCGAACTGCCCGCCGTGGTCGCCGCGTGCGCGCGGCGTGCCCGGCGCACCGTGGTCGTCGCCATGGCCGCGCTCGACCGGGTACCGGCCGCGCGTGAGTCCCTGACGAGCGCCGGTTTCCGCTGCGACGGCGTGCTGCTGCAGTCGTCCCGGCTCGCGCCGCTGCCCGGGGACGTGACCCGGCTCGCGGCGACCAACCCCGTTTTCCTGCTGTGGGGCGTCCGGCCTCCGGCAGCTGTCGAAGAAGGAGTCGCTCAGTGATCGGCCTCATTTCCGCCACCGCGGCGGGAGCGGCTGCGCGGGACCGGCTGGCCGCGGCGTGGCCGGACCGCACGCGCGTGTACGAGGGTCCCGTCGGGGACGCCGTACGGGCCGCGTTCGCGCAGTGCGAGCAGCTCGTGTGCTTCCTGGCGACGGGGGCGGTGGTGCGGCTGGTGGCGCCGCTGCTCTCGGGCAAGACCGAGGACCCGGGCGTGGTGTGCGTCGACGAGGGCGGACGGTTCGCCGTGTCCCTGCTGGGCGGGCACGCGGGCGGGGCCAATGAAC
>NZ_POUC01000599.1 GCF_002891435.1 Streptomyces cahuitamycinicus
CGGTGATGATGTTCAGCCCGCGACCCCGTCGGTCACGGCGCACGGCGGCCGCGGGCTGAACATCATCACCGCGCTCGCCGACGACTGGGGTGTGCGCGACGACATACGCGGCGAGGTCACCGTGTGGGTCATCGTCCACGCGGACGTCCACGACCCGGACGCGGGCCACCGCCGCGACGACTTCGCGACACGTGTCGCCGCCCCCGCGGTCTCCCGGATACCCGGGCTGGATTTCGCGGACGCCTTCGACGCCTTCGACGACATGGACTGAGCGCCTGCGCCGCGCTGGAGAGCGCGTTGTCCACAGGACGCCGTGGCCCGCGGCGCGAACGGCTAGGCTCGCGACCGTACGAGACGAGCCGTAACCGGGAGACCCATCGATGGCCAAGAAGCGACCGCAGACGAAGGCCAAGCGCCCGCAGACCACGGGCGGGGCCCGCACCGCAGGTGCTGATGGAGACGTTCCGGTCGTGGGCGCCCGTGAGCCCTGCCCCTGCGGCAGCGGCCGCCGCTACAAGGCCTGTCACGGCCGGGCCGCCTCACACGCGGCGACCGAGCTGGTGCACCGCCCCTTCGAGGGCCTGCCCGGCGAATGCGACTGGGTGGCCCTGCGCGAACTGGTCCCGGCGGCCACGGTCGAGCTGACCCTCAAGGACGGCCTGCCCGAGGGCGTCCCCGCGGTCACGCTCGCCACGGTCCTGCCGATGGCCTGGCCCGCCCTGCGCCGCGACGACGGCTCGGTCCTGATCGGACTGCAGAACGACACCTCCTCCGGCGACATCAGCCGCGACCTCGCCGACACGCTCCAGCGCGCCCTGGAAGCCCAGCCCGGCACGCCCGTCCAGGGCCGCCGCGCTCCGGCCGACAGCCCGCGGCTGCAGGATCTTCTCGACCCCGAGAGCGCGTTCGAGCCAGCAGTGCACAGCGGCTTCGAGTTCTGGGTCCCGGATTCGGAGAACGCCACGCCCGACGTGACCGCCTCCCTGGAGCGGGCCAACGCCGCGGCCATCCCGACCGTCAAGCTCCAGGGTGTGGACGCCGCCTACTGGTGCGAGACGCCGGAGAAGAACCATCTGCGGTGGGTCATGCCGCACGCCGAGGAGCTGCTTCTGGACGCCCTCTCGCGACTGCACGCAGCGGGCCGCTCCAGCCTCGGCGAAGGGACCCGCCTCGTGGGCTCCTTCCGCGCTCACGGGCTCACGGTGCCGGTCTGGGACCTGCCGAGCGGGGTCACGGCCGAAGACGTGGAGAAGCCCGCGGCGGAGTTCGCCGAGCGCCTCGCCGCCGCCCTGGCGACGGAAGCACCGCTCACCGCGGAGGAGCGCCGCGCCCGCGGTGGCCTCACCAACCGGCAGGTCACGCTCAGCTGACACCGGCCCCCGGCGCCCGCCCGGCCGGTCCACCGGCCGGCCGGGCCGTCGCGTCCGGGAGGACACAACTCCCGGCGCGGACAAGCCAGTCGGTGACCGGAAAGGCGAGTTCGAATTTGCGAACCGCCGATCTCTTGTTACCGTTCCTGTAGCCCGGTTGCTGGTGCATCCCCCGTCGCCAGCAACCGGGTCTTTTTCGTCCCGGCTTCCGTTCACGGAACGCAGCCGATCCTCAACTAGCCGTTCTGGCGGGCTAGTTGCTCCCCGAGCGCAGCAGCAGGGGGCCCCGTCCGCCCCGCTCGGCGAACTCCGCGACTGCCGTGTACGCCCCCGGATTCCCGCGTGCGGGCTCCCGGGGCGTCTCACACGCCCCCGGCTCGTCCTCCGCCCTCACGGCGCACGTCATCCGCACGCTCCGGTCGTCAGGACCCATCAGGCTCAGCAGGGCGTCCAGCGCCTTGCCCGTCGCATTGCGGTAGTAGGTCCGCGCCCAGGTCTCGGCACCCTGCGTCACCACACAGGTCTGCGCCTCGATGCCGTCGGGCGAGGAGAGTCCGGGTCCGCAGCGCACGGCGGTCGACAGGCCCTGGCCGAGCACGGGGCGGCCGGGGGTGGGCGCTCCGGGCGCCTTGCCGTCGGCATGCGGAGAGGAGCGCAGGGCACCGGAACCGGACGCACGGACATCGGCATCCACCGATCCCACAGCGCCCTTGGGCCCCGTGGACCCCACAGGCCCCGCGGACGCCACGGCCAGGGGCAGTGCCGCCGCGCACGCCGCCACGACGCCCGCGAGGGCGAACAGTCTGGTCTTTCGGGGTTCCCGGGAACGGCCCCGGGCATGACGCCGCATGGTTCCGGAACTTAACGCGCCGGGGCGGGCGCCGGGCCCGGCGCGCCCGACGGCCCTAGAACTCGGGCGCGCTCACACCCGTACGAGTGAGGGCCTCGACCACGGCGTCCACCACGGCCTCGACATCGGGCAGCCACGGCGAGGCCGAACCCGGCAGCGGCGCGCGCTCCCAGCGGATCTCGCCCTGGCCCGTCTCGGACGGGGGCAGGGCCAGGTAGCCGCCCTCGCTGTGGAAGCGGAGGGAGCCGGGGACGAAGTCCTTGGCGTAGAGCAGTTCGCCGAGCTGCTCCATGGAGTACGGCTTGACGAGGATCGCCCAGCGGGCGGGGGAGGCGACGACCGGGCCGAGCCGCATGCCCATCTGGTCGAGCGCCTTGAGGGCGCGGGCGGCCGGCAGGGCGGGCAGCGAGACCGCGCAGGGGGCGTGGCCGCCGGTGGCCAGGACGATCGGCGCCGTCGGCCGGTTGCCCCACCACCAGCGCACCATGCGCTCGTCGGTCGTGGCCGCGAGGACGCCGGGGTCGAAGGGGTGGGCGCCGGGCACCGTGCAGTCGGGGTCGGGGCAGCTGCAGCGGGAGTGCCCCTGCGGGTCCGCCGCCACGCCCGGGAGTACGGGCCACTGCCATTCCGTCGCGTAGGTCAGGGCCGCGCCGATCAGCTCAGGCCTCCCGTCGCTGCGCTGGGACAGGAGCCTGCGACGCCTTCCGAGGATCTCGCGCATGAGCGCTCGTTCCTTTCCGTTGCACGCCTTGGCAACACTGTGGTCCACATCACATTATGTGTCGATCACTTCACTGTGCGTACCTATTGGCGCATCACACCCCTGCCTGGAGCAGGGGGAACCCCTATGGGTCGAGCTTGGGGCTGCCTCCGCGGCCGTCCCGCCCATACTGCGTCTGTCGAAAGCACGGGCGTGGCGTAGGGGTGGCGAAGTATGGCGTTTGCCGTCGCGCGTATTTCTCTCCGCCTCCGCCACGGGAGGATGGGGCACGGTCGTCGGTGGATAGGACGCCCGGATACCGTCACCAGGTTCCGGGTGGTTCCCAACCACCCCTGGCCTTCACCGAGTACGTACCCATCACGACCGTTGTGACGCTCCGTCGAGCAAGCCCAGTCGACCGCAATAAGCCGTCCCCTGAGGCAGTTTTAGGCCAACTTTGCATTTCCGCAAGAGGAAGGGGAGTTGTTCTCTCGGTCCTCATGGACACCAGTAATCCCAGCAGGACAATGCTGGACATCTCCTCACGAGTGCGTGTACATGTGGAGACACTGCTAGCGACGCAGAATGACATGGGGGTTTGCGATGCTTTTGAGCAGTACGTACCGGTTGGAAGGCCGGACGCCATGAACGCTCCGCACCCTCCGAAAGTGGCTGGAATCGATTCAACGGTTCCAGCGCCCGCACACACTGTCGCGCCCGTCGCGGCGGGGGCCCCCGCCGCGACGGGCGCGACAGTGTGTGCGGG
>NZ_POUC01000059.1 GCF_002891435.1 Streptomyces cahuitamycinicus
GTCGCGGGGTGTGTGGCGGGAGCGCTTCAGGCTCTCGGGTAGCGGGCGAGCCAGCCGGGGGACGAGCCGGCCGGGCCGTGCAGGGCCGGGCCCTGGGTCATCTCCATGGCGAAGTCGTCGGCGAGTTCCAGGATGGTCGGGCGGCCCTCCAGCTCGGCCAGCCAGGCCGGCGGCAGCGCGGTCTCCCCGTGCAGCGCGCCGAGCAGGCCGCCGGTCAGCGCGCCGGTGGTGGCGGACGGGCCGTCGTGGTTCACGGCCAGACACAGCCCGTGCCGGACGTCGGCGGCGACCAGCGCGCAGTACACGGCGGCGGCCACGAGCCCCTCCGCCGTACCCGCCCCGCTCAGCTCGGCCACCCGCTCCGGGCCGGGCATGCCCTGCCGCACCGCGCCCAGCGCATGCTGCAGCGCGTCCGAGACCGGCTGGTGCCCCGGCCGGGCGGCCAGCAGCCCGAAGGCCCGCTGCACAGCACCGTCGAGGCTCTCGCCCAGCGCCAGCCCGTGCACGATCACGGCGTAGGTACCCGCCGCGAGAGAGGCCGTGGGATGGCCGTGGGTCTGCGCGGCGCACTCGACGGCGAGCTGGGCGACCAGCTGCGGCTCCCAGCCCACGAGCAGTCCGAAGGGGGCCGACCGGGCGGCGGGCTCGGGCCCGGCCTCCCCGGGGTTCTTGGGCGCCTCCGGCGTCCCCATGGTCTCGTCGGCGAGCCCCAGCAGCAGGGCGCGGCTGGGGTCCCGCCGCGCGTACAGCCACTCCTCCCGCGCCAGCCACCCGTCTTCCTTGCGGCGCTCGTCGGGCCCCCAGTCGCGCTGGGTGGCGGCCCAGCGCAGATACGCCCGGTGCAGATCGGTCGGCGGATGCCAGGCGCCGGTGTCCCGCCTGACCTGGGCCCGGATCAGTCCGTCGACGGAGAACAGGGTGAGCTGGGTGAGGTGCGTGACGGCGCCGCGTCTGCCGTAGGCGGGGGCCAGGTCCACCAGGCCCTCCGCCCCGTGCGCCTCCCGGATGGCGTCGACGGCCAGCCCGTCGACCGGCGTGCCCAGCGCGTCTCCCACGGCCACGCCGAGCAGGGTCCCGCGCACCCGGCTGCGGAAGTCCTGCTGCTCTGTACGGCCCCAGACGGCGCCGGCAGTCGCACCCACCTAGACCTCCCTGGGGCACCGTCCATACGTACGACAGCTCAGCACTGTAATCGAACGGGAAACGGTGGGTTCAGGGCGGAACGGCGCGGGGGTGTGGCCGCGAGGTCCCGGTCAGCGGTCTCAGGTCTGTGGCCGGGTGATCCCCGCGGCTCGCAGCATCTCGCCGTACTTCCGGTGGCGGCGCCGGGCGATGAGCAGACCGAGCGCCCGCAGACCGGCGAAGAACAGCCAGACGGCGGCACAGACCAGGAGCGCCGGCCCGGAGAAGCCGGTCTGCGAGAGCGGGATCAGCAGAACCAGGGGGATGAGCAGGAGGGCGATCAGCCCGCGCCGCCGGTGGGTCCGGCTGTAGTCGACCATGATCCGTGCGTGCAGCAGGTCGACGTCGCGCCGCGCCTCGGGCAGCGGACGCAGACGCTGCCCGCCGGGACGCATGCCGGGCAGCGGTCCACCGTCCAGGGCGTCCGGAAACCGGGCGGCGGTGCGGGCCGCCCGTTCCGCGGCGTCCGGCATGCGCCGGAAGGCGAAGTACGGGTTCGGACTGCCCTTGGGCGACAGTGGCGACAGCCCGTCGTAGCGGTAGCCGTACTGCTCGACGACGTAGGCGAAGGCGGCGAACTTCCGCCACGAGCGCTGCAAATGGCGTGCGTCATGCCGCTCGGCACCCCGCGCACCGTCCCGCAGCAGTGCCTGGAGCTGGGTCTTCAGCAACATCTCGCCTCCTGCGTCGAGGGCGGGGCCGTGCCGGCCCGAGGCGACCTCGTGAACATGCAAGGGTGTGATGACGGCGATGGCGCAACCGTTCGTCCCACGGATGGCTTCCTATCACTCGAGCAGACGGCGTCCCCCGGGCGGGAAGCGGTCGGTAGGCGTGGAATCCAGGGGGGCATGCGGTGGGTGCGTCGAAATATCCCAATCTCGGTTTCGATCCGGCGCCGGGCACCTGGAAACCGTTCGGCTGATGGTCTCGGCGATCGGCCGGGTGAACCGGGAGAGCGGCACGGCGCAGACCCAGGGGGGCGGTGGGGGCAGGTTGCCGGTTCTTTGGATTTGGCGTCGGGACCGGCCGGGTCATGAGCGGCCGGGATCCGGCAGGCCGACCGTGCCGAGGGCCAGTTCAGCCCACACCGTCTTCGCGTGCGCCGGTGCCGCCACCACGCCCCAACGATGCGCGTACGCCGAGACGATCCGCAGCCCTCGGCCGGTCTCCGCGTCGTCCGCGACCGGCTCCGGTAGCCGTGGGACCCGGTCACCCCGGGCGTCCGTGACCTCGATGCGGAGTGTGCGGTCGGCGTGCAGCCGCAGCGCCAGCCGGAAATCCCTGCCCGGGACGCGCCCGTGCAGCACCGCGTTCGACGCCAGCTCGGCCACCACCTGTGCGGCAGCGTCGTACGCCTCACCCCATTCATCGAGCTGGCGTTCGGCGAGCAGGCGGGCCAGTCGAGCACCTCTTCGAGTGGCGGACAGCTGGATCGCGAAGTGACGTACGGGGGCGCTGATTTCGGCGAGGGATTTCTGGCTCATGTCACCCAGCGTGGCCGTCCGTCCCTACTCTGAACAGCGACGACCCCGGTACGGAGCGTGACTGTCCGGGCACATGGCGGGGTCGTACGGCTCGTACGTCAGGAGGGGAACGCGTGGAGGACGAGGAAGCGGCGGCCGTGCTCAGGACGGTCGGGCGGCAGATCAAGATGTGGCGCGAGGCGGCCGGGCTGAGGCAGGCGGAGTTCGGTTCGGCGATCGGGTACGGGGAGGAGATGGTGTCGTCCGTGGAACGGGCGCGCCGGATTCCCAAGCCTGACTTTCTCGACAAGGCGGACGAGGTGCTCGGCGCCGGCGGCAAGCTCTCCGCGATGAAGGAGGACGTGGAGAAGGCGAGGTATCCGAAGACCGTCCGGGACCTGACCAAGCTGGAGGACCAGGCGGTCGAGCTCGGGGCGTACTCGGCCCTGCACATCCACGGGTTGCTGCAGACGCCCGAGTACGCCCAGGCGCTGTACGCGATGCGGCGGCCGTCCTACAGCGAGGACGAGATCGAGCGTCACGTTGCAGCGCGCATGGCACGGAAGGCCGTTTTCGATCGGGTGCCCCATCCCCTGGTCACCTTTGTCCAGGAGGAGATGACGCTGCGGCGGCCGCTCGGGGGCAGAATGGTGCTGCGCCGCCAGCTCGAACACCTGTTGTTGGTGGCGGAGTTGAGGCACGTCGAGATCCAGGTGATGCCTACGCGCAGGGAGGACCACGCAGCCGTGATGGGCTCGTTCCGGCTGCTGAAGCTCCAAGATCGCACGGCGCTCGGGCACACGGAGAGTCAACTGTCCGACCGGGTGATCAGTGATCCGAAGGAGGTCCAGATCCTCGATATGCGCTATGGCATGATCCGGGCACAGGCCCTCTCGCCCCGCGATTCATCGACCTTCATCGAGAAAGTACTGGGAGAAGAGACATGACGCCCACACCGCTGACGTGGATCAAGAGCAGCTACAGCGGCAACGACGGACCTGATTGTGTCGAGGTCGCCATATCGGCCCCCGCCATCCACGTCCGCGACTCCAAGAACAAGGACGGAGCCCGGCTGGCATTCACGGGCGACACCTGGTCCGAGTTCGTGGAGTTCGCGGCAGGGCGTTGAATCTCAGTTCTGAACGAGGGGCGTTTCGGGGGTCTCGTCCGGCACGACGGTCTCCTCGCGCTCCTTCTTCAGGGCGAGTTCCTTCGCCAGCTTCTCCGAGTACAGCCTCATTTCGGCTTCTTTGCGCTCGTCGAACATGGACGTCTCCTTTGTGAGCAGGGGTGTTGGCGGGTGGGTACTACCAGGTGGAGATGGAGAGACCGGTCAGGCGGAAACGCGCTGGAACCGGGAACCGCTGTGGTCCGGGAGCGCATGTGCCGACTGGTGACGGGATTCATCAGGAATCATCCGCCGCACCATCGCACACCTCCCAGGAAACAACTCGACCGAACCACAGACCTCTTGACTCGGATATTACCCGACCGGCCGGGATCGCGAAACGGTCCGATCACGTTCGCACACAGGTAATTCGCATGCTGTTCACCCGGCGAGAACCGGAGCCAGTACCGCGCGGTCGGTATCCGAAAAGCGCTCCAGCGCCCCGGAATTCAGTTCGCGTACGCGTTCCCCATCCGCCCGGGCCGCCCCGCCATCGGGCACGCTGCCCGCGCAGTCGTCGATGTGCGCCCGTCAGCGTGCCCGGTTCGCGGGCGACCTGCTCGAACTCCCGCAGCAGGAAGGTCTCCCGACGCCCGCTTCGCCGTGCACATGGAACCGGGAGCGGTGGCGTTCGTCGTGCGGGGGGGCGAAGTTGGCTGTCATTCTGTCGCGTCCGCCCCGGCCGCTGGGGAGAATGATCGGCATGGCCACCTCCACACCACGCGGCGCACTGTCGCTCGCCGCCACCCTGCTCACCGCCACCATCGCCCTCTACATGGCGCTCGTCGCCTTCGGGAACATCACCGACTTCGGAACCAACCAGCAGTTCGTCCGGCACGTGCTGGCCATGGACACCACGTTCAAGGACGAGGACCTGATGTGGCGGGCCATCACGAGCCGGGGGCTGCAGGACGCCGCCTACGTCGGGATCATCGTCTGGGAGACCGTCGCCGCGCTGGTCCTCATATACGGGAGCTGGCTGTGGGCCAGACGCGATGACCTGCGCGCCCGGCGGATGTCGACGTACGGGCTGCTGATGGTGATGCTGCTGTTCGGGGCCGGCTTCATCGCGATCGGCGGTGAGTGGTTCTCGATGTGGCAGTCGGAGGACTGGAACGGTCTGGACGCCGCGACCCGCATCTTCCTGTTCAGCGGGGTCGTGCTGATCGTCAACCAGCTGTCGGCTCCACGGGCTCAGCCGCCCGCCGCCTGAGCGCTGCCGCCACCGGGATTCAGTGCCATGTAGATCCAGTCGAAGCCGTCATATCCCTCGGTGTCGAGATGCTGTGCCCGGCTCAGCCCGGCGCGCAGCGCCACGCGTTGAGAAGCCACGTTGGCCGGTCGAACGCGGGCGATCAGCGGGAGGTCGGGCAGGTGACTGGATGCCCAGGTGGCAACCGCGCCTGCGGCTTCACCGGCGAAGCCTCGGCCCCAGGCTGAGGTGGCGAAACGGTAGAACAGGTTCAGGACCGGGGCCCCGTGCAGTTCCATGGGCTTGATTCCGCAGAATCCGAGCTGCTGGGCGGAGCCGTGGTGCCGGACGACCCAGTACCCGTATCCGTACTGCCGCCACTGGTCGTCCCAACGCTGGTAGAGCGCCTCTGCTTCCTCGAGCCGGGCGAGCCCATCGGAGGGGTTGTGGATGCAGGTCTCAGGATCGCGGTGGACGGCGAAGATCGCGTCGACATCGGCTGCGGTCGGGCGTCTCAGCAGCAGCCGGGCGGTCTTCAGCTCAACGACCGCTGGGCTCCGGTCACTCATGTCGAGACCTCATCACCGGTGCGGAAGATTCGGTTCAGTTGGTGACCCAGGACCGCGGTCGCTGACTCCGCGCTGCGCTGGCCGACGAGGATGCCGGTGCCGAGTCCCGCTGACATGGCAAGCAGGCCGGCCGCCTCCAACCGTGCGTCCACACCGGGCTCGAGCAGTGCCGCTTCTTGCGCCTGCCGGAGAAGTTCGGTGAGGGCGTCTTCGGCGGCATCGGGGTTCTTGATGAACGGCTGGGCTGCGAGCGCCGGGTCGTTCACGGCCAGAACCGCGTACGACGTGTAGAGGTGGTGGAAGGTGCGGCTCTCGTCGTCCGTCGGCAGCGCCGCCATCAGCAGCGCCTCGACCAAGGCGCGCGGACCTGGACTGTCGCCGGCGGCCCGTACCCGGGCGGAGACCCGCTCCCCGAATCTCTCCGCCAGCAGCTCGAGCCCGAAGAACAGCAACTTTTCCTTGGTCTGGAAGTAGTACTGCACCAGCCGCAGCGATACGCCCGCCTCCGCTGCCACCTCGCGCATCCCGACGGCGTGCAGCCCGCGTCGGCCCGCGACCCGGACCAGGGCCTCGGCGATCTCGGTGCGCCGTTCTGCGTGGTCAACGCGCTTGGGCATCGGCCGGTACTCCGCTCGTCGTTCCTGCTACGGCTCCCGTGAGCTGTTTGATGATACAGCTGTACCACCTTCGTGGTACGTTCGTATCACAAAGCCGAAACGCCGGAGGTGGCCATGCCCGAGACCGCTGCCCGAACTCAGGCCGATGTCGGCCGATACGTGAGCGATGCCTGGCGGGAGCGCTGCTTCACGGCCTGCGATGCGGTCTACGCACTGGGGGCGCCCCCGCTCTCGGAAGAGGACGTGGAGACGTCCTTCGGCACCACGCACGTCTACCGCTACGGCCCCGCGAACCAGGCTGCCCGCTCCCGCACCCCCGTCGTCCTGGTGCACGGGGCGGGCTCCTGCTCCGCCATGTGGTACCCGAACACCCCTGCCCTCAGCGAGGACCGGCCGGTCTACGCGATCGACACCCCGGGCGATCCCGGCCGCAGCGTGCAGCGCGAACCCATCCACCAGCCCGAACACGCGGCGCAGTGGCTGGACGAGACGCTCGCCGGGCTCGGACTCGGCCGCGTCCACCTCGTCGGCTCCTCCTACGGTGGCTGGCTCGCCCTGAACCAGGCGCACCGCAGGCCCGGTCGCCTCGCCTCGGTCACCCTGCTCGACCCCGGCGGCCTGGAGAAAGTGGGGCTGCGCTTCTTCGTCTGGATCTTCGCCAGCCTCTTCGCGACCTTCGCGCCCAAGGCGTTCCGCCCGCGCCTTGCGGCCTGGCTCGAGCAGCCGGTCCTCGTCGTGCCGGAACTGCGCACGATGATCCGAACGGCGGTTCGCGCCTACCGCATACGCCGCCCGGCGCCGCTTCCCCTGTCCGAGGAGGAGCTGTCCACCATCCGGACTCCGCTCTATCTGGTGCTCGGCAAGCGAAGCCTCCTCGTGCACCCGCAGCGGCAGGCGGAGCGCGTGCCGCGCCTGGTCCCCGGTGCCCGAGCCGAGATCATCTCCAGCACGGGCCACGGGCCGCAGATCGACCATGCGGAGGAGACCAACCGCAGGATGCTGGACTTCATGGCCTCCGTCGACTGACAACCGCCCACGCCGACGGGCCGGAAGGGGCGCACAGCAACGATCGAGAAGACCCGGATCCCCGGGCCTCAGCCCGGGGTGCACGTCACTTGACCACGGTCACCGTCGTGCCGACCGTGCCGAACGACCACAGTGCCGTGCCGTCCGCCTTCCGCATCCTGACTCCGCCCGTCTTGGTGCCGGAGGCGGCGGGCGGCGGTGACGCCCCGTCGACCGCGTTGGAGAATGCGACGGAGACCCCGTCCTTCGCGGCGAAGTACATGATGTGCTCGATCTGGACACCGTCCGAGCCGGTCGTGGCCGCGTTGCGCGACGACACGGTGTAGGTGCCCGGGTCGGGGCTGACCGAGCCCGGCCAGACGGTGAACGTGCGGCGGGTCGCCTCGCTCGCGTCGACCAGCCAGACCCGCTTCTCCCCGAGGGCGTAGACGACGCGCCGGCCGGTGCCGGAGCCGTCCGGCACCCGCGCCGGGGCCGACGCCGTGGGGGTGGGCTGTGCCGAGGCCGTGCTGCTCGGCTTGGCCGACGTCGCGGTGGGGTGCGGGCCCCGGTCCGCCTGTACGCCCAGGACCGTCACCGCGGCTATCGCTCCCACGGTCAGCCCGGCCACCCAGGCCCACGAAGGAAGTCGGGCAGGCACCGGCACGCATCTCCTCAGTCACGGGACCCCGCGTCGAAACGGGGTTCCGATCATCGTACTGCGCACCAGCGGCCCTTCGGCTCCCCTCAGGGACCCCCGGCGGCCTTGCGGACCGGGACCGGGCCCGTGCCGGCGCCGCGGGCGGCGTAGCGCGGGGTGCGCACCGGGGCCGGGTAGGAGAGGTGCACCAGCCTGGTCTGCTCCTGGCGCATGTGCATGAGCGACTCCAGGATGTAGCCCACGAGCAGCACGAGCGCCGCGATGGTCATGATCGCGGCGGCGAGGATCGCCGTGGGGACCCGGGGCACGGTGCCCGTCTCGATGAAGTCGGCGATGACGGGGATGCCCAGCACGATCGAGACCAGGGCCAGGATGCCGGCGAGGACGGTGTGGACCAGCGAGGGCCGCTCGCGCCGCGCCAGGTCGAGGATGACCCGCAGGATGCGCCAGCCGTCCCGGTAGGTGCGCAGCTTGCTCTCGCCGCCGGCGGGCCGGACCCGGTAGTCGGTGAGGACCTCCGCGGTGGGCAGCCGCAGGTGCAGCGCGTGGATCGTCATCTCGGTCTCGGTCTCGAACTCGCGGGCGAGCGCAGGGAAGGACTTCACGAAGCGCCGGGAGAAGACCCGGTAGCCGCTGAGCATGTCGGTCACGTCGTTGCCGAACAGGGACCGCACGGCCCCGGTGAGCAGTCTGTTGCCGACCGCGTGCCCGGCCCGGTAGACCCCGTCGTCCGTCACCCGGCGGGCGCCGACGACCTGGTCGTACGGTCCCTCGAAGAGCAGGTCGACCAGGTCGCGGGCGCGGGAGGCGTCGTAGGTGTCGTCGCCGTCGATGATGAGCAGCGCGTCGGCGTCGACGTCGGCGAAGGCGCGGCGGATGACGTTGCCCTTGCCCTTGCGGTTCTCCTGCCGGACGACCGCGCCGGCCTCCCGCGCGACCTCCACGGTGCGGTCGGTGGAGGCGTTGTCGTACACGTAGACGACGGCCTCGGGAAGGGCCGCGCGCAGGTCGCGCACCACCTTGCCGACGGCCGCCTCCTCGTTGTGGCACGGCACGACACACGCGATCGTCGGTTCCACGACCACTCCTCGCTCGACTCACTACAGCACCTCGAACGTCAGCACTCCATACATCAGCACCTCATACAGTCGGACATAGTGCGATATGAGCGCGCCTGACCGGATGGGGCACGCCGGGTCGTTACGCTCGCCGCGTGCCGGTCCTGGACTCTGTGACGCTGCGTGTGCGTGACGCCATCAAGGGCATCTGGCGCGAGGCCGCCAAGTTCGGCGTCGTCGGCGCCCTGGCCTTCGTCGTCGACAACGGCGGCTACAACCTGCTCGTCTTCGGCCTGCCCGGCGGCGCGGAGGGCGGGGTGATGCGGACGGCTCCCGTGCAGGCGTCCGTCATCGCGACGGCCGCCGCCGCGCTCTTCAGCTGGGTCGGGAACCGCTACTGGACCTATCGCGGCCGGCACCGCGAGAAGGTGACCCGCGAGCTCGTGCTGTTCCTCGTCGCCAACGGGGTCGGGCTCGCCATCACGGCGGGCACGGTCTTCGCCTCCCGGCATCTGCTCGGGCTGGACTCGGCGCTCAGCGACAACACCGCCCGCATCCTGGGCTGGATCCTCGCGACGCTGTTCCGCTTCCACGCCTACCGGCGCTACGTCTTCGTCGCACCCTGACCGGCCGCGGCCGATCGACCCGTTAGCATCCGGCATATGGGACAAACAGGATGGATGCGGCGTCAGAGCCGACCGTGGGTCTGGGTGCTGGCCGCCGTCGCCGCACTCTGCTGCCTGGGCACGATCCTCGTCTTCGCCCCCGGCTACCTGAGTCCCGACAGTCTCGACCAGCTCCGACAGGCCGAGGGGAAGCAGCCCCTGACAGACTGGCATCCGCCCGTGCTGAGCCTGTTGTGGCGGGCGCTCATCGCGGTGACCGGCTCGATCGCGGCCATGCTGGTGCTCCAGTGCCTCGTCTTCTGGGCGGCGCTGTGGGTGCTGGCCGGGTGCGTGTGGAGACTGACCGCGAGCCGAGGCGGTTCGCTCGCCGTCCTGGGCATCGGGCTGACGCCGTTCGTGCTGACGTTCGTCGGGGTGGTGTGGAAGGACGTGCACGCGGCGTTCGCGCTGCTCGCCGCCTGCGCGGTCGCCTTCACCGGCCTGCTGCTGCGGGACAGCGGCCCCCGCCCCGCCGTCCGTTGGGGCCTGCTCTGGCTGGGCGTGCTGTTCCTCGCCTACGCGATCCTGGTGCGCAAGAACGCCGTCGTGGCCGCGATCCCCGTCTTCGTCATGCTGGTCCTCGCCCTGTGGGGCAGACCCGGACGCCGTACGTGGGTGATGTGCACGGCGGCCCTGGTGGCCGGGCTCGCCGTGCCCGCCGCCGCCATCTCCCTGTTCGCCGCGCCGCTCCAGACCAAGCAGGGCGCGCAGATCATGCTCGACGACCTCGTGCACGTGCTGAGCGTGGACGAACTCCGGTCGGCGGATGTGCCGCCCGCCCTGCGGGACCGGCTCGTGGTCTCCGCACGGGAGTGCGAGCGGGTCGGCGCCCTCTCGGACGCCTACTGGGCCTGCTACCCCCGCCCGGCCGACGGCCTGCGCGGGGACTCCGGAGAGATCACGTCCCTGTGGCTGCGGGAGATGAGCGGGCATGTGCCGGGCTATCTCCAGTACCGCCTGCTGCTCTTCACGACCCTGCTGTTCGAGACCGACTACGCGTACAAGGCGGGCATCACCCGCAACGACCTGGGCATCGAGGTGGCACACCCCCGCCTGGAGGACGCGCTCGGCACGTACGTCAAGGGCATGATCGAGGACGTGCCCTGGCTGTTCCGCGGCTGGTTCTGGCTCGCGGTCGCACTCGTGCTCGCCGTCCGGCCCGGCAAGGGCGTCTTCGCGATGCCGGTCCGGGCGCTGGGCATCAGCTCGGCGGCCTACATCCTCGGCTATCTGCCGATCATGCCCGCGACGGACTACCGGTACGTCTACTGGCCGGCGATCGCCTGCGCCCTGGGTCTGCTGCTCCTCTGGCTGGGCCGCGGCACGCCACCCCCACCGCTGAAGAGCCCCGGCGCCGCGGCCGACCGCACCCTGAGGGCGCAGCAGCCGGCGGACGCCGGGGGCCAGTAGCGCGTCAGTCCAGCACCGGCAACAGCTCGGGCAGATGCCCGTCCGACGCGGCCGCCGCCCGCTGCCGCTCCTCGGCGACCTCCCCGTACAGCGTGTTCCGGGCCCTGGCCGGACGGCCCGCGGCCTCCGCCACCGCGATGAGGTCCTGCACCGACTTGTACGACCCGTACGACGAGCCCGCCATGCGGGAGATGGTCTCCTCCATGAGGGTCCCGCCGACGTCGTTCGCGCCCGAGCGGAGCATCTCGGCCGCGCCCTCCGTGCCCAGCTTCACCCAGCTGGTCTGGATGTTGGGGATGTACGGGTGCAGCAGCAGCCGGGCCATGGCCGTGACCGCCCGGTTGTCGCGCATGGTCGGGCCCGGGCGGGCGATCCCCGCCAGGTAGACCGGCGCGTTGGTGTGCACGAACGGCAGGGTCACGAACTCGGTGAAGCCGCCCGTGCGCTGCTGGATGCCCGCGAGGGTGCGCAGGTGCCCGAGCCAGTGCCGGGGCTGGTCGACATGGCCGTACATCATCGTCGAGGACGAGCGGATGCCCAGCTCGTGGGCGGTCGTCACGACGTCGATCCAGTCGGCCGCGGGCAGCTTGCCCTTGGTGAGGATCCAGCGGACCTCGTCGTCGAGGATCTCGGCGGCCGTCCCGGGGATGGTGTCCAGGCCCGCCTCCTTGGCGGCCGTCAGCCACTCGCGCACGGACATGCCGGTGCGGGTCGCGCCGTTGACGACCTCCATCGGCGAGAAGGCGTGCACGTGCATGCCGGGGACGCGTTCCTTCACGGCCCGCGCGATGTCGAAGTACGCCGTGCCGGGCAGGTCCGGGTGGATGCCGCCCTGCATGCAGACCTCCACCGCGCCGACGTCCCAGGCCTGCTGGGCCCGGTCGGCGACCTGGTCCAGGGACAGGGTGTAGGCGTCGGCGTCCGTGCGGCGCTGGGCGAAGGCGCAGAAACGGCAGCCCGTGTAGCAGACGTTGGTGAAGTTGATGTTGCGGGTGACGATGTAGGTGACGTCGTCGCCGACGGCCGACTTCCGTACGTCGTCGGCGACCTGCGCGAGGGCGTCCAGCGCCGGGCCGTCCGCGTGCAGCAGGGCCAGCGCCTCGTCGTCGGTGAGCTTCGTCGGGTCGTCGGCCGCCGTGCGCAGGGCCTCGCGCACGTCGGTGTCGATGCGCTCGGGTGCCATGCCCGGGACGGCTGCCTCGCGCAGGGCGTCCCAGTCGCCGTACACCTCGTCGAAGTCGTCCCGGCGGTCCGACGTACGGCCCTCGGAGTCGATCGCGGAGTGCAGGTCGGTGCGGCCGGACGCCGTGAAGACCTCCTCCGGCTCCTGCCACGGCAGGCCCTCCGGCAGGGCTTCGGGGCGGGCCAGGCCGCTCTCCGGGTCGGCCAGCGCGGCCACGTGCGGACGCACCCGCGGGTCCAGCCAGGGCTCGCCGCGCCGCACGAACTCCGGGTAGACGCACAGGCGCTCGCGCAGCTCGAACCCGGCCGCCCGCGACTTCTCGGCGAGCTGCTCGATCTGCGGCCAGGGGCGCTCGGGGTTGACGTGGTCGATGGTGAGCGGGGAGACCCCGCCCCAGTCGTCGATGCCGGCGCCGATCAGCCGCTCGTACTCGTCGTCGACGAGGTTGGGCGGGGCCTGGATGCAGCCGCCCGGGCCCATGAGGAGCCGGGCGACGGCGACCGTGGCGACCAGTTCGTCGAGTTCCGCGTCGGGCATGCCGCGCATCGCGGTGTCCGGCTTGGCGCGGAAGTTCTGGATGATCAGTTCCTGGACGCCGTGGTAGGCGCGGGAGACCTTCCGCAGCGCGAACAGCGACTCGGCGCGCTCCTCGTAGGTCTCACCGATGCCTATGAGGATCCCGGAGGTGAAGGGGACGGAGGAACGCCCCGCGTCCTCCAGGACGCGCAGACGGACGGCCGGTTCCTTGTCGGGAGAGCCGTGGTGGGGGCCGCCCGGCTCCGACCAGAGGCGGGTCGCGGTGGTCTCCAGCATCATGCCCATCGACGGGGCCACCGGCTTCAGGCGCTGGAAGTCCGTCCAGCTCATGACGCCCGGGTTCAGGTGCGGGAGCAGGCCCGTCTCCTCCAGGATGCGGATGGAGATGGCCCGGACGTAGGCGATGGTGTCGTCGTAGCCGTGCGCGTCGAGCCACTCGCGCGCTTCCGGCCAGCGGTCCTCCGGCTTGTCGCCGAGGGTGATGAGGGCTTCCTTGCAGCCGAGGGCCGCGCCCTTGCGGGCGATGTCCAGCACCTCGTCCGGCGACATGAACATCCCGTGCCCGTCGCGGCGCAGCTTGCCGGGGACGGTGACGAAGGTGCAGTAGTGGCACTTGTCCCGGCACAGCCGGGTCAGCGGGACGAAGACGGACTTGGAGTACGTGATGACGCCGGGCCGCCCGGCCGCCGCCAGGCCCGCGTCCCGCACCCGGGCGGCCGAGGCCGACAGATCCTCCAGCCGCTCGCCCCGGGCCTGGAGCAGCACCGCCGCCTCGGTGACGTCGAGTGAGACACCGTCCCGGGCCCGTTTCAGGGCGCGACGCATGGAGTTGTCGGTGGGGCCGGTTCCGGAGGTCGCGGAGGTCGTCATCCTTCGAGCATACGAGTGCGCTGATCAGGCTCGGGGAAGCCCCGTCAGTGGAAGGCCAGCCATCCGATGCCCAGGGCCGAGATGAGGCCGGCGGCGGCCACGGCGGCCGGCCTGTGGCGGTGCAGGGCGAACCAGACCAGCGCGGCGGTCACCAGCACGGCCGTCGTGCCGATCGCGGCACGCAACAGCCCCTGGCTGTAGCCGAACTCGGTGAAGTGACGTACGAGCCAGTAGAACCAGGCAAGCCTCATGACGCGCTATCCCCCCGTGCCCCGTGGTGAACTGACCGGTAGTTTAGTAGAGGGAAGCAACCCGCCTGCCTGGCAGGGGAGTTGTCAGAGGTGGGCGGCGAGGCCGTCGAGCGTCTTCAGCACCTCCGCCTCCCCCTCCGGAGGCAACTGCGCCACGACCTCCTCGATGCCGAGGTCGGCGTAGTGGGCGAGCTTGCCCGGGGTGGGGTGGACGGCGTACGGGACGACCTGGAGGGCCTGCGGGTCGCGGCCGGCGTCGGCCCAGGCGGCGCGCAGGACCGGCAGCGCCTCGCCGAGGCCCCGGCCGCCGATCGGCAGCCAGCCGTCGGCGTACTCGCTGATGTGGGAGAACAGCCTGGGCCCGGCGGCCCCGCCGACGAGCGTGCGCGGGCCGGTGACCGGACCGCGCGGCTTCTGCACCGGCTTCGGATACGCGTGACTGGCCCGGACGCCGCCGAACTCCCCCTCGTAGCCCACGGGTTCCTCCGACCACAGGGCCCGCATCAGCGCCATCCGGTCCCGGACCAGCTCACGCCGGGTGTCCCACCGCACGCCGTGGTCGGCGGCCTCCTCGACGTTCCAACCGAAGCCGAGCCCCAGCGTGAACCGGCCACCGGAGAGGTGGTCGAGGGTCGCGACCTGCTTGGCCAGGCCGATCGGGTCGTGCTGGGCGACGAGCGTGATGCCCGTGCCGAGCCCGAGCCGCCCGGTGACGGCGGCGGCCTGGCCGAGGGCCACGAACGGGTCGAGCGTACGGCCGTACTCGGGCGGCAGCTCACCGCCCGCCGGGTACGGCGTGGTCCGCTCCACGGGGATGTGGGTGTGCTCGGGCAGATACAGCCCGGCGAATCCGCGGTCCTCCAGCTCCCGGGCCAGCCGGGTCGGAGTGATCGTCTCGTCGGTGAGGAAGATCGTCACGGCGATGCGCATGAACCATCCCTACCCGAGGGCGGCTCGACTGTCGATACCGACCGGTCGGCTTCCTTGAGCTCTCATGCCGGGAGCGGCGGCCGCGCTTACCTTGGGAAGCGTGAGCTTCGCTTCAGCGGGCGACGGGGACCAGGAGAGCAGGACCGTGCGCGGCACGCTGCCGCCCGGGTCCCCCGACTTCGTGTACGTGCCCGTCGAGGTCCCGGCCGGTGTCCGGGAGCTCAAGGTCGCCTACACCTACGACCGGCCGTCCGTCCCGGCCGGCACCCTGGGCAACGCCCTCGACATCGGCGTCTTCGACGACCGCGGCACCGAGCTCGGCGGCCGGGGCTTTCGCGGCTGGTCGGGCGGGGCGCGCACCGAGTTCTTCCTCAGCGCGGACGACGCGACGCCCGGCTATCTTCCCGGCCCGGTGCGCGAGGGCACCTGGCACATCGCGCTCGGCCCGTACACGGTCGCCCCGCAGGGCCTGTCGTACGAGATCACGATCACGCTGACGTACGGGGAGCCGGGCGCGGCCGTGGAGACGGTGTATCCGCCGGAGCGGGCCAGGGGGCGGGGGCGTGCCTGGTACCGGGGCGACTGCCATCTGCACTCCTGGCATTCCGACGGCCGCCGCACCCCCGCCGAGATCGGGGAACTGGCGCGGGCGGCGGGCCTGGACTTCATCAACTCCTCCGAGCACAACACGCACGCGGCGCACGCGCACTGGGCCGACGTGGCCGGGGACGACCTGCTGGTCATGCTGGGCGAGGAGGTCACGACCAGGAACGGTCACGTGGTGGCGCTCGGCACCGACCCGGGCACCTTCGTCGACTGGCGCTACCGGGCCCGCGACAACCGCTTCGGCCGGTTCGCCCGGCAGATCCGCCGCGCCGGCGGCCTGGTCGTCCCGGCCCACCCGCACGCCACCTGCATCGGCTGCAACTGGAAGTTCGGCTTCGGCGAGGCGGACGCGATCGAGGTGTGGAACGGCCCGTACACGCCCGACGACGAGGTCGCCCTGGCCGACTGGGACAGCATGCTCGTGGCGTCCGTACGGGACGGCCGCGACTGGCTCCCGGCCATGGGCGGCAGCGACGCCCACCGCTCACCGGACGCGGTGGGCAGTCCCCAGACGGTCGTCCTCGCCGACGCCCTGACCCGGGAGGCCGTCCAGGAGGGCATCCGGGCGGGACGCTCCTACGTCGCCGAGTCCGCGAGGGTCGCGCTGTCACTGCGGGCATCCGGCGCACGCGGCGAGCACGCGGGCATCGGCGAGCGGCTCGGCGTCGGCCGCGACACCCCGGTCACCGTCCGCCTGGAGGTCTCCGGCGCCCCACGCTGCACGGTCCGCCTCGCCACCGACCAGGGCGTCGTCCACACCACCGCCCCGCTGCCGGTCTCCGGCTCGGGCGTGGTCGAGTGGCGGACGACACCGTCGTACGCGGCGTATGTACGGGCCGAGCTCCGCCACGAGGCGGCGGCGGGGCCGGTGCCGGGCGCGCTGGCGGCGTTCACGAACCCGATCTTTCTCGGACGTCAGTGAGATCGGGTGTGGGGCCCTGTACGGGGTGCGCAGCGGAGTCAGTCCACCACCTGTGGATCACGGAAGTAGTAGACGACCGTCACTCCCATGCCCGGGGTGTGCGTGTACACGACCGTGATCGCCTCCGCCGAGTCACTGGCCAGGGGTGTGGTGTACGTGTATTCCACGGACGGTGGCCGCCAGCCGGGGATCTCGCGACCCGCCGCCGGGTCGCGGGCGATGGCGGCGAGCGCCTCCCGGACGACTTCCCGCTCCCCCTCCGTCAGGTCACCGAAGGCCTTCCGCGCAGGCTCGGCCTCCTCCACCGGAAACTCGTTCACGCGCCGCCGCCCCGGGCTCGCGCCTCTTCCAGAGCCGCCATGATGTCGGGCGAGTTCCTGATCAGCACCCGGTGCCGGTAGGCCCGGACCACGGCTGCGGCGCCCGTGAGGTCGTTGGTCGGGGAGGCTCCTATGGCGGCCGCAAGCTCCTCTTCGAACCGCTCCCGGTCGCCCGGGAAGCCGTAGCGGCTGAGCGCACTGCGCAAATCGTCCACGGTCCGGATCTCCGGCAGCGGCATCGCTGTCCAGCCGTGCTCGGGCTGTGCACTCATGATCTGCTCCTGGTGAAAGGGCATCGCTCCGCCTCCCAGTATGGCGCCGCCTGCCCAGGACGGGCATTGCGCTGCAGGGCCAACGGCCCGCGCGGCCCCCGTCACCACGCCGCCGCCCCGCCCCCGCACTCGGCCCACAGCAGCTTGCCGCCCTTCGACGCGCCCAGCTCGCGCAGCACCGAGGCGCCCCACGCGTCCGCGCAAGCCCGCACCAGGGGCAGGCCGCGGCCGTGCTCGGCATCCGGAGGGGGCGCCGGGGGCCCTCCGTTCGAGAAGCCGGGCGGGACACGAGGGTCTGTGTCCCATACCGCCACTCGGAGCCGGCCGGGCTCCGCCGAGCGGACGCGGAGGGCGTACGGCCCCTTGGTGTGGCAGTGCGAGTTCGCCAGCAATTCGGCGGCCAGGAGTTCCGCCGTCGGGACGAGTTCGGGCATCAGCAACGTCGAATCGGCCAGGTTCGGAGTGAGCCCGGACCGGGTCCGGGCAATGGCCAACGTCTACTCGTGCACGAACCAGCAATGCATCGACGCCCTGGTGGACATGGCTGGAGAAAAGACACGCGGCTGGTGGTGGGACGCGTACCGCGAGGTGCTTCCGTCGGGGCTAATCACCCTCGCCGAGCTGGAGCATCACGCAACGGCCATCCGTGCCGCCTTCACCTCACACATCCCCGGCATGCTCCAGACCACTGAGCACGCCCGGGAGATCTTCAGTCAGGCGATTCCGACTCCCACCCCGCCGGAGGTGGAGCACCGCGTCTCGCACCGCATCAAACGCCAGGACGTGGTGTTCCGGGAGAACCCGAATCCGTACAGCACCGTCATCCACGAAGCCGCCCTCCACATGCGGGTCGGTGGCCGACGGGTGGCCCGTGAGCAGCTCAAGCATCTGATCGACATGAGCGAGCGGGACCACATCACCCTTCGGGTACTTCCCTTCGGCGTCGGGGCGTTCCCGGGGTCAGGCCAGTCCATCAACTACCTCTGCGGTCCCGTACCGGAGTTGAACACCGTGCAACTGGACCAGTTTCACGGTCCCGTACTGCTCGACGCCGAAGCACATGTAGAGAGGTACCGACGGCTCTTGGACGTCGTCGAGGCCGCCGCGCTCAGCCCCGGGAAAACCCGGGACCTGATCCACGCCATCGCCCAGAATCTGTAAAGGAGCGATATGCCCACGCACCGCTGGCAGAAGTCGTCGTACTGCCAAGAAGGGGAGGCCTGCGTCCACATATCCGTAAGCCCCGACACGGTCCACATAACCGACCGCCCCGACCCGCCCCACGTCATCCTCACCACCAGCCACGCCGCATTCCGCGCCCTGGTCTCCTACGCCAGGTCGGCCACGACCGCCGCGTGATCCGAGGGCCACACCCCGTCGACCGGGCCGTCGCACGCGCGCCGTACGGCCCGGACGTGGCCGAGTCCGCCGGGGCCGGGTGGGCCCACGCGGATGTAGTCGATGCGCACGCCGGGCCCCCGGGTGCGTGCCACGTACGGGTTGGCCGGGTCCCAGGTCACGGAGGGGGCGGCCGGGTCGGCGTACTCCCAGGCGTCGAGGAGGACTTGGCCGGGCACGGCCGGGGCGGTCTTGTAGCCGCCGAGGAGGCGGACCTCGTCGGAGTCGGGCCAGGCGTTGAGATCGCCGGTGACGACGGGCGGGAAGGGGGTGTCGCCGCGGTGCCGGGCGACGAAACCGGCGAGCGCCGCTGCCTGGCCGCAGCGGACCGCCGAAGCGGCCGGGGCGGAGGTGAAGTGGGCGGTGAAGAACGGCACTTCGTGGCCGGGGGCGGCCAGGCGGGCGTAGAGGGCGACGCGGCCGTCGTCCGTGTCGGCGGGGGCGGGCAGCGGCAGCACGTCCTGGTCGACGACCGGCCATCTGCTGAGCACGGCGTTGCCTATGCCGACCGTCGGGTCCCCGATCCGCCGCTGCCAGCGCTCCGGGGCGGGCGAGGCGCCGTAGGCACAGTGCAGGCCCAGCTCACCGGCGAGCCACTCGGCGAGGTTCTCGCCGCCGGCCGCCCACACCTCCTGCAGTCCGACGACGTCGGGCCGCAGTTCCCGCAGGCCCGTGAGGATCGCCTTCTGCCGCGTCTGCCACGGCCCGAAGCGCCACCACAGGTTCCAGGTCACGATCCGCATCCGCAGCCACCCGCTCTCCTCGTTGCCGCGTGGGGGATCATTGAAGCAGGATCCCTTGCAGAAACCGTGAGCGCTTCGTGCGAAGGAGACCCGCAGACCATGTCCCGCCGCACCGACCTGAGGTTCCGGGCGACCACGGCCTTCCAGCGCCGCCTCAACCCGCTCCTGCGCCGCATTCCCCTCCAGACGGTCCTGGAGACGACGGGCCGCGTCTCGGGGCTGCCCCGCCGGACACCGGTGGGCGGGCGCCGCGTCGGCGGCTCCTTCTGGCTGGTGTCGGAGTTCGGCGAACGGTCGCAGTACGTGCGCAACATCAAGGCCGATCCGCGGGTGCGGGTGCGGATCCGGGGGCGGTGGCACACGGGCACGGCCCATCTCGTGCCGGACGACGACCCCGTGGCGCGGCTGCGGCTGCTGCCCCGGATCAACAGCCTGGGGGTGCGGGCGCTCGGGACGAACCTGCTGACCGTACGGGTGGACCTGGACGCCTGAGGGGTGCTTTCACCATGAGCGTCCGATCGGACCACGCGACCCGGACGGGCATGGTGAAAGGACGCCCGAGGGGCGTCAGCCCGGCCAGACGATCGCCTGCACCTCGCTGTAGGCGTGCAACGCGTACGAGCCGACGTCCCGGCCGACGCCGCTCCTCTTGAAGCCGCCGAAGGGTGCCTCCATGTTGCGGCCGACGGTGTTCACGCCCACCCCGCCGGCCCGCAGCCGCCGCGCCACCCGGAAGGCCCGGGCCACGTCGCCCGACCAGACGTAGTCGATGAGCCCGTAGTCGGTGTCGTTGGCGAGCGCGATGCCCTCCTCCTCGTCGTCGAAGGGGACGACGGTCACCACCGGCCCGAAGATCTCCTCGCGGACCACGCGCATGTCGTTGCCACAGCCGGCCAGGAGGGTGGGGGCGACGTAGAAGCCGCTGGGCGGGTCGGGGCGTTCGCCGCCCGTCACCACCACCGCGCCCTCCTTGCGGCCCAGTTCGATGTACGACTCCACCCGGTCCCGGTGTGCGGCCGAGATCACCGGCCCGACCACGGTGTCCGGCTCGCGCGGGTCGCCGACTTTCAACCGGCGTGCGTAGGCGGCCAGTTGTTCCACCAGCCGGTCGTGGATGCCGCGCTGCGCCAGCACCCGTGTCGGTGCCGTGCAGATCTGGCCGCTGTAGAAGGAGAAGGTGGTGCCGATCCCGGCGACGGCCGAGGCGAGGTCGGCGTCGTCGAAGACGAGCGCCGCGCCCTTCCCGCCCAGCTCCATCAACTGCCGTTTCATGTCGCGCCCGCACACCTCGGCTATGCGCTGCCCGACCGCCGTGGAGCCGGTGAAGCTGACCATGTCGACGTCCGGTGACGCCACGGCCGCCTCGCCGATCCCGGTCGACCGGCCGGACACGACGTTCACCACGCCCGGCGGGACGCCCGCGTCCTTGAGCGCCCGAGCCATCCGGTAGACCGACAGCGGGTCCTGCGGGGCCGGTTTCACCACCACCGTGTTGCCCATGGCCAGGGCGGGCGCGACCTTGCCGGCCGGGTTGGCCCAGGGGTTGTTGTACGAGGTGACGCAGGTGACGACCCCGACGGGCTGCCGGACGGCCAGGGCACCCATCACACCCGCCTTCCCCATCGGCCCGGCCTCGTTGATCTGGGGCGGGATCGCCCACTCGGCGGGCTCCACCCGGGCGTAGCGCCGGAAGCGGGCGGCGGCGACGCCGACCTGCAGGGCCCGTGCGATGCCGAGGGTCGCCCCGGTCTCCGCCCGGGCCAGTGACGCGTACTCCTTCAGCCGTCCGGCGATGATCCCCGCGGCCCGGCCGAGGACCGCGGCCCGCTCCTCCGGTGGGGTGCGCGACCACGGCCCGAAGGCCTCGCGGGCCGCGGCACAGGCCGCGAACACCTGGTCCCGTGAGGCCTCCGGTGCCCAGCCGACGGTCTCCTCGCTCGCCGGGTCGATCACCTCGTAGTGCCCGCCGTCCGGCTCCGTCCAGGAGCCGCCGACGAACAGCGGCTGCCGTGCCGTCACCTCGTGCTCACCGTCTCCGTGTCCCGCCCCGAGCGGAGTACCCGGCCCGGCACGGCCCCGGTCACCACGTCGTCCCGGATCGCCTCGACCCCGTTGACCCACACGGCCCGCACGCCCAGTGCCCGGGAGTCCAGGCGCGGGCTGTCGCCCGGCAGGTCGTGCACCAGGGTGGCCGGGCCCGCGTCGATCCGCTCCGGGTCGAGCAGGACCAGATCGGCGTGCCAGCCCTCCTGGATCCTCCCCCGCTCGCGCAACCCGAAGAGCCGGGCCGGGTCGTCGGTCAGCATCCGCACGGCCTGCTCCAGACCGAGCAGCTTCCGGCCCCGCAGGCAGTCCCCGAGGAACCGGGTGGTGTAGGGCGCTCCGCACATCCGGTCCAGATGGGCGCCCGCGTCGGACCCGCCGAGCAGCACGTCCTCGTGCTGCCAGGTCTGGGCCCGCAGCGCCCAGGACGCCGGGTCGTTGTCGGGCGGCATCGGCCACAGCACCGTGCGCAGCCCGTCACTGGCGCAGATCTCCACCAGGCACGCGAAGGGCTCCTGCCCGCGCTCCTCGGCGATGTCCTTCACCACGCGCCCGGTGAGCCCGGCGTTCGCCTCGCTGTAGGTGTCGCCGATGACGTACCGCCCGAAGCTCGCGAGCCGCCGGAAGACGCCCGCCTCCCTGGACCGGGCCCGCCGCAGCAGTTCGGCCCGTACGTCCGCGTCCCGCAGCTTCTCGATCCGCTCGGGCACGGGCAGCGCGAGGACCGGCCCCCACCCGGGGATGAGGTTCAGCGCGCAGAACGTGCCCAGCGACATGTTCATGGGGGTGAGGATCGGCATGGTGAGGGCCACGACCCTGCCGCCGGCCTTCCTCGCCTGTTCGCTCGCGAGCAGCTGCCGGGGCACACGCTCGGGAACGGCCGCGTCGATCGTCAGCACGTTCCAGTTCAGCGGCCGCCCCGCCACCGCGCTCATCTCCACGAACAGGTCGATCTCCGCGTCGCTGAACTGGTCCAGGCAGCCCGCGACGATCGCCTCGATCTGCGTCCCCTCGCACTCCCCGACGGCCCGCGAGAGGGCCAGCAGTTCGGCGGGCTGGGCGTGCCGGGAGGCGACGGGCTGCCCGTCGCCGTCGGAGTGGCTGGTCGACTGGGTGGTGGACAGCCCCCAGGCCCCGGCGTCCATGGACTCCCGCAGCAACCGCACCATCGCGGCGAGCTGCTCCTGACTCGGCTGCCCGCCCACCGCGTCCGGGCCCATCACGTACCGCCGCAGCGCACAGTGCCCCACCATGAACCCGGCGTTGACGGCGATCCGCCCCTCCAGGGCGTCCAGGTACTCCCCGAAGGAGTGCCAGCTCCAGGGCGCCCCCTCCTCCAGCGCCACCAGTGCCATGCCCTCGACGCGGGACATCATCCGCCGCGTGTAGTCGGCGTCCCCGGGGCGGTCGGGGTGCAGGGGCGCGAGGGTGAACCCGCAGTTCCCGCCGGCGACGGTGGTGACGCCGTGGTTGAGCGAGGGCGTGGCGTACGGGTCCCAGAAGAGCTGGGCGTCGTAGTGGGTGTGGGGGTCGACGAAGCCGGGGGTGAGGACGAGGCCGTGGGCGTCCTCGGCCGACCGTGCCTCCTCGGTGACCGTCCCGACGACGGCGATCCGGCCGTCCTTGATGCCGACGTCGGCGGTGAAGCCGGGCGCACCGGTCCCGTCGACGACTGTCGCGCCTGTGATGACGTGATCGAGCATGACCATTCAACTCCTCGGGCCGCATGTCCCTGAGGGGCGCGGGGAACCGCGCGGCCGGCCCCCGCGAACCCGCTCCCGCCGACGCACGCTCAGCCGATCCCCCGGAACCGCGAAGTCCGGTGCACCGGATCCGTGTCGATCCTGGGAATCACGTGCTCCCCGACCAGCCGGATCGTCTGCAGCGTCTCCTCCTTCGGCACGCCCACCGGCAGCCCGAAGCTCAGCTGGTCCGCCCCGGCCTGCTCCCACCGCTTGCACTGCCGCAGCACGTCGTCCGGGTCCCCGCAGATCAGCAGTTCCTCCTCGATGAGGAGCTCGACCAGTTCCTCGGTGTACTCCGGCAGCGTCTCCGGCCAGACCGGAAACCCCTCGGGCCGGGGGAACGTGTCGTGGTACCGGAACACCAGGGAGGGCAGGTAGTGCAGTCCCCCGCTCGCGGCGATCCGCACCGCCTCCGCATGGGTCGGCGCACAGATCGCCGTGGTCGTCACCATCACGTTGTCGTTGACGAACGCGCCGACCGGCTCCGCGTCCACGATCGCCGTCTTGTACTGCTCCAGCACCCACTCCATGTCGGAGACCTTCTGCACGCTGAAGCCGAGCACGCCGAGCCCCTTCTTCGCGGCCATGGCGTACGACGGCGGCGACCCGGCCGCGTACCACATGGCCGGGTGCGACGGCCCGTACGGCTTCGGCAGGACCTTCCTCGGCGGCAGTGACCAGTGCTTGCCCTGGAAGCCCTGGTACTCGTCCTGGAGCCACATCCTGGGGAACTCGGCGATGGTCTCCTCCCACAGCTCCTTGGTGTGGTTCATGTCGGTGACGCCCGGCATGAACCCGAGGATCTCGTGGGACCCGGCGCCGCGCCCGCTGCCGAACTCGAAGCGGTTGCCGGTGAGGTGGTCGAGCATGGCGACCTTCTCGGCGACCTTCACCGGGTGGTTGACCGGGGCGAGGGGGTTGAAGATCCCGGAGCCGAGGTGGATCCGCTCGGTCGCGTGCGCCAGGTACCCGAGGAAGACGTCGTTGGCGGACAGGTGCGAGTACTCGTCCAGGAAGTGGTGCTCGGAGGCCCAGGCGTACTTGAAGCCGGACTTGTCGGCCTGGATGACGTACTCGGTCTCCTCCATCAGCGCCTTGTGCTCGGCGAGCGGGTCGGTCTCGGCCCGTTTGCCGACGTATCCCTGAACGAAGATGCCGAATTCCAAGGAGGTTCACCGCCTCAGGGGTCAGTTCTGACGGTACGTCAGATTTATGGGTCCGACTGTTCCACCGGCCTCCGGGAGCGTCAATACCTGATGGAGCGTCAGATGATGCTCACCCCGGCCAGCCACCCGCCGTCGATCACGAACGGCTGCCCCGTGATGTACGAGGAGTCCTCCGAGGTCAGGAACAGTGCGAGCCCGGCCACCTCCTCGGGGCGTCCGGCCCTGCCCAGCGGCACCAGCTTGCGGTACAGCCGGTCGAGGCCCTTCGCCGTCTCCTCCGGGTCGGCGTCCGGGTCCAGCCGGGCCGGGTTGGACATCGCCGTGTCGATGGCCCCCGGGCAGACGGCGTTGACGCGTATCCCCCGCCCGGCCAGTTCCAGGGCGGCGACCCGGGTCAGGCCGACCACCGCGTGCTTGGACGCCGCGTAGGCACCCACCGCGGCCATTCCGGTCAGGCCCGTGTAGGAGGCGGTGTTGACGATCGTGCCCCCGTCGGCCATCTCCGGCGCGACCGTCTTCATGCCGAGGAAGCAGCCCACCTGGTTGACCTGCACGACCTGCATGAACTCGTCGAGGGGCGTGTCGAGGAGGGAGTTGAAGCGCAGGATGCCGGCGTTGTTGACGAGCCCGTCGACGTGGCCGTACGCGTCCTTGGTGGCGGTGACGGCTGCCTGCCAGTCGTCCTCCCGCCCCACGTCCAGACGGACGTACCGCGCGCCGATCTCCTTGGCGAGGGCCTCACCCTGGTCGTCGAGCACGTCCGCGAGGACGACCCGGGCCCCCTCGGCCGCGAACAGCCTGGCCTCCTGTTCGCCCTGGCCGCGTGCGGCGCCGGTGATGATCACGACCCGTCCGTCGAGCTTGCCCACGGGGTCTCCTCACAGCTCGGGGGCGACCTCGGCGCCGAACGCCGCGATCTGGTCGGTGAGTTCGCCGCGGCTCCGACTGCGGAACCGCACCTGGATCTGGTGCACGCCCATCGCCCGGTACGCCCGCAGCGACTCGGCGAGCTGCTGCGGCCCGCCGCTGAGGGTGCGGCGCCCCACGTCCCACCGGGGCGTCCCGACGTACAGCGGCTCGGCGATGGCTCCCACGGTGAACGGGCCCCGCGCACCGGCCTGTTCGCGCAGCTCCCGGATGCGCGAGATCTGCGCGGGCAGCCGGTCCCTCGGGTCCCCCTGGGGCAGCCACCCGTCGCCCTTGAGCGCGGCCCGGCGTACGGCGGCGGGTGAACTGCCACCGACCCAGACGGGAACCCGGTCCTGCGCGGGCCGGGGCCGCTGCCCGAGCCCCTCGAAGCGGTACAGCTTGCCGTGGTGCTCGGGGAACTCGTCGGGCCCGAGGGCGGCGCGCAGGGCGTCCAGGCACTCGTCCAGCACGGCCCCGCGCCCGCGGAAGTCCACACCCAGGGCGTCGAACTCCTCCCGCACGTGCCCGGCGCCGACCCCGAGGATCAGGCGACCGCTCGAGAGGTGGTCGAGGGTGGCGTACTGCTTGGCGGTGAGCAGGGGGTGCCGCAGCCCGACGATCGCGACGTGGCTGAGCAGCCGGACGCGTCGGGTGGCGGCGGCGAGGAAGGCGAGGGTGGCGACGGGGTCGTACCAGACGGTGCTCATCGCGGCGGCGAGCCGGCGGGGGATGCCGACGTGGTCGCAGCTCGCGAGGTAGTCGAAGCCGGCCCGGTCGGCGGCGCGGGCGATCGTCAGCAGGTCCTCCGGTCCGGCCTCCGCCTCCCACCCCTCGGCGTAGAGGGTGCTCTGCGACTGGACGGGAAGCTGCATCCCGTACCGCAGGCTCACCGCGCACCCCCGCCGCCGCCCGGCCACAGGCCCTCGGCGGTCAGCCCGAGCAGTTCGATGGCGTTGCCGCGCACGATCCGCTCCACCACCTCCGCCTCCAGATGCCCCATCTGCGCCTCGCCGACCTCGCGGGACTTGGGCCAAGTGGAGTCGGAGTGCGGGTAGTCGGTCTCGTAGAGGACGTTGCCGACGCCGATGGAGTCGAGGTTGCGCAGCCCGAAGGCGTCGTCGAAGAAGCAGCCGTGGACGTGCTCGGCGAAGAGCTCGGACGGCGGCCGGTGCACCTTGTCGGCGACTCCGCCCCAGCCGCGGTTCTCCTCCCACACCACGTCGGCCCGCTCCAGGATGTAGGGGATCCAGCCGATCTGCCCCTCGGCGTACATCACCCTGAGGTTCGGGAACTGCTCGAACTTGCCGCTCATCAGCCAGTCGACCATGGAGAAGCAGCAGTTGGCGTAGGTGATGGTCGAGCCGACGGCGGGCGGGGCGTCCGCGGAGGTGGACGGCATCCGACTGCTGGAGCCGATGTGCATGGCGACGACGGTGCCGGTCTCGTCGCACGCTTCGAGGAAGGGGTCCCAGCCGTCGGTGTGGATGGAGGGCAGCCCGAGGAACGGCGGAATCTCGGAGAAGGCGACGGCGCGGACCCCGCGGGCGGCGTTGCGCCGGACCTCCGCCGCCGCCAGCCCGGCGTCCCACAGGGGGACGATGGGCAGGGGTATGAGCCGCCCGTGCGCGTCCGGGCCGCACCACTCCTCCACCATCCAGTCGTTGTAGGCGCGGACGCAGAGCAGGCCCAGGTCGCGGTCCTTCGCCTCGGTGAAGGTCTGGCCGCAGAAGCGCGGGAACGTCGGGAAACAGAGGGCGGACTGGACGTGGTTGACATCCATGTCGGCGAGCCGGGCCGGGACGTCGTAGGAACCGGGACGCATCTGCTCGTAGGTGATGACCTCCAGGCGGATCTCGTCCCTGTCGTACCCGACGGCGGTGTCGAGGCGGGTCAGGGGTCGCCGCAGATCCTCGTAGACCCACCAGTCCCCGACGGGACCGTCGTCCCCGGGCTGCCCCATGACCGGCTTGAAACGCCCGCCGAGGAACGTCATTTCCTTCACGGGGGCCCGGACGATCCGCGGCCCGACCTCCCGGTACTTCCCCGGAAGCCGGTCCTGCCAGACGCTCGCGGGCTCCACGGTGTGGTCGTCCACGGAGATGATCAGCGGAAACGTGCTGTCGTGGGTGTCCATGGCGCTCACGGTAGCGCTGAACTGACGGGGCGTCAGCTACGTGGTGGTGGAGCGCTCGGGCCCCGGCCACCTCCGCGCACCCGGGCATGCCCGTCCGGCTACGGCCCATCCCCCGGAGAGGACGGGGCACCGACGGGTGTCCGGTCGGGGCCGAGGCGTTCGGCGAGGAACGCGATGATCTCGTCGCGGGCACGGAGCGTCGGGTGGCCCTGCTCGTCGACGAGATGGGCGGTCACCACGCTGTGCGCGCATCCGACGACATCACGGAAGAACGGCGGCGGCTCCGGGTTCGCTGCGCCGGCCGGCAGCACGCGACCGTCGAATGCGTCGCCGAGCAGCGCCCGGTAGGCGGCAAAGCGCTGTCCCGTGCACCATCTGTCGCCCTCGAAGCGGTAGGCGAGTACCCGCAGTTCGTCACGGGCGACGCGGCGTGCCAGCAAGCCGGCGTCCTCGTCACCGATCTCCAGCCCGGCGGGGTCGTCGAGGGGGAGCGAGGGGTGGTTGACCACCGGGGCGATGACCGCCGGTTCGAGCGCCATGGTCAGCGCGAAGTTGCCGGTGAAGCAGAGCCCGACCGCACCGACGCCCGGCCCGCCGCAGTCCGCGTGCGCGACGCGCGCCAGCCCGCGGAGCCAGCTGACGACCGGGCTGGTGCCGCCACCCGCGAAGGCCCGGAACTCGGCACTGACGCAGGCGCGGCGGACCACGGCTTCTCCTTCATCAGCGGTCGGGTAGGCACCGTCGACGCCGAAGAGGGAGGGCAGGTGGACGCAGAAGCCGGCCGCGGCGAACCAGCGCGCAAGCCGTGCGACGTCCGGGCTGATGCCCGGCATCTCGGGCATCAGGACGACGGCCGGACCCGTCCCGATGACGTGGACGGTCTTGGCGACGCCGTCGATGGTCACGATCCTTCGGGAGAAGTCGTCCAGCGGGTCGTCCTCGGGGGAGTGGCGTTGCGGTCGCTCGGTTGTCATGACGGGAGTCTGTCGGGAGACTGTCCCGGCGCGAAGCGGCGATATCGCCGTCCAGCAGGGTGATGTCGCCATTCGTTCGTGTGTCGGAGGGGCCGTGGACGCGCTGCGCATCGGGGTACTGGCATATCCCGGCTGTTTCGCGTCCGAGGTGTACGGCGTTCCCGACCTGCTGACCATGGCCGGCCGCGTCGCCGCAGCCCAAGGGGCGTCCCGGCCCTCCTACGAGGTGTCCGTCGTCTCGCCCCGGCGCAGGGTACGAGCGTCCGGCGGTTCAGCCATCGACGTGTCGGTGATGCGGCCCGTGGATGTGCTGATCGTGCCGGGCTTCGAGCTCTCGCCCGACACCGATCTCGATGCGACGCTCGCCGGACTGAAGCCCGAGGTGGCGGCCATCCGGGCCCAGGCTGCCACCGGCGTGGCGGTCGTATCGATCTGCGTAGGAGCCTTTCTGGTCGCCGAGGGCGGTCTGCTCGACGGACGGGAAGCCACGACGTCCTGGCTCTTCGCGGACCAACTAGCCAGTCGCTGCGGGAAGGTGAAGGTGCGTCCGGATCAACTGGTGGTCACTGATCGCGGTGTGACGACGACCGCGGGCTTCAGCGCCATGTACGACTTCGCTCTCCAGCTGATCCGCGAACAGGACGGCTCCTGTGTCGCCCGCAACATCGCCCGCATCGCGCTGCTCGACGACGCCCGCTCCTCCCAGGCCCCGTATGTCGACCTGGACCTGCTGCCTGAGCTGGGGCGTGAGTTCTCACTCGGCGTGAAGCGGTGGCTCGACAGGCGCCTCGGCACCCGCTACGACCTGTCCGCTCTCGCCCGGGAGTTCCATGTGAGCACCCGGACGATGCTCCGCCGCTTCGGCGAGGAGACCGGGCAGTCTCCGCTCGAGTACCTGCAGTGGGCACGGGTCCGGCGCGCTCGGCTCCTCCTGGAGAACACGGACAGGACCGTCGCAGGCATCGCCGCCGAGCTCGGGTACGCGGACCCGAGCACCTTCAGCGCCGTCTTCGCGCGCCGGACCGGTTGTCGGCCGCGGGACTACCGCGCTGCGTTCCGGCGTGGGGCGGGAG
>NZ_POUC01000005.1 GCF_002891435.1 Streptomyces cahuitamycinicus
GTGCGGGACCCGGCGATGAGGCGCCGGCGAGGCTCGAGACCGCGGGGGGAGGAGCGTGCTGCGCGGCTGGAGGGGCGGGCTCCGGTATCGGCCCCGGGGCGTCACGCCCTTGCTCGTGCCCACCGGCGCTCACACTGCCGGGCGTCGGGTTTGGCGGCGCGGATGTGCCGTCTGCCGGGGCTTCCGGGACGGTTCCGGGCCTGCCCACCGGGCGTATCGCGGCCGGCCGACGCCCTTCTGCCGTTCTGTCGGGCGTCCTGGCGTCGCTGTCCGGCGCCGTCGCCGGGTCCTTGCGGGGTGTGAACCAGCCGCCCTCGCCGCCAGAAGTGCCGCTGTCGGCCGACGTGGTGGTCGGAGCGTCCATGGTGTGCCTCGCCTCGAGCATCTTCGGTCGGTCTGCGCACTTCCCCAGTCGGAAGGTGCCTGCTTTCCCCGTGGACGGTCTGCGTTCCCATCCTTGTCGCGGCCAATGCGGCCACATTCAACCCGCATTCCGGCCCCGTACGGACAAGTAGGCGAGAGTGTGACATTGGCCGCAGTGCTTTCATCGAGCTTCTCACCGCCTGGACGCTTCCGTCGTGTAACCGGAAAGGCGGGTCTTCGATCTCTCCGTCCCGCTAGGCTGCGTTGCCCTGCACTCGGCCCATACGGGGCGGGCCGTGCCGTCCCGGATGCGAACCGGAGTCGACCCTACCGGCCACCGCCCTGCACACAAGTCCCCCTTCCCTCGCCACGAATGCGGCCACGACGCGAATCATCGAGTCGGTCAACTTCGGCGCGGTAAAGCACCGTTCCCAGCCTCGATCGGACACGGGGTGTTCTTACGTGTTTCACGTGAAACATCCAGCACCGACCCACGCCGTGTACGGGTGGCGACAACTGGCCAAAAGCTCGTATGTCTCCATGGAAAGAGGTGGACGCCAAGGGTCCGCGTCGGACAGCCTGACCTGCGTGCCGACTCCTTCCCTTGCCTCTCTGCCCATCCGCCGTCTCACGCGCCGCGATCAAGCGGCCTGCGCTGACTTGTCCGAGGACCGGGGGTGGC
Organism: Streptomyces cahuitamycinicus; assembly: GCF_002891435.1. GTDB lineage: Bacteria > Actinomycetota > Actinomycetes > Streptomycetales > Streptomycetaceae > Streptomyces > Streptomyces cahuitamycinicus. The sequence continues at coordinate 1,046 of NZ_POUC01000005.1, forward strand.
CACGGGAGGAGCACAAGTGGGGCTTCCTCCTCACGGCCGGAAAGGGCTACGGCATCGACGACCCCGACGGCGGCCTGGTCAGCGCCTGCGTCGTCACCGAGTACGGACCGCAAAACCCTGCCCTCGCCGCGATCGGCATGGTCCTGGTGGCCGGACGGCATGCCCGGCAGGGCGTGGGACGCCGACTGATGCGCCACGTCGTCTCGGCGATAGGCGCTACTCCCGTCACCCTGCATGCCACGCCGTACGGCCGCCCCCTCTACGAGGAACTCGGCTTCAAGGTCACCGGGCGGGCCGAGATGGTCCGGGGGTACTTCAGCCCCGGTGGGCCGGAGCCGACTGTCACCACTCGCGCCGCGACCGCTGAGGACCTCACCGCGATCCTCCGGCTCGACGAGCAGGTGTTCGGGACCGACCGCACCCACATCGTCACCCGACTCCCCGCCTTCGCCGACCAGTTGCGCGTAGCCGAGGAGGGCGGGCGGATCATCGGGTACGCGGGAGCCTGGCCCAACATGGACACCCACGTCGTAGGGCCGCTCATCGCGCGCGACACGTCGGTGGCGCAGGCGCTCATCGCCTCTCTTGCCGCTCACACCGGCCGCCCGCTGCGCACCGACATCGATGTGCGGCATGAAGAGCTCCTCGCGTGGGTGAAGCAGCGCGGCCTGGAGTCCGTTGCCTTCAACTCGGTGATGTCGTACGGGATCACCGAGTTGCCCGGAGACTGGAGCCGGCGGTTCGCGCCGGTGACGGTCGCGGCGGGCTGAAGAGTCTCGATACGACGGTGCGGGCTGCCCGGAAACCGGGGGGCCCGCATGGTCGTGCTGAGACCTGGTCAGGCACGGGCCTCCAGGGGGGCCGTGGCGGAGCCGTGGTCCTGCTCCGGGGCGCCGACGCCGATCGCGCTGATCAGACGGCCCTCGCACCGCACCGGAACGCCACCGGCGATGAACGGCAGCGGCCGCTCGAGCGCGGTCGGCAGCATGTGGAAGAGGCCTCCGGCTGCACCGCATCGACCAGGTCGGCGGTGGGCGCGTTCAGCTGGAGAGCCGGGAAGGCTTTGCGGGTGCTGGTCTCGCCGGAGAGCAGCACGGCCCGGTCGTCCCGCCGGAAGGCGAGCAGATGGCTGCCCGCGTCCAGGACGGTGACGCTGATGGTGACGCCTGCGGCCTCGGCGGCTTGCTGGGACGCGGCGACGAGCGCGTCGGCTCCCGGGTGGTCAGCGGGGCGACAGCGGTGGTGGTGGTCATGAGGGAGTTCTCCCGGACGACGCGCTGATGCTGCTGGGTCATGCGGTCGGTCGGGGTGACCCGGCTGCTCAGTGGTGGACGGCGGCCCGCTGCCCGGCTGGTGCGCCACCCGTGACGACAGTGCCGGGCTCACCGGTACGGCGCTCCAGGGCGGCCGAGAGAAGGGCCAGGACCAGGGCTCCGGCTGCCAGGACGGCACCGACCCAGTTGGGGGCGGTGTAGCCGAGGCCTGCCGTGATCACGAGGCCGCCGAGCCAGGCGGACAACGCGTTGCCGAGATTGAAGGCGCCGATGTTCACGGCTGAGGCCAGGGTCGGGGCTCCGTGAGCCTGGTCGAGAACCCGCTTCTGGAGCGGCGGCACCGTGGCGAAGCCCAGGGCGCCGATCAGCGCGATGGTGATCGCCGACAGCAGCTTGTCGTGGGCGGTGAGGGTGAACAGCGCCAGGACGACGGAAAGGGCGCCCAGGGAGACGTACAGCATGGGCATCAGGGCGCGGTCGGCGAACCTGCCGCCGACGAGGTTGCCGCCGACCATGCCGAGGCCGAAGAGGACCAACAGCCACGTGACCGAGCCGTCGGCGAAGCCTGTGACGTGGGTCATCATCGGCGCGATGTAGGTGATGGCCGCGAAGACACCGCCGAAGCCGAGGACGGTCATGGCCATCGCGAGCAGCACCTGCACGTTCTTGAAAGCGGCCAGTTCGTGCCGCAGGCGCACGCCCTCCGCCTTGGGCATGTCGGGGACGAGCCGAGCGATGCCGACCAGGCCGACGACGCCGAGGGCGGCGACGATGGCGAAGGTCACCCGCCAGCCGACGGATTGCCCGACGAGCGTGCCCAGCGGGACGCCGACCACGTTGGCGACGGTCAGACCGGTGAACATCATCGCGATGGCTCCGGCTTTCTTGTCCGGGGCTACGAGGTCGGCCGCGACGACCGCACCGATGCCGAAGAAGGCGCCGTGGGCCAGCGAGGCGACGATCCGGCCGATCAGCATGACGGGGAAGGCTGGGGCGAGTGCCGAGAGCAGGTTGCCGACGATGAACAGGCCCATGAGCAGCATCAGCATCCGCTTGCGAGAAATCTTGGTGCCGAGCACGGTCATCAGCGGGGCGCCGAACATCACGCCGAGCGCGTAGCCGGTCACCAGGTATCCGGCGGTCGGGATGGAGACTCCGTAGTCGCCCGCGACCTCGGGCAACAAACCCATGATCACGAATTCCGTCGTTCCGATGCCGAAGGCCCCGATCGCGAGGGCCAGAAGCGCGAGAGGCATGGAGGGGTTACCTTCCCAAAGATTGCAGGAGCAGTTTGCCTGCGTGCACAATAGTTGCAGACGCGGCATACAGGCAACCGACGTCAATTGCGGATCTGCTTTATCCTGGCTGTCAGCCGCTCCGGGACGGAGGAGACGCCCATGACAGCGACGGACCCCGCACTCACCGCTCTCGCCCAGAGCTGGTGCGCCCTCTCCTTGCTCCACGGGAGGATCGAGGCCCACATCGAGCGCGCCCTGCAAACCGGGCACGATCTCAGCGCGCGCGAGTACTCCCTGCTTGACGTGCTCAGCCGACAGCACGACGGGGACGGCGGACATCTGCAGATGAAGCAGGTCGCCGACGCGGTCGTCCTCAGCCAGAGCGCCACCACACGTCTGGTGACCCGGCTGGAAGACCGCGGACTCCTGGAGCGCTATCTGTGCCCCACGGATCGCCGGGGCATCTACACAAACGTCACCGACGCGGGCCTCGAGCTGCTGAAGGCGGCACGGCCGACCAATGACGCCGCCCTGCGTGAGGCCCTCGACGAAGCGGCGAAGAACCCCGAACTGGCCCCACTGGTCCGGGTCGTGGAGACGCTGAAAACCCCGCTGCCCGCCTGAGGCACCCGCACAGGACATACCGCGTGCGGCATCTCCGCACCGGCCGGCACTGCGTAGGGTGCGTCCATGGGAGATCTTGAGATACGTGCCGCGATCGCCGACGACGTCCCGGCAATCGTCGCCATGCTCGCGGACGACCCGCTGGGCGCACAGCGTGAGTCACCGGACGACCTCGCCCCGTACCTGGCCGCACTGGAGCGGCTCAGCGCCGACCCGAATCAGCGTCTGGTCGTGGCGGTACGGCAGAGCCGGGTCGTCGGCACTCTCCAGCTCACGATCATTCCCGGGCTCTCCCGACGCGGCGCCACCAGGTCGACCATCGAAGGGGTGCGCATCCACGCTGACGAGCGCGGCAGCGGGCTGGGGAGACAACTCATCGAGTGGGCGGTCAACGCATCCCGGGACGAGGGATGCCAGTTGGTCCAGCTGACCTCCGACAGGACCCGTACCGACGCCCACCGCTTCTACGAACGACTCGGGTTCACGGCCTCCCATAGAGGCTTCAAACTCCAGCTCTGACCGGCATGTCTGGGCGTCGTTTCACGTGAAACGACGCCCAGACACGTCACCGCTCAACCGGTACCGCGCCATCCCCCGGGATCGATCCCGCCCGGCACAGGAGCCCCCTCCTCATACGGCTGACGCGTGAACACGAACGAGCCGAGGTCCAGATGGCTCACGGAGCCGTCCGGCCGCCGTACGGCCTTCAGGGGCTCGCCAGCGTAGTAGCCGTCCAGCCCCGTCCAAGTGCCGTCGCCGTTCGAGCGGAACCGTGAGCGGCGCCCGGCACCAGACAGCGGCCCCAGTGAAACCAGTCCGTCGGCTGTCAGCCGCAGAGCGAAGGCGTGCGTCCCCCAGTACCACTGCCCCGTCAACTCCAGCAGCGACGGGTCGAGATCAACCAACGGCTTCCACGGTGCAGGGATGCGCGGCTCCGCCTCGGCGACGATGCGGACCAGGTCGGCGGCGACCTGGAACAGCAGCGGCCCGGAAGTGGAGTTGGCCATGGCGATCGCCGCCACGTCGTCATCGACGCTGATCATGAGGCATGCGAGGAACCCGGGCAGTGAGCCGGTGTGACCGACGAGGGACCGGCCGTTCCGTCGCCGGATCTCCATGCCCAGACAGTAGGCGTAACCGCTCGCCACATCCGCCGCATCGTGGGGCGCGGCAGGTGTCCTCATCTCCCGCAACGACTCGGCACGCAGCACCCGCTCGTCGCCATGGACCAGGAAGACCGCGAACCGCGCCAAGTCACCGGTCGTCGACCAGAGCTGACCGGCTGGTGCCATGCGTCCCAGATCCTCGACCGGCTCGGGAAGCATCACATCGGCCCAGGGATGCACGGCCCAGCCACCCGCATGGGGCGCCTGAGGCAGCACGCTTGTGCGATGCAGACCCAGAGGTTCGAGCACTTCACGCCGAAGGACGTCCTCCCAGGGGGCCCTGCGGAGCTTCTCGATGAGTGCGCCGAGCAATGCGTACCCCGGGTTCGAGTAGTGGAACCGGCGGCCGGGCGAGACCAGCAGGGGCCGCTCACCCAGAACGTCGGCGAGTTCGGGCCGCAAGGATCCCGGGCTCCGCTCCCACCACGGCCCCGGCGTCTCGGCCGCCAGCCCACCTGTGTGCGCCAGGAGCTCTGCGACGGTCGCCTCCCCCACGCCGGTGCCCGGCAGATGCTTCTCGAGCGGATCCCCGAGATCCAGTGCGCCCTCGTCGCGAAGCCGCAGCACGAGGACGGCCGTGAAGGTCTTGGTGATCGAGCCGATCCTGTACTGCACGTTCTCGTCCGGCGCATGCCCTTCCACCGAAGTCCGTGCACCCGTCCACACCGTGGTCCCATCCCGCACAACGGCCGCGACGAGCGACGGAGCCCGCCCTTCGGCCTGCGCGACGGCGATCCGGTGCAGCAGAGCACGACGGGTACCGGGAAGCAGTTCTCCCTGAGATGTCGTCATGGGCCCAGTCCACCCCGCCGGACATCCCCGCGTCGAGCACATTCGGGCCCGCAGCCTGCGAGGCCGGGTGCAGGTCTCGTGGACTCCTGGCACAGGGCATCGCGCTGATCGCCGGAACGATGAGTCTGCGGCTGAGCCACCGAGCACGAGGACTACATGCGAGCTCAGATCGCACCGATGAGTTTCCCGCGCCGCGCCGGTCCGTACGCGAGGGACCGACTCACGGAAGGCTGGCACCATGCGTAAATTGATCTACGGCATGAACCTGAGCCTGGACGGCTACATCGCCGCGCCCCGCGACGACATCGGCTGGAGTGTGCCGAGCGACGAGCTGTTCCAGTTCTGGTCCGATCAATTGCAGGCGACCGACCTGACGCTGTACGGGCGCAAGCTGTGGCAGACGATGAGCTCCTACTGGCCGACCGGCGACCAGCAGCCCAACGCCACCCCGGCGGAGATCGAGTTCGCACGCCGCTGGCGGGACATGCCGAAGGTGGTGTTCTCCTCGACGATCGACAAGGTCGACTGGAACACCCGCCTGGTCACCGGCGAAGCGGTCGCCGAGATCACCCGGCTCAAGGCCGAGGACGGCGGCCCGATGGACATCGGCGGCGCGACGCTCGCCGGGGCGGCCATGCGGGCCGGGCTGATTGACGAGTACGTGCTGGCCACCGCGCCGGTCCTGGTGGGCGGCGGCACGCCGTTCTTCACCGCGCTGGACAACTGGGTGAACCTGAACATGGTGGAGACGCGAACGCTTCCCGGCGGCGTGATTCTGAGCAGGTACGAGACGAGGCGCTGAGCAGCCTCCCGCTGTCTCCCGGCTTGGATGGGTGGTGTTTCCTCTCACGGTCGTGGCATTTCCTCAGCCAACAAGCTCCGGGGCGAACCCGCCCACCGCGCCGAGGGCTTCGCGGGGCATGCCGTCCGCGACGGCCCCATCAGCCGCGTCCAGCAGGTCAGCGGGGAAAAGCCAGTCAAGGCGGTATCCGGCGAGGAGCCGTACGTTCTCCGACAGCGCCGGCTCCGGTTCGCTCAGCACTTGATACCCCCACCCGCGGTCCTGCACGGCCTGGCGTGTCCAGGCGAATGTGAAGGCCACCTCCGGGGTCTCCAGCCGGCGACTCGGCCTCACATCGACGACCAGCGGCCCCTCCCGCGTCAGCAGCGGGTAGTCGGGGATGTGCTTGCGCACTTTGCCCTGCACCCACGCCTTCAGCAGGAACGGCTGGACCACGACGTGCCGTACCGACGGATCGAAGTCGACGCGGAGACAGAGAACACATGATGTGTAGGTTCCCATTACCTGATTCAGCGTCAGCTCTTGTGACCTGCGGCTTTGCGCACCGTTCCAGCATCGTGTCAGTGCCGGATTCCCATGGTGCGTGTCATTTTCCTCGGCGCACGAACCCACAGGTGCCTGCGTGCGGGCGCCGGCCGCATGTTGGTGAGCGCGGACGATGGTGGAGTCGACCGAGATGTCCCAGTCGATCTCATCTGCCGCGTCGGCAGCGGCCTGGGCCTGCTGGAGCAGCAGCTCCCACGTTCCGTCCGCGGACAAAAAATCCCACGGCCTGTGCAGGCCCTGCTTTGCGATGCTTATCGCCGGGTCCGGGTCTGGGCTCCGAATGATGTTCACGAAGACATCGGGGGCGTCGCTGTTGTCCCCAGACGTGTATGCGTACTCAACGATGGGGGAGAACGGTATGGAGCCGTTAGAACTCCGCCGAGCAGTTGCGGCAGGACGGGCAACCGCTTCGGAGCTGGGCCTTCAGGTCGACGATGCCATCGTCATCCACAACTCGGACCGCGTCGCGCTGCGCCTGGTCCCTTGCGATGTTCTCGCTCGGGTCGCGCCTTCGGGGCATCTGGCTGGTTCCGAGTTCGAAGTGGAGGTTGCTCACCATCTCGCCAACGTCGACGCACCGGTGGCTGAGCTCGATCCTCGGGTCGAGCCCCGAGTCTATGTGCGTGACGCCTTCGCCATCTCGCTCTGGACCTACTACGAACCTGTGGGATCAGAGATCGCGCCGACCGACTATGCAGACGCCCTCATGCGGCACCATGCCACCCTGCGCCAGATCGATCTGGACGCACCGCATTTCACCGATCGAGTCGCCGCGGCGCTGAGAGAGGTGAACGACCGGGAGCAGTCCCCCGAGCTACCTGATTCTGACCGGGAACTCCTCAGCAACACACTCAGTGGGCTGAGCGCCACGATCAGCAGCGACGAAACCGGCGACCAGCTGTTGCACGGCGAGCCGCATCCGGGCAACCTCCTCAACACGAGGAGAGGGCCGCTTTTCGTAGACCTCGCCACGTGCTGCCGTGGGCCGATCGAGTTCGACCTCGCCCATGCCCCCGAAGAAGTGGGAGAGCACTATGCGGGGGCTGGCCACGACCTGATTCAGCAGTGCCGCGCCCTGAACTGGGCGATGTTCTCGGCCTGGCGCTGGCGCCGAGACGACCAAATGCCCGACCGGGGCCACTGGAGAGTGGAGGGACTCAACCGGGTTCGTGCTGCACTCGATCGCTGCGCACTGGGCTGAACTGCAAGAAAAGGGCTGCTGGGTCCCGATCCGCAACACCGTGTGCGGCGAACCGACACGGTGCTGCGGATGAACTCGGCCAGCTTGAGAGGACATCTCCGCCTCTCGCCCCGTGCCCACGTCAACGCCCCGGACACGGACCATTCACATGATCGGCCGGGCAAGTCCTCATTCTGTCCCCGCATGGATCGCTGCGACTACGGCTTCGCCGATCGGGGTCAATTTCATTGGCGACGCCGTGGTTGCACGGATGAGGAGTGGGTGCCCGATCTCGCGACGCAGTCTTCCGACTCTCGTAATCAGGGCCGTGTGATGGGTTCCGAGTGCTTCGGCGGCTTCCTTGAGTGTGCGATAGCGCGACACGGCAGCGAACTCGCGAAGGCGGTCCCATGCGCCTGGCCCCGTGAAGGCAGGACGGAGAATCTCCGGTGCCTTGCTGGCCTGTGCTGCCAGCTGCGCGAGTTCGGGGCGGGTGTGCCCGTTCACCTTGGTCACGGGGATTCCGTGCAGCTTGGCCCATCGGGTCATGGTCGTGGGGCTGAGACCCTTCTCGCGGCCGAGCTCTGCCAGGGTCCGGCCGTGGACCAAGTACTGCTCGCGGAGCCATGCGCCGTCGACGTAGCCCTTGCGCGGTCCCGTTGCGTTGGGCTCGCGGACCTCGATGCCGTACTGCTCAGCGAGACGCCTCGTAACGTTGCGGCTGACGCCAGCGCGGTCCGCGATCTGGCGGAGGCCGAGACGTTCTGCGTGGTAGAGCCGCCGGAACTCGTCCGGCGGCAAGGCCTGCTTCGCGATTCTCATGGCCTCGCCGTCGTTCCGCCGGCGACTGAACTCCAGCCGCCGCTTGTCCAGGTCGATGTCGGAGCCGGCCATGTCGCGCAGCCCATCGAGACAGGGACCGTTGTAGCGGCGGCCGTTGATCTCGACACCATAGGGCTGGACCGTGCGCATCATGGCGTCGAGGAATTCGAAGGCGAGATGCGGGTCACGGGGCACCTCGATGTAGCCCGCCCGCGCGAGACCGTGCTCGAAGATCGCCGCCGGAGACAGTTCCACCTTCGGCAGGTGCGGATCGACGAGACCCTCGTGTGGCGTGCGGTGATAGTCCGCCGCGATCCACTCGCGGATAATCGCCTCAAGCTCGTGGTGGAAGAAGAAGGCGTCCTTCTCGGGGTTCAAACCACGCGAGTGGATGTTGGGTCCCTTGTAGCCGGGCAGTCGCTGCAGCAGGTCTTCCCGCAGGGTCCGGAAGAACCGCTCCACCGGGCCCTTGTCCCGACCTGTGCGCAGCCTCGCCGGCTGCACCGAAATACCCATCCGGTGACAGACGCTGGTCAGATGCGCCGACAAGTAGATCTTGCCGTGGTCGACGATCAGTGTCTCCGGTGCAAGCTTCGGCCCCCAGACTCCGGTGACGGGCCCGTGGACGGCCTCGGCGTCCACGAGCACCCCGCGGGGAATCCCGTGCTCGGGCCAGGCGGCGTCCCTCGGCCAGCTCTCCGGCACCGGCTGGGGACGGTATGCCTGATAGAGCACCGCCGCCGCGTCGATGGCCTTGGTCGACACCGGGGTCACTCGCAAGCCTCATACCGGGCCTTCAAAGGCAAGGTAGGGGCGTACTGAGGGCGCGGCTCATCTGGGCGCGCAAGATGCTCACTGCCGGAGCGGTATCCCGTCACCATCTCCCGGACATGCTCGGCACGTTCCAGAACCTCCTTCTTCTCGTGCTTGGTCAGCCGGTTCAGCACCACGGCCGCGAGGTCTTCGCTATCGGAGGAAGACGGGCCCGTTCTGTCGTGGATCAGTTCGGCGCGATCCGAGGTAAGCAGCTCACGCACCGACATCCGGGCCAGTCGGCTGCGGCCGTCCTTGAGGATGACCTCCATGCCCGTGGCCAGGATGGCGAAATCCACAACCTCGACCGTCTCACCGTCCAGGCGGAAATGCGTCCCGACCCCCAGCTTCGCCCCCGCACCGCTCATGCAGCCCTCCGCAGCACGTGCCCCACACTCAGCGGCCGGTCCAACGCAGTCGTCACCTGCCCAGACCACAGCAGGTGCAGCACCGCCGACTTCACCAGCGGGGAAGGACAGCCAGGCAGCAGCCGAAAGGCGTTGCCCAGCAACATCCCGTCCAGATCCTCGGCCATCAAGGCGCCGACCATGTCGGGGGCGAACAGCCAGTCGCGCCGGTAGCCAGCAAGAAATCGGATGTTCTCCAGCACGGCTGGGTCCGGCTCGCTCCACACCTCGTACCGCCACCCCCGCGAGGTGACCGCCTCCCGCGTCCAGGAGAACGTGAAGGCAACCTCCGGCTTCTCCAGCCGGTGGCGAGGCCTGACGTCCACGACCAGCGGGCCGGCATCAGTAAGCAGCAGGTAGGCCGGGATCTGTTTACGGACCTTGCCGTCGATGCAGCCTTGAGCAGGAACGGCTGGGCGACAATGTGCCGCACCTCCGGGGCGAAGTCGGCGAACAGCAGCCGACCCAACTCCAGCCGGGACTCATAAATCACATGGCCGCCCACAGTCGCCGACCAGTACGTACCTGAGTAGTGCTGCTGCCCCTTGTACCAGCGAAACGTCCGCCACGGGCGGGCCCCATGCAGTAATTCGAGCGGCACCGACTGCCACTCCAGGTCCTCCGCCGTGGATTCGTCACTGCGCCGGACGCTCAGCCGTACTGGCATGGCCACCGCTGTACTCATCGGACCGACCCCGTGTCTTCCGAAGCGGCCCCGCTGGCCGCCGAACGCTGAGGTCCTGCCCTAGTCACGCCCGCTGATGACGACCGGGACAGCCCTGTACACGAAGAGGGGAATCACTCGATCAAGAGGCATGATTCTCACCTCCATGTCCTTTTGGACACGCGGTGGACATCCCCAGTGAGAAAAGGACACGGGATCTGAGAACCTACAGATGGGCGATCAGGTCTGCGCCATGTCCACGAACCGTGAGTAGTGCCCCTGGAAGGCGACCGTGATCGTCGCAGTCGGGCCGTTACGGTGCTTTCCCACGATGATGTCCGCCTCGCCCGCGCGCGGCGACTCCTTCTCATACGCGTCCTCGCGGTGCAGAAGAATCACCATGTCGGCGTCCTGCTCGATGGAGCCGGACTCACGCAGGTCGGACACCATCGGCTTCTTGTCCGTGCGCTGCTCGGGACCACGGTTCAGCTGGGAGAGCGCGATCACCGGGACCTCCAGCTCCTTCGCCAGGAGCTTGAGGTTCCGGGACATGTCCGAGACCTCCTGCTGCCGGCTCTCGGAGCGCTTGGAGCCCCCGGCCTGCATGAGCTGCAGATAGTCGATGATCACCAGCTTGATGTCGTTGCGCTGCTTAAGCCGACGGCACTTCGCGCGAATCTCCATCATCGACAGGTTCGGGGAGTCGTCGATGTAGAGCGGTGCGGACGAGACCTCGGGCATCCGGCGCGCCAGGCGCGTCCAGTCGTCGTCCGTCATGGTGCCGGAGCGCATGTGGTGCAGAGCGACGCGGGCCTCTGCGGACAGCAGACGCATCGCGATCTCGTTGCGCCCCATCTCCAGGGAGAAGATGACGCTCGGCAGATTGTGCTTGATCGACGCGGCCCGGGCGAAGTCAAGGGCAAGCGTCGACTTGCCCATGGCGGGACGAGCCGCGATGACGATCATCTGCCCCGGATGCAGACCGTTGGTGAGGGAGTCGAGGTCCGTGAACCCCGTGGGAACGCCCGTCATCTCGCCGCTGCGCGAGCCGATCGCCTCGATTTCGTCGAGCGCACCCTCCATGATGTCGCCGAGCGGCAGGTAGTCCTCGCTGGTGCGCTGCTCGGTGACCGCGTAGACCTCAGCCTGGGCGCGGTTGACGATCTCGTCGACGTCGTCGTCGGCCGCGTATCCCATCTGTGTGATGCGTGTGCCGGCTTCGACCAGTCGGCGCAGGACGGCCCGCTCATGGACGATTTCCGCGTAGTACGCCGCGTTGGCCGCCGTCGGTACCGTCTGGACGAGGGTGTGCAGATACGAGGCCCCGCCGACCTTGTTGATCTCACCGCGTTTGGTGAGCTCGGCCGCGATCGTGATGGGGTCGGCGGGCTCGCCCTTGGCGTAGACGTCGAGGACGGCCTGGTAGATCGTCTCGTGGGCCGGCTTGTAGAAGTCATGGCCCTTCAGGATCTCGACGACGTCGGCGATGGCGTCCTTGGACAGGAGCATGCCGCCGAGGACGGACTGCTCGGCTTCGATGTCCTGCGGCGGTACCCGTTCGAAGGACGGGGCCGATCCGCTGTCCCACGCCCCGTTGTCCCTACCGCGCTCATGCTGTTCGTCTCTGCCGCGGGCTCCGTCACCACGTCGGCGGGAGGCGGGCAGACGATCACTGGGACCGCTGTCGGCCCACGGGTCGTCCAAGGGCTCGGAAATGCTCACCGAGCCACCTCCTCCCGTCCGCCGAAGCAGACCTAGCCGTGCCCCTTTGTTCTACGGCACGGCACTGACAAATAAGAGGCCCAACTCCGGTTGGCACGCGCCGGTTTTGTGGCGTTTTGAAAACCGGCGGACGGAGCGGGCGCCGGACCACCGTAGGCCTGTCGGCACCGTCAGCCAATCTGGTTATCCACAGGCCATGTGGACGACGGCCCAGATGCTGTGGAGAACTCCGCGAAACCTGTGCACGACCCGGTGGACAGTCCTGTGAACAAGCAGTGACCCGCACTCGGAGAACCATCTTGACCTGCAGATTTGTCATCCACGGGCTGTGCAGAAGAAAAACTTTCCCAACCGGCCCAAGATCGCCTCGAACAGTGCACAGCAGTGCGCACCCGAGGACGGAAAGTAAGGGGTGCAAAAGCTTTGCATCTCTTACCTGTGGACGATTAGATTGGTGCACATGACACAGGCCCCCGCGCGCCGTCGAACCGGCCGGAGACAGCACGACCGAGAGATCGTCGCGCTGGCCGTGCCGGCCTTCGGCGCCCTCGTCGCCGAGCCCCTCTTCCTCATGGCCGACACAGCCATCGTGGGCCACCTGGGCACAGCCCAACTCGCCGGACTCGGCGTCGCTTCCGCCTTGCTCATGACCGCCGTCAGCGTCTTCGTCTTCCTCGCCTACGCCACAACGGCCGCGGTTGCCCGTCGCGTCGGAGCGGGCGACCTCCCGTCCGCCATCCGGCAAGGCATGGACGGTATCTGGCTCGCACTGCTCCTCGGTGCCGCCGTCGTCGCCGTCGCACTGCCGACAGCACCCCATCTCGTGGACCTCTTCGGTGCCTCGGAGGCGGCAGCCCCCTACGCGATCACCTACCTGCGCATCTCCGTACTCGGCATACCGGCGATGCTCGTGGTCCTCGCCGCGACCGGTGTCCTGCGCGGCCTGCAGGACACCAGGACCCCGCTCTACGTCGCCATCGCCGGCTTCGTCGTCAACGGCGCCCTCAACGCCGGGCTGGTCTACGGCGCCGATCTGGGGATCGCCGGCTCCGCTTGGGGCACCGTCATCGCTCAGTGCGGCATGGCCGCGGTCTATCTCGTGGTGGTTCTGCGCGGAGCGCGCAAGCATGGTGCCTCGCTGCGCCCGGATGCCGCCGGGATCAGGGCCTCCGCGCAAGCCGGTGTGCCCCTGCTGGTGCGCACTCTCTCGCTGCGGGCGATCCTGATGATCGCCACGGCGGTCGCTGCCCGTCTCGGGGATGCCGACATCGCCGCCCACCAGATCATCCTTTCCCTGTGGAGCCTGCTGGCCTTCGCCCTCGACGCCATCGCCATCGCGGGGCAGGCCATCATCGGTCGATACCTCGGAGCCGGTGACGCCCAGGGCGCCCGGGACGCATGTCGGCGGATGGTCGAGTGGGGTATCGCCGTCGGAGTCGTTCTCGGAGTTCTGGTGGTGATCAGCCGACCGGCGTTCCTGCCTCTGTTCACCAGCGACCCGGCAGTCAAGGATGTGGCGCTGCCCGCCCTGATCATCGTCGCCCTTTCCCAGCCCATCTCCGGCATCGTCTTCGTCCTTGATGGAGTCCTGATGGGTGCCGGCGACGGCCCCTACCTGGCCTGGGCAATGCTGATCACCCTGGTGGTCTTTACGCCGGTCGCCCTACTGGTCCCGGTACTGGGCGGCGGTCTCACCGCCCTCTGGGCCACGATGACGCTGATGATGACTGTGCGGATGCTGACCCTGTGGCTTCGCACTCGCTCGGGCGCATGGATTGTGACGGGCGCGACCCGCTGACCGTTTCACCTGAACGCTTCCCGTTTCACGTGAAACAGGGTGGGCTCCGCAGAAGGCGGTGTTTCACGTGAAACAGGGACGTCCCTCGGTGTACCTGCGCCCGAAAGAGACGGCCCTCGGCAAGCCTGCGTCCGACAGACACGAATGGGGCCGCACCCCGCAGGGTGCGGCCCCATCGCTTGTTGCTTCAGCATGCGCGGCACTCAGGCCGCGACGACCTCGATGTTCACCTTCGCGGCAACCTCGGGGTGCAGACGCACGGACGTCTCGTGAGCGCCCAGCGTCTTGATCGGCGAGCCGAGCTCGATGCGGCGCTTGTCGACCTCGGGGCCACCAGAAGCCTTGATCGCGGAAGCGATGTCGGCCGGGGTGACGGAACCGAAGAGACGACCGGCGTCGCCGGAGCGAACGGCCAGACGAACCTTGACGCCCTCGAGCTGGGCCTTCACAGTGTTGGCCTGCTCGATGGTCTGGATCTCGTGGATCTTGCGAGCACGACGGATCTGCTCGACGTCCTTCTCGCCACCCTTGGTCCAGCGGATAGCGAACTTCCGCGGGATCAGGTAGTTGCGAGCGTAACCGTCCTTGACGTCGACGACGTCGCCCGCGGCACCGAGGCCGGAGACCTCGTGGGTGAGGATGATCTTCATGAGTCGGTCACCCTTCCCTTATCGCGCGGTGGAGGTGTAGGGCAGCAGCGCCATCTCACGGCTGTTCTTCACGGCCGTGGCGACGTCACGCTGGTGCTGCGTGCAGTTGCCGGTCACGCGGCGGGCACGGATCTTGCCACGGTCGGAAATGAACTTCCGCAGCATGTTCGTGTCCTTGTAGTCCACGTACGTGACCTTGTCCTTGCAGAATGCGCAGACCTTCTTCTTCGGCTTGCGCACAGGCGGCTTAGCCATGGTGTTTCTCCTGTGTGATCAAGAAGTGTGAGTGCGAACCCGCCCTTAGAAGGGGGGCTCGTCCGAGTAGCCGCCGCCGCTGCCGCTGCCGCCGCCGGAGTTTCCACCCCAGCCGCCGCCACCGCCCTGGTTGCCACCGGCGGGAGCGCCGGTCGCCCAGGGGTCGTCAGCGGGAGCGCCGCCGCCCTGCTGGCCGCCACCGGGGCCGCCGCCCCAGCCGCTGCCACCCTGGCCGCCACCGCCACCGCCACCGAAGCCCTGGCCGCCCTGGCCACCGCGGCCGGTGGTCTTGGTGACCTTGGCCGTGGCGTTGCGCAGGCTGGCGCCGACTTCCTCGACGTCCAGCTCGTAGACCGTGCGCTTGACACCCTCACGGTCCTCGTAGGACCGCTGCTTCAGCCGGCCCTGCACAATGACGCGCATGCCTCGCTGGAGCGACTCAGCGACGTTCTCCGCCGCCTGACGCCAGACCGAGCAGGTCAGGAACAGGCTCTCGCCGTCCTTCCACTCGTTCGTCTGGCGGTCGAAGGTGCGGGGGGTGGACGCGACACGGAACTTCGCGACCGCCGCACCGGAGGGGGTGAAGCGCAGCTCGGGGTCGTCGACAAGATTGCCGACGACCGTGATGACGGTCTCGCCTGCCATGGGGGAACCTCTCGGCGGGTTTGCTCTGGCTGCTTGCTACTCGAATCCCGGGATCAGCTGAGCTTGGAAGCTCAGTGGGTCTCGGGGCGGAGGACCTTGGTCCGGAGGACCGACTCGTTCAGGTTCATCTGGCGGTCGAGCTCCTTGACGACCGAAGGCTCGGCCTGCAGGTCGATGACCGAGTAGATGCCCTCGGGCTTCTTCTTGATCTCGTACGCGAGACGACGACGGCCCCAGGTGTCGACCTTCTCGACCTTTCCGCCGCCATCACGGACGACGGAGAGGAAGTTCTCGATCAGCGGAGAGACAGCGCGCTCCTCGACCTCGGGGTCGAGGATGACCATCACCTCGTAGTGACGCATGTGGAACCCACCTCCTTTGGACTCAGCGGCCACGGTCGTTCCGTGGCAGGAGGGTTGTGATGCGTAGCAACGGTATCGGCCACCACTGACAGTCGGGGTCTCTCGCGAGAAGCCCCTTGCCATGACATGGGCAGACACCGGTGCGGACGGTACAGAGTACCCGCACAGCGGCTTGCGGTTGAAATCCGGCCTCCGGGGCAGCCAATCTGTACCCATCGGGTGTGTATGGCGCTACCGTGCGCCGACTCTCGCAGGAGGTGCCTTATGGCACAGGCATTGCGACCGAACACCGCCGGCGGCCTCTTCGCCACGGACGGCAAGCCCCATCCCCTCCAGGACGCCCTGCTCGCGGTGACCCTGGTGCTGGGCCTCACATCGTTCCTCACGGCGATCATCGACGACGACTTGCATGTGCTCAGCTCCTGGGCCGGTCTCGTGGGCATCCTCACGGGTGCGTACGGCCAGTGGATCTCGGAGACGACCAGGGAGCGCTTCGGCCTGATCCTGGGCCTGGGCGCATCAGGCGTCGGGTTCTTCCTGGGCATGGCGCACGGCGGCCTCATCGGCTGACGCCAGGGCACCCCTCATCTGAAACACCGGGTCACGCCCCGGTCGGCCTCGCCGGGGCGAAGGTCCCGTACGCCCAACCGGCGCGCTCCCAAGGCGCAGTAGGCTTCGCGCGAGAGCCGGAGCCCCTGTACCCATGGGGACACACCAGCCCGAGGAGCGCCCCGAAATGAGCCTGACCCTGAGGACCATCAGTCGCGAGCAGCATCTGGCCTACATCCAGAGCCTGCCGTCGGCGAGCCACATGCAGGTCCCGGCCTGGGCTGACGTCAAGGCGGAGTGGCGCTCCGAGAACCTCGGATGGTTCGACGACCGCACGGGCGAGATGGTCGGCGCCGGTCTGGTTCTCTACCGGCAGCTCCCCAAGATCAAGCGCTACCTCGCCTACCTGCCCGAGGGCCCGGTCATCAACTGGTTCGCGCCGAATCTGCAGGAATGGCTCGAACCGATGCTGGCTCATCTGAAGCAGCAGGGCGCCTTCTCCGTGAAGATGGGCCCACCGGTGATCATCCGGCGCTGGGAGGCCCCCTCCATCAAGGCGGGTATCCAGAACCCGGACGTGAAGCGCCTGCGTGACATCGAGGCCGACCACATCGAGCCGCGTGCCTTCGAGGTGGCCGACAAGCTGCGCCGCATGGGCTGGCAGCAGGGCGAGGACGGCGGAGCCGGCTTCGGAGACGTGCAGCCCCGCTACGTGTACCAGGTGCCGCTGGCGAACCGCTCCCTGGAAGAGGTCCACAAGAACTTCAACCAGCTGTGGCGCCGCAACATCAAGAAGGCCGAGAAGGCCGGCGTCGAAGTCGTCCAGGGCGGCTACCAGGATCTTGAGGAATGGCAGCGGCTGTACGAGATCACGGCCGTGCGCGACCACTTCCGGCCGCGCCCGCTGTCGTACTTCCAGCGCATGTGGACAGCCCTCAACACCGAGGACCCCAATCGCATGCGGCTGTACTTCGCCCGGCACGACGGCGTGAACCTGTCCGCCGCGACGATGCTGATCGTCGGCGGGCACGTCTGGTACTCCTACGGCGCCTCGGACAACATCGGCCGTGAGGTCCGGCCCTCGAACGCGATGCAGTGGCGGATGCTGCGCGACGCCTACGCGCTCGGTGCCACCGTCTACGACCTGCGCGGCATCTCCGACTCGCTGGACGAGACCGACCACCTCTTCGGCCTGATCCAGTTCAAGGTGGGTACCGGCGGCCAGGCAGCCGAGTACCTCGGCGAGTGGGACTTCCCGCTGAACAAGCTTTTGCACAAGGCGCTCGACATCTACATGTCGCGCCGCTGATGTCCCGTTCAGTGCTTCTATACCCCTGATACACGGCAACTGCCGATACACGGCACCGCGAGAAAGGCTCCAGGTCCGGCCATGGCGCTCACGCTCTACGTCGACACCGCGCGCTGGCGTGCGCACCACAAGCACGTGCAGGAGCAGTTCCCGGGCCTCGTACCGGTCTGCAAGGGCAACGGCTACGGCTTCGGGCACGAGCGGCTTGCGGAGGAGGCCACGCGGCAGGGCTCGGACATCCTCGCCGTCGGCACCACGTACGAGGCCGCCCGGATCAAGGACTGGTTCGGCGGCGACCTGCTGGTGCTGACGCCGTACCGGCGGGGCGAGGAGCCGGTGCCCCTGCCGGACCGGGTCATCCGCTCCGTCTCGTCGATAGACGGCGTGTACGGCCTGGTCGGTGCCCGTGTGGTGATCGAGGTGATGTCCTCGATGAAGCGGCACGGCATCAGCGAGCAGGACCTGGCCCAGTTGCACGCTGCCATCGAGAACGTCCGCCTGGAGGGTTTCGCCATCCACCTGCCGCTGGACCGCACCGACGGCTCGGACGCCGTCGAGGAGGTCATCGGCTGGATGGACCGGCTGCGTGCCGCCCGGCTGCCCCTGCACACCATGTTCGTCAGCCACCTCAAGGCCGAGGAACTCGCCCGGCTTCAGCAGCAGTTCCCGCAGACCCGCTTCCGGGCCCGCATCGGAACGCGGCTGTGGCTGGGGGACCACGACGCCACGGAGTACCGCGGCGCGGTTCTGGACGTCACGCGCGTCGCCAAGGGCGACCGTTTCGGCTACCGACAGCAGAAGGCGGCCTCCGACGGCTTCCTGGTGGTCGTGGCGGGTGGTACGTCGCACGGAGTGGGTCTGGAGGCCCCCAAGGCACTGCACGGCGTCATGCCGCGGGCCAAGGGCGTCGCCCGCGCCGGCCTCGCGACGGTGAACCGGAACCTTTCTCCCTTCGTCTGGGGCGGCAAGCAGCGCTGGTTCGCGGAGCCGCCGCACATGCAGGTCTCGATCCTGTTCGTGCCGGCGGACGCGCCCGAGCCGAAGGTCGGCGATGAGCTGGTGGCCCATCTTCGGCACACCACCACGCAGTTCGACCGGATCATGGACCGCTGAGCGTCCCCGACACCGACCCTCGCAGCGCAGCATGAAGGCCGTACACGGCGACCCGTGTACGGCCTTCGGCGCATCCCGGCTACGGCATTCCGCCCCGTTCGCTCAGAGCGAACCCCCCCGTGGCGCCCGGTTTTCCCCACTCGACCCGTGCCCCTTCGTACTGGGCGGTCACGTGCGGTCGTGGGCGGGCGGCCGGGCCGAGAACGAAGACGTCTTCGGCGCCGTCGAGCACCCCGCCCGAGGGATCGTCGTCACCGGACCGCCGCACAGGATCCCGCTCCGGCAGGAAGATGTCGCGCACCACCATCACACACAGGTACAGCGTCCCCAACAGATGCAGAGCGATGGCCCAGTGGTACCCGTCCGTGGGCAGCCCCTTGTGAGCGTCTCCGCTGGTCGTGTACGCGAGGTACAGCCAGATCCCCAGGAAGTACGCCACCTCGCAGGTCTGCCAGATCAGGTAGTCCCGCCACTTCGGCCGGGCGAGGGCGGCCAGCGGGACCAGCCACAGGACGTACTGCGGCGAGTAGACCTTGTTGGTGAGGATGAACGCCGCGACGATCAGGAAGGCGAGCTGGGCGAACCGTGGGCGGCGCGGGGCGGTCAGTGCGAGCGCCGCGACAGCGGCACAGCATGCCAGCATCAGCAGTGTGGCCAGTGTGTTGACCGTGTCGGTGCTGAGCGGGTCGTCCGAGTTCTGGGCCATGATCAGCCAGAAGGAGCCGAAGTCGACGCCCCGTTCCTGGCTGAACGTGTAGAACTTCGACCAGCCCTCGAACGCGAAGAGCATCACCGGCCCGTTCACGACGACCCAGGCGGCGGCCGCGCCCCCCAGAGCCGTCCCGAAAGCGCGCCACCTGCCCGCGCGCCAGCACAGCACCATCAGCGGTCCGAGGAGCAGGAACGGGTAGAGCTTGGCGGCTGTGGCGAGCCCCAGCAGCACGCCGAAGGCGAGGGGGCGGCCACGTGACCACATCAGCATCGCCGCGGCCGTCAGAGCGACCGCGAGCAGGTCCCAGTTGATGGTCGCCGTCAGCGCGGCGGCGGGCGCCAGGGCGACCAGCAGGCCGTCCCAGGGACGCCTGACGTGGGTACGGGTCACGCAGACGGCGATGACCGCCGCACACACCATGAGCATTCCGGCGTTGACCATCCAGTACCACTGCTCCTGGTGCTGGATGGTGCCGCTGCCGGGCGTGAGCCAGGAGGCGACCTCCATGAAGACACCGGTGAGCACCGGGTACTCCAGGTACTGCATGTCGCCGGGAAGCCTGTCGAAGTACGGCACGAGCCCGTCGGCGAATCCGCGCCCCTGATAGAGGTGCGGGATGTCCGAGTAGCACGCATGCGTGTACTGGGAGCTGGCGCCGAAGAACCAGGCACCGTTGTAGCAGGGCGCCTTCTGGACCAGTCCGAGGGCGAACATGCCGATCGCCACCAACGCGATCACCCGCACGGGGGTCCACCAGGACGCCCCGAGCAGGGCACGCCGCCCGAGCGGGCCGCCGATCAGCTCGCTGCCGGCCGCGGCGACCTCGTCCTCCTTGGTCGGCCGCACCGGGTCCGGCTCATGGACGCTCGCTTGCGTCGATTCTGCACTGGGCATGCCGCACATCCTGCCGTACGTGCCTGGGAATACGCCGAGGGCCGCCGTACCCCAGAGGGACGGCGGCCCTTGTTTCACGTGAAACACCCTCGCGTTTCACGTGAAACACCCAAGCCGGGCGGTCTGTCAGCGGCGGCTATCCCTCGGGGCCTCCGAAGATGCCTCCGTTGCCGTTGCCTCTGCTGTTGCCGCCATCCAGATTCGTATCGGTTGGCGTGGGCTCGGGGGAAACTCCTCCGTCTGTGCCCCCGTTGGCAGTGCCGCCGTTCTCCGCGCCCCCGTCGTCCTCACAGCCGAAGAACCCGCAGGTGTCGCTCGGCGACGGAGACGGGGGCGTGCTCTCGCTGGGCGTCGGGCTCGGCGACTCGGTGACCGTCTCGCTGGGCTCCACGCTGGGGGTCGGGGTCGGCGTCGGAGCCCCCACCGCGTCCTGGATCTCGCCGATCTTCTCGGCGTCCGGGAAGCCGAGATCGGGCTTGCCCTTCAACGCGGCCTTCATGTACTCGGTCCACACCTGCGTGGGAGTGTCACCGCCGTGGATCGACTCCTCACCCGCCGTGCCGTTCATGGAGAGCAGCTTGGCGCTCTTGGGGTCCTCGCGGAACATCGCGACCGAGGTCGAGAGCTGCTGGGTGTAGCCGACGAACCAGGCCGACTTGTTCTCGTCGGTGGTACCGGTCTTGCCGGCCGCCGTGCGGCCCAGGGCCAGCGCGTTCTTACCCGTACCGTTCTGGATGACGTTCTCCAGAACGTTTGTGACGTTGTTGGCCACCTTCTCGGGCATCGCCTGCGTGATGCGCGGCGGCTTGAAGCCTTCGACTTTCTCACCGTTGAACTTGACGCTGGTCACCGAGTACGGCGCGGCCTGCTTGCCCGCCGCGGCGAACGTCGCGTAGGCGTCGGCCATACGAATCGCACTGGGAGTCGAGGTACCGAGCGCGAACGACGGGTTGAGCGTGGCGAAGCTGGCGTCCAGGATGCCGGACTTCTCGGCCACGTCCCGCACGTTCCTCATCCCCACATCCATGCCGAGCTGCACGAACGGGGTGTTGACCGACTGCTCCATCGCCTTGTGCAGGGAGATGTAGCCCCAGGGATGGTCGCTCTCGTTCTCCTGGAAGAACGGCGTGTTGTCCTTCTTCAGGACGTAGGAGCCGTCGTTGTTCCTGACCTTGAGATGGTCGTTGCCGTTGTACTTGCTCAGCGGCGAGACCCCGACTCCGTCGCTCCGATAAGTCCCGTGCTCCATCGCGGCGGCGAGCACGAACGGCTTCCACGTCGAACCGACCGGGACACCCGAGGTGTCCGCGTTGTTGTTGAAGTGGCCCTTCTCGTACCCGGCACCACCGTAGAGCGCGACGATCGCGCCGTCCTTGGGCTTCACCGACGCCGCGCCGAACTGGACGTGCTTGTCCAGCTCACGCTTCTCCGGGTCCAGCTTTTCCTTCTCGACCTTCTTCACGGCCTTGGCCAGCGCCTCGACCTTGTCCTTGTCGAAGGTCGTCTTGATCTGGTAGCCGCCCTGGTCGAACTTCTTCTCCGTGATATTGGAGTGGTTCAGGACGTACTTCTTGGCCGTGTCCGCCAGGTACCCGATCTGGCCGGTCATGCCCTTGGTCGCCTTCCGGCCCTGAAGCTTGGGGAAGTTCTTGATCGCGTCCTGGTACTGCTGGTCCGTGATCCTCTTGTCGTTGTGCATCTGCTCGAGGATCCAGCTCCAACGGGCCTTGGCACGCTTGGTGTTGGCCTTCTGGGTCGCCGAGGAGTCAATGCCCTCGTTGCCCGCCGGGTCGTAGTAGGTCGGGCCCTTGAGCAGAGCGGCGAGGAAGGCGCACTCGTTCGGCTTGAGGTTCTTCGCTTCCTTGCCGAAGTAGGTCTGCGCGGCGGCCTGGATGCCGTAGGCGCCACGGCCGTAGTACGAGGTGTTCAGGTAGCCCTGAAGGATCACCGGCTTGGAGACCTTCGTGCCCACCTTGATCGAGATGAACATCTCCTTGAACTTGCGAGTGAGCGACTGTTCCTGGCTCAGGTAGGTGTTCTTGACGAACTGCTGGGTGATCGTCGAACCACCCTGCGTGTCACCGCCCCGCGCCATGTTGGCCAGGGCCCGGGCGATGCCCGCGGGGTCGACTCCCCTGTCCTGATAGAAGGTCTTGTTCTCGGCCGAGATCACCGCCCACTGCATGGCCTTCGGGATCCGGTCAATGGTGACGTTCTGGCGGTTCTGACCACTGCCCGCCGCGACCATCTGGGAGCCGTCCTCCCAGTAGTAGACGTTGTTCTGCGACAGGGCCGCCGCGTTCTCCTCGTTGGGGACGCCCACCATGGCGTAGCCGATGCCCGCCACGGCCACCAGGCTGCCGAAGAAGCCGATGCACAGTCCGGAGACGAGCTTCCAGGACGGCATCCAGCGCTGCCAGCCGTACTTGCCTGCGCGCGGATAGTCGATCAGCCGGTTCTTGTCCGGGACGGCGGCCACGCGGCCTCTGCCCCGGCCGGGCCCGTTCGGGCCGCCAGGACCGGCACGCCGGCCGCCTTGGGTCGGTTCGGCCGCTCTCCGGCGGCCGCCACCCGTACTTCTCTGCGCCGCACGGCGGGCCTCGGCACGGCCGCCGTACTGACGTTCCTCACCCCCGGAGTCGTAGGAGTCCGACCCATAGGAGTCGGACGGAGACCCGGTGGCGCCTCGCGGTGCCGCGCGGCGGCCGGAGGACGAGCCGGACTGGCCGCGTCGGGCCGCGGCACGTCCGCCTCCCTGCGGCTGCGGCGGTTTGCGACGGTGCTCGCTCATCGAACGACTACTCCTCGGGCAGGCGCACTCTTGCGCGCCTGGAAACGGCGGCTAGTTTCCGGTCCCCCCGAAGTACGGATGCGGTCGGCTCCGCATTCATCGGTCCCGCAGGCACCCGTACTACACCGAAGACGACGACGCTCTCAGGCGTCACTCGGTTCCCGGTGATGTGCATGGCGCACAGACTACGCACCGCCAAAACGTGCCGAGCCCCGAAGTTCACCTCAAATCAGGCAACTCGCGTCCGACGAATCGGTGATGTGACCCCGTTCACCCGACCCCCCCTTGTCGCATCCGGATGGCCGTTCTATCGTCGTGATGTATCGGTTCGATACATCAGCTCGACACATCGGCCCGACACATCGGACTGATACATGCGCACCGCGGCGAGAGGAGGCGACGATGAGCCGGCGTTCCGGGATCCTCGAGTTCGCCGTACTCGGCCTGCTCCGCGAATCTCCGATGCACGGCTATGAGCTGCGCAAACGGCTCAACACGTCGTTGGGCGTGTTCCGTGCGTTCAGCTACGGGACGCTCTACCCCTGCCTCAAGACGCTGGTCGCCAACGGCTGGTTGATCGAGGAAACGGGGAACACCACCGAGGACGCCCTCGCCGCCCCCCTCGCTGGGCGCCGCGCCAAGATCGTCTACCGGTTGACGGCGGAGGGTAAGGAGCACTTCGAGCAGCTGCTCTCGCAGACCGGGCCCGACGCGTACGAGGACGAAACCTTCGCAGCCCGTTTCGCCTTCTTCGGGCAAACCTCACGCGATGTCCGCATGCGCGTACTGGAGGGCCGCCGCAGCCGGCTGGAGGAGCGGCTCGAGAAGATGAGCGCTTCCCTGGCCCGCACCCGGGAGCGCCTCGACGATTACACGCTCGAGCTCCAGCGCCACGGGATGGAGTCCGTGGAGCGCGAGGTGCGCTGGCTGAACGAGCTCATCGAGAGCGAGCGGGCGGGGCGGGACCTCAAAGGTCCGGCCAGCGGGGAGCCCGCTTCGCGTGACACCACATCTGGAGCGTCGGGCGACCTGCCCCGGCCGGGGGGCGACCCCCGGCCGGATTCGCCCGACGACACCGCCACGTGAGAGCCCACTCAGGGCCTCACTCGTACACACAGGGAGCAACCGGAATGGGTTCGGTTCGCGTAGCCATCGTCGGTGTGGGCAACTGCGCCGCATCGCTGGTACAGGGAGTCGAGTACTACAAGGACGCCGACCCGGCGTCCAAGGTGCCGGGCCTGATGCACGTCAAGTTCGGCGACTACCACGTCAGCGACGTCGAGTTCGTCGCCGCGTTCGACGTGGACGCCAAGAAGGTCGGTCTCGACCTGGCGGACGCCATCGGCGCCTCCGAGAACAACACCATCAAGATCTGTGACGTACCCAGCACCGGTGTGACGGTCCAGCGCGGCCACACCCTCGACGGCCTCGGCAAGTACTACCGCGAGACCATCGAGGAGGCCGCCGAGGAGCCGGTCGACGTCGTCCAGGTCCTCAAGGACCAGCAGGTCGACGTCCTCGTCTGCTACCTGCCCGTCGGCTCCGAGGACGCGGCGAAGTTCTACGCCCAGTGCGCCATCGACGCCAAGGTCGCCTTCGTCAACGCCCTTCCGGTCTTCATCGCCGGCACCAAGGAGTGGGCGGACAAGTTCACCGAGGCGGGCGTCCCGATCGTCGGCGACGACATCAAGTCCCAGGTGGGCGCCACCATCACGCACCGCGTGATGGCGAAGCTGTTCGAGGACCGGGGCGTCGTCCTGGACCGCACGATGCAGCTGAACGTCGGCGGCAACATGGACTTCAAGAACATGCTCGAGCGCGACCGCCTCGAGTCGAAGAAGATCTCGAAGACGCAGGCCGTCACCTCTCAGATCCGCGACCGCGAGCTGGGCGAGGGCAACGTGCACATCGGCCCGTCCGACTACGTCGCCTGGCTGGACGACCGCAAGTGGGCCTATGTCCGCCTCGAGGGCCGTGCCTTCGGTGACGTCCCGCTGAACCTGGAGTACAAGCTGGAGGTCTGGGACTCCCCGAACTCCGCCGGCGTCATCATCGACGCCCTGCGCGCCGCCAAGATCGCCAAGGACCGCGGCATCGGCGGTCCGATCCTGTCGGCGTCGAGCTACTTCATGAAGTCCCCGCCCGTGCAGTACTTCGACGACGAGGCCCGCGAGAACGTCGAGAAGTTCATCAAGGGTGAGGTCGAGCGCTGACGCGCCAAACACTCGCTCCTGCCAGGGCTGTGAGGGTCCCCGGGTCGTACGACCCGGGGACCCTCCCCGTATGTGAGGCTGTGCCGCATGGCCGTCGTCCGTGACCTGCGCGTTCTGTTGCGCTTCCAGGGCTTCCGGCGCCTGCTCGCCGTACGTCTGCTCTCCCAGAGCGCCGACGGCGTCTACCAGGTCGCGCTCGCCGCGTACGTGGTCTTCTCACCGGAGAAGCAGACCTCGGCGGCCGCGGTCGCCTCCGCGATGGCGGTGCTGCTGCTTCCGTACTCCCTCGTCGGCCCCTTCGCCGGTGTCCTGCTGGACCGCTGGCGGCGCCGCCAGGTCCTGCTGTTCGGCAGCCTGTTGCGCGCCCTGCTGGCGTCCGCGACGGCCCTGCTGATCCTCAGCCCGGCTCCGGACTGGCTTTTCTACGTCTCCGCCCTGTGCGTCACCGCGGTCAACCGCTTCGTCCTGTCGGGCCTGTCCGCCGCCCTGCCGCGCGTGGTCGACACCGACCGCCTGGTCATCGCCAACTCCCTCTCCCCGACGGCCGGAACACTGGCGGCGATCGCGGGCGGCGGCCTCGCCTTCGTCGTGCGCCTGGTGGCGGACTCGGACGCCGCTGTGGTGCTCGCGGGAGCGGGACTGTACCTGTGCGCCGCCCTGGCATCGCTGAGCATGGCGCGGGAACTCCTCGGCCCCGAACGGCCCCTGGCGCGCGAGCGGATCGGGACGGCTGTCACGAGCACCGCCCGTGACCTGGCAGCGGGCGTACGCCATCTGGCCGCTCCACAGCGACGGGAGGCCGCCTGGGCTCTCGTGGCGATGTCGCTGATGCGGTTCTGCTACGGCGCCCTGCTGGTCATGCTGCTGATGCTGTGCCGGTACGCCCTCACCTCGACCGCGGACGACGGACTCGCTCTGCTGGGACTGGCGTTGGGCGTCTCCGGTGCCGGGTTCTTCGCGGCGGCCGTGGTGACGCCCTGGACCGCGGGGCGGTTCGGGCCCGGCCGCTGGATCGTCGTGTGCGCCGGTGCCGCGGCGCTGCTGGAACCCGCTCTCGGGCTGCCGTTCGCCACAGCCCCGCTGCTGGCCGCGGCCTTCGTCCTGGGGCTGACCACACAGGGCGCGAAGATCGCCACGGACACCATCGTCCAGTCCTCCGTCGAGGACGGCTTCCGTGGCCGGATCTTCTCGGTCTACGACGTCCTCTTCAACGTTTCCTTTGTCGGCGCTGCCGCCGTGGCCGCCCTGATGCTGCCGCCGGACGGCAGATCCGTGCCGCTCGTGATCACGATCGCCGTTACCTACGCGGCAGTAGCTGTGGCCATGGCCCGGTTTGGCCGCCAGTAAGTGTCACATCAATGACACAGAGCCACTTCCGGCTACTGCGTTGTCAGTGGGACTGCCACCTTACGTGGGCCCTTCTCTGACATGTTCGCGTCACTCGCCCTGTTCCAGGGGACCCCAAGTGACTACTCCGCCGCCCCAGAGCAATCCATTCGCGCAGGGGCAGCCTGCCGCTGCACCTCAGACTCCGTTCCCGCCCCAGGGCGGTTACCCGCAGCAGCCCGGGCAGCCCGGCTTCCCGCCCCAGGGCGCCGGTCCGTATGCTCCGGTTCCCCCGCAGCCGTCCGGCGGCAAGCTCAGCTTCAAGACGATGAAGAACATCGTCATCGCCGTGGCGGGCGTGGCCATCGGCGGTTACTTAGCCAGCCGGGACGACGCCAACACGGCCGCTGTCGGCGACTGCATGCACCGCGGCAGCACCAGCGACAACAACCCGGACCTCGAAGTCGTCAAGTGCGACGACGCCAAAGCCCAGTTCAAGGTGCTGGCCAAGATCGAGGGCTCGTGCCTCACGCAGACGCCGGCCTCCAGCAAGTGCGAAGCCGCGGCCAAGGACTTCCAGTACGCGCACACCGAGAGCGGAGACGGCAAGGACTTCCTGCTCTGCCTGAAGGACTACAAGAAGTAGGCGGATACGGCGAGGGGCGGTGTTTCACGTGAAACACCGCCCCTCGGTCTGTCTTCAGCAGGCCGCATGACTCCGGCGGGGTCATGTTTCACGTGAAACATGACCCCGTTTCACAACCTCAGCTCTCCTGTCCGGCCCACCACTCTCTGAGCGCGGCGACCGCAGCGTCCTGCTCCATCGGCCCGTTCTCCAGGCGCAGCTCCAGCATGTGCTGGTAGGCGCGGCCGATGACCGGGCCGGGGCCGACACCGAGGATCTCCATGATTTGGTTGCCGTCGAGGTCCGGGCGGATCGAATCCAGCTCCTCCTGCTCCTCCAGCTTGGCGATCCGCTCCTCCAGCCCGTCGTACGCACGCGACAGGGCCGCCGCCTTGCGCTTGTTGCGGGTCGTGCAGTCGGAGCGGGTCAGCTTGTGGAGGCGGTCGAGGAGGGGGCCGGCGTCACGGACGTAACGACGGACCGCCGAGTCCGTCCACTCGCCCGTGCCGTAGCCGTGGAAGCGCAGGTGGAGTTCGACCAGACGTGAGACGTCCTTCACCAGCTCGTTGGAGTACTTCAGAGCCGTCATGCGCTTCCTGGTCATCTTGGCGCCGACCACCTCGTGGTGGTGGAACGAGACCCGGCCGTCCTTCTCGAAGCGGCGCGTGCGCGGCTTGCCGATGTCATGCAGCAGGGCAGCCAGGCGGAGGGTGAGGTCAGGACCGTCCTCCTCCAGCGCCATCGCCTGCTCCAGGACGATCAGCGTGTGGTCGTAGACGTCCTTGTGGCGGTGGTGCTCGTCACGCTCCAGGCGCAGTGCCGGCAGCTCGGGCACAACGCGTTCGGCGAGTCCCGTTTCGACGAGCAGTGTGAGGCCCTTGCGCGGCTGCTGGGAAAGGATCAACTTGTTCAGCTCGTCCCGCACCCGCTCGGCCGAGACGATCTCGATGCGTTCGTCCATCTCCGTCATCGCCGTGACGACCTCGGGGGCGACCTCGAAGTCGAGCTGAGCCGCGAAGCGCGCAGCCCTCATCATCCGCAGCGGGTCGTCAGAGAACGATTCCTCAGGCGTGCCGGGCGTGCGCAGTACACGGGCCGCGAGATCCTCGAGCCCGCCGTGCGGGTCGATGAACTCCTTCTCCGGCAGCGCCACCGCCATGGCGTTCACCGTGAAGTCACGGCGGACGAGGTCCTCCTCGATGGAGTCGCCGTACGACACCTCAGGCTTGCGCGAGGTGCGGTCGTAGGCCTCCGAGCGGTAGGTGGTCACCTCGATCTGGTAGCCGCCCTTGTGGGCGCCCACCGTGCCGAACGCGATCCCGACCTCCCAGACGGCGTCAGCCCACGGGCGCACGATCTTGAGGACGTCCTCGGGACGGGCATCGGTGGTGAAGTCCAGGTCGTTGCCGAGCCGGCCCAGCAGCGCGTCCCGTACCGAGCCGCCGACGAGGGCGAGTGAGAACCCCGACTCCTGAAAGCGGCGGGCAAGGTCGTCGGCCACAGGAGCGACCCGCAGCAGTTCACTCACCGCGCGGTGCTGCACCTGGCTCAGGGCACTGGACTTTTCTTCGTTGGCGTTCGGCACAACAGAAGAGGGTACGTGGCCCGGGCCAACGCGGGCTCCTCCTATTCCGCACACCCAAGGATGGGGACACGTCCGTTATAGGCTCACAAGCCAAGCTCTTGAGCCGTAAAGACCTGCTCCCCACCATAGGGCCGCATACCGGACCGCATGGTGTCGGCCCGCGATCTTGTGGAGCGGACCGCGGCACTTCCCCTCAGCGCGCATCGTTACCATGCCTGGACGCACATTCCGACGACCACTGACGACGACGAGGGACGGACGAGCGCGTGGCCGAGGCGGCAGACTTTCAGGGGACCAGTGCCTCACCTGCCCGCCGCTGGCTGCGGCGCACCGGGGCACTGCTCGCCGGTGCGCCCCTGCTGGCCGGCCTCCTCCAGTTGCCCGCCGCCACGCCGGCGGACGCGGCCGGACAGGAGTTCCCGCAGGCTGCCTCCAGCGCGGGCTCGGTGTCGGTGGCGGTCGACTCGCTCAGCCCCAGCGCCCCCTCGGAGGGGGACACGGTCACCGTGTCGGGCACGGTGACCAACAACGGGAAGCAGACGGTCACAGGCGCTCACGTCGACCTGCATGTGGGACCCCCTCTCGAAACCCGCTCGGCGATCGACACCCTCGCCAAGAAGAGCGACGACCTCCAGGGACCTTCCGGCGAGAAGGTCGGCGGCAAGTACACCGAGAAGTTCTCCACGCTCACCCCCGGCGTCGCGGAGCCCTTCAGCATTTCCGTACCGGCCGACAAGCTGGATCTCGCAGGCGACGGCGTCTACCAGCTGGCCGTCTCGCTGTCCGGAAAGAGCTCGGCGCGGCCCTGGGACCAGGTTCTCGGCATCCAGCGCACGTTCCTGCCGTGGCAGCCGGAGGAGGCAGGCACCAGGACGAAGACCACCTTCCTGTGGCCGCTGGTCTCCAGTGCCCACATGGCGGCCGAGACGGGCTCGAACGAGCAGCAGACACCGGTCTTCCGTGACGACGAGCTCGCCGAGGAGATCGCCCCCGGCGGCCGCCTCGACCAGATGGTCTCGCTGGGCAAGGGCCTCGATGTCACGTGGGTGGTCGACCCGGACCTGCTGGCATCCGTCGACGCGATGACGCGGAGCTACCAGGTCCGCGGCGCGGACGGCGCCCCCACCCCCGGCAAGAACCAGGAGATCGCCAAGCACTGGCTGGCCGAACTCCAGCAGGCGGTCACGGGCGAAGAAGTGGCCGCCCTGCCGTTCGGCGACCCCGACCTGGCCTCCCTCGCCCACAACGGCACGAACGTCACCGGCTCGCTGAGCCACCTCAAGGAGGCCACCGACGTCGCCGCCGAGACGGTGGACACCATCCTCCACGTGAAGCCGTCCACGGACTTCGCTTGGCCGGTGGACGGTGGAGTCGACCCATCGATCGTGAAGGTCGCCACATCCGCGGGCGCCGACAAGGTGATCACCCGAAGCGACAGCCTCCAGGACAACCTGTCGTACACACCCTCCGCGGCCCGGCCCATCGGCGGTGGCACGACAGCGGTCGTCGCGGACTCCCGGATGTCCACCGCGTTCCACGGCGACCTCACCAAGGCCTCCGCCTCCACGCTCGCCGTGCAACGTTTCCTGGCCCAGAGCCTCACCCTCGGCCTGCAGACCGGCAAGCAGCGCAGCGTCGTCGTCGCCCCCCAACGCATGCCGTCCGTGAGCCAGGCTCAGGCCATGGCCGAAGCGCTGGCGGCCCTCCAGGGCGGGAACTGGTCCGAGTCGCAGGACCTGCCGGCCGCCGCCAAGGCCAAGCCGGACCCTGCTGCCAACACGAAGGTGCCGCCGGCCTCCGCGTACCCCTCCTCGCTGCGCAAGCAGGAGCTGCCGCGGGCGGCCTTCGAGCAGATCGCCAGGACCCAGGGCAAGCTCGACAAGTTCAAGGTGATCCTCACCCGGCAGTCCCGGGTGGTGACCCCCTTCGGGCGGGCCATGAACCGGGAGATGTCCACGTCGTGGCGCGGCCGGGGCGTCGCGGCGGTCGGATACCGCGATGGCATCGAGTCGTACCTCAACGGGCTCATCGACGGGGTCAAGCTGATCCAGAAGTCGGAGACCAAGCTCTCCGGCCGCAGCGCCACGATCCCGGTGACCGTCCAGAACAACCTCGTCCAAGGCGTCGAGCACCTGCAACTGCGGCTCACGTCCAAGAACCCCACGCGCCTCAAGATCGGCGGAGACGCCTACGAGGAGCAGCCCGTCACCGTCAACGGCGGCCACGCCCAGTCGGTGAAGTTCACCACGTCGGCCAACGCCAACGGCCAGGCGGAAGTCGTCGCCCAGCTGTACACGGAGGACGGTCAGAAGTACGGCGCCCCCGTCACCTTCGACGTGAGGGTCACCGAGGTCACTCCCACGGTGATGCTGGTCATCGGCGGTGGCGTCCTGCTCCTCGTCCTCGCGGGCTTCCGGATGTACACGCAGCGCAAGCGCGCAGCCGCCCGTGAGGCGGCCGAGGACGAAACGGCCGAGGCGGACGACGAGATCGACGGCCCGCAGAGCCAGGTCGACACTCCGCAGAACCCGGAGGCCTCCGGCACACGTCTTGAGCAGGAGACCGAGGCCGGCTCCCGGGCGGACAGCCCGGAGCAGCCGAGTGACCCGGCCCCGGACACCGCAGCGGAAAGCGCCGACCCGTCCGGCACGGGTGAGAGAGTGGACCGTTGAGAAGTCGTGGCCGGTGGGCCCGGGACGATGAGGTGGGGTAACCATGAACGCGCCGTACGACGGTGACCGCGGCGGTGCCGCGGGCAGCCCGGGCTACCCCGATGCGGGCGGGCCCGAGGATTCAACGCCCGAGCACGGCCCGGTGCAGCCGCAATCGCCCGCGGACATGTACCTCCAGGACGCCTACGGCCAGGACCCCTACCGGGCCCAGGACCTCTCCGCCCAGGACCCCGTCGGCGAGGCGCTGTACGACCGCGCCGCGCACCCGCCGCCCGCTCCCGGCACGTACCAGCCGCAGCAACAGCTGTACGGCCAGCCGCCGCAGTCGCCGTACGCGCCCGACCCTCAGGTGTGGGCACAGACGCCCGCGCCGGAGCCGGAGGGCGTAACGCGGCATCTGCCGTACGGCGACGACCCCCGGACCACCCAGTTCGTGGGCGTGGACGACCTCGTCTCCCAGGCGGGTGAGCCGCGCCAGGAGCCGGATGCCTTCGCGCATCTCTTCCGGGACCAGCAGCAGAGCAGCGGCCACCCGTCGTACGAGACGCCGTCGGTGCCCGGCCCGTCCCCGGCTCCGGGGCAAATGGCACAGGGCCCGTACGCACCCCAGGACCAGTACGCGGCACCCGGCCGGACCGCGACGGCACCGCCCCTCACGGACGAGGAGCAGGCGCCCGAGCCCGCCGCCTCGTCCGCCCGGAAGAAGAGCGGCCGCGCCGCAGGCCTGATGAAGTCCAGCGCCGTGATGGCGGCGGGCACGATGGTCTCCCGCCTCACCGGCTTCATCCGCTCGGCGCTGATCGTGTCCGCTCTGGGCGTGGGCCTCCTCGGTGACACCTTCCAGGTCGCCTACCAGCTGCCGACGATGATCTACATCCTCACCGTCGGCGGTGGCCTCAACTCCGTCTTCGTGCCGCAGCTCGTACGCGCCATGAAGGAGGACGACGACGGCGGCGAGGCCTACGCCAACCGCCTGCTCACCCTGGTCATCGTGACGCTCGGCACACTCACCGCCCTCTCGGTCCTCGGCGCGCCGCTCCTGATCCGTGTGCTGTCCGACCCGGTGGCCAGCGACCCGGCCGCGAACCAGGTCGCCGTCACCTTCGCCCAGTACTTCCTGCCCACGATCTTCTTCATGGGTATCCACGTGGTGATGGGCCAGATCCTCAACGCACGCGGCAAGTTCGGCGCGATGATGTGGACCCCGGTCCTGAACAACATCGTCATCATCGTGACGCTGGGCATGTTCATCTACGTCTACGGCACCGCGGCCGACTCCGGGATGAAGGCCACGACCATCCCGCCGGAGGGCCAGCGCCTGCTGGGCATCGGCGTACTGCTCGGCCTCGTGGTCCAGGCGCTGGCGATGATCCCCTACCTCCGCGAGACCGGTTTCCGGCTGCGGCTGCGCTTCGACTGGAAGGGCCAGGGCCTCGGCAAGGCCGTCACGCTGGCCAAGTGGACGGTCCTTTTCGTCCTCGCCAACCAGGCGGGCGCCATGATCGTCATCCAGCTGTCAACCGCCGCCGGCAAGGCCTCACCGGTCGACGGCACCGGCTTCGCCGCCTACGCCAACGCACAGCTGATCTGGGGTCTGCCGCAGGCCATCATCACGGTCTCCCTCATGGCCGCACTGCTGCCACGCCTGTCACGCTCGGCGGTCGAGGGCGACGGGGGCGCCGTCCGTGACGACATCTCCCAGGGCCTGCGCACCACGGCGGTCGCGATCGTGCCGATCGCGTTCGGGTTCCTGTCCCTCGGCATCCCGATGTGCACGCTGATGTTCGGCTCCTCGGGCACCAGTGAGGCCACCAACATGGGCTTCATGCTGATGGCGTTCGGGCTCGGTCTGATCCCGTACTCGGTGCAGTACGTGGTCCTGCGTGCCTTCTACGCCTACGAGGACACCCGAACTCCCTTCTACAACACGGTCATCGTGGCCGCGGTCAACGCGGGCGCCTCGGCGATCTGCTACTTCGTCATCCCGTCCCGCTGGGCCGTGGTCGGTATGGCCGCCTCATACGGCCTGGCCTACTCGATCGGCGTCGGCGTCGCCTGGCGCCGGCTGCGCAAGCGCCTCGGCGGGGACCTCGACGGCGCCCGCGTCCTGCGGACTTACGCCCGGCTGTGCATCGCGTCGGTCCCGGCCGCCCTGCTCAGTGGCGCGGCCTGCTACGGCATCGGACATTCCCTCGGCCAGGGCCCCGCGGGCTCGCTCGCCGCGGTCCTGGCAGGCGGCGCGGTCCTGCTCGGGATCTTCTTCGTCGCCGCCCGGCGCATGCGCATCGAGGAACTGAACTCGCTGGTCGGCATGGTCCGCGGACGGCTGGGTCGCTGAGTCGGGGGGTAGGCGCACAACCATCGTCAGCCACCGCGTGTCGTGCATAGCGGCGGACTGTGGGCACAATTGGTTTCGGCTTCGGACGGCGCGCAATGGATGCCGGCCGGCGCGCAATGGATGGGGAGGCAGGAACGACGGTGGCGGAACGGAGTACGGCTGCCGTCGACGTGGCAGACAACAGCGACGACACGTCGCTGACCGCACAGGCGGACCAGTCCACGGCCGACGGGGTGGCCAAGAACCGGGAGCGGGACACGGACAGCGACGAGGCACAGGAGAGCACCCGGACCGACGGTGCCGGAACGACCTCGCCGCCCGAACTGCACAGTGGTCACAAACTCGCCAGACGCTATCGCCTCGAGGAGTGCGTCACCCGTCTGGACGGTTTCAGCAGTTGGCGTGCCGTGGACGAGAAGCTCCGCCGCGCCGTCGGCGTGCACATCCTGCCCGCCGACCACTCGCGCGCCCGCTCCGTCCTGGCGGCCGCCCGCTCCTCCGCTCTCCTGGGCGACCCCCGCTTCGTCCAGGTGCTGGACGCGGTGGAGGAGAACAATGTCGTCTACGTCGTCCACGAGTGGCTTCCCGACGCGACGGAACTGACCACGCTCCTCGCCTCCGGGCCCCTGGAACCCTATGACGCCTACCAGATGGTCAGTCAGGTCTCCTCCGCCATGGCCGCAGCCCATCGTGAGGGCCTCGCCCACCTGCGGCTGAACCCCAACGCCGTACTGCGCGCCTCGACCGGCCAGTGGCGTATCCGCGGCCTCGCCGTGAACGCCGCCCTGCGCGGCGTCGCGTCCGACACTCCGCAGCGCACCGACACCGAGGCCATCGGCGCCCTGCTGTACGCGGCGCTCACCCAGCGCTGGCCGTACGAGAGCGACGCCTACGGTCTGTCGGGCCTGCCGAAGGACATCGGCCTGATCGCGCCCGACCAGGTGCGGGCCGGCGTGCACCGCGGTCTGTCCGAGCTGTCGATGCGCGCGCTCGCCAACGACGGTGCCACCGCCTCTCGGCACGAGTCGCCGTGCACCACGCCTGAGGAGTTGGTGAAGGCGATCGGCGAGATGCCCCGCATCCGTCCGCCGGAGCCGGCGTTCACCGCCCCGCCCGAGTACCAGCGCACGACGTATCAGCAGGGCACCTACGGCCGTCAGTCCCCGCGCCCCGGCGTCACCCAGCCGATCCCGTCCCCGCCGCCTCCGCTCCAGAGCCGCACGGGCAAGGCCCTGAAATGGGCCGTCTCCGCACTCCTGATCGCCGCGCTGGGCCTCGGCAGCTGGCAGCTGGCGGACGCGCTGATGGACCAGGGCGGCAAGAACGAGGACCCGGGCCAGACGCAGACGAACGACGGGAACGACAAGAGCCCGAAGAAGCCGACCGGCGGCAAGCCCATCGCCATCAGTGGTGCCCGCGACTTCGATCCTCTCGGGGATCAGACGGAGAAGCCGTCGGCCATAGGGAAGGTCTACGACAACAGCACGGCCACCTATTGGCAGACGGATTTCTACCTGAGCGCGGACTTCGGCCGTCTGAAGTCGGGCGTCGGCATCATCCTCGACCTCGGCAAGACCCAGCAGGTAGGGAAGGTGACCGTCACATTCGTGGGGGACACCTCGGTCGAGCTTCGGAGCGCGAGCCCCGACGCGGGCTCGGAGCCGACGTCCCTCGACTCCTACTCCGAGGTCGCCCAAGGTTCGGGAACGACCGTCCAGCTCAAGCCCGACAAGTCCCTCAAGAGCCGGTATCTCCTGGTGTGGCTGACGAAACTGCCCATACAGCCCGACGACGGCAAGTGGCGCGGCAGGGTGGCGGACATCAAGGTGACCAGCTGACGGCATCTGCCTCGAGGAAGGAGGCCGATGGCAGACGGCACTGACGGAGTGAGCGATCAGGATTTGCTCGCCCGCCACGTCGAAGGCGACCCCGATGCCTTCGGTGAGATCGTGCGGCGGCATCGCGACCGGCTCTGGGCCGTCGCCCTGCGGACGCTCGGCGACCGCGAGGAAGCCGCTGACGCCGTGCAGGACGCCCTCGTGTCCGCATACCGGGCCGCCCACACCTTCCGGGGCCAGTCGGCCGTCACAACGTGGCTGCACAGGATCACGGTGAACGCCTGTCTGGACCGCGCCCGCAAGGCGGCTTCCCGGAAGACCTCTCCCGTCGACGACACCGAGCGCCTGGAGCAGCTGCTGGAGCCGCACGAGTCGGCCTCGGCTCCTGCCGAGCGCAATGATCTCCACCGGCAGCTCATCGAAGCCCTGGGAACCCTGCCGACCGACCAGCGTGCCGCGCTCGTCCTGGTGGACATGCAGGGCTACCCGGTCGCCGAGGCAGCCCGCATCCTCGACGTGCCCACCGGCACGGTGAAGAGCAGATGTGCACGCGGAAGAGCCAGACTCCTACCGCTGCTCACCCATCTACGGCAGGACGGCGGCGGTGAGGGCAAGAACCCGGACGGGGAACGGAACCGGACGCAGAGCCCGGCCGTCCCACCCGCAGCGGGCCCGCCCCGAGCGGGATCTACGGACACAGGACCGAGCGGCTCAGCTGCAGTGAAGGGCGGAGGTGGACGAGCGTGACGTCGACGACAGACATGGCCGGGCACCCGGACGTCGCGGAGATCTCCGACCTCGCCGAGGGACTCCTCCCGCCGGACCGGACCACCGACCTGCGCCGCCACCTGGACGAGTGCGAGCTCTGCGCGGATGTGTACGCCTCCGTGGAGGAGATCCGCGGCCTGCTCGGCACACTGCCGGGACCGCCCCGTATGCCCGCCGACGTCGCGGGCCGCATCGACGCCGCTCTCGCCGCCGAGGCACTACTGAACGCCAGCGGTCCGGAGTCCTCGGAGAGCCCGGAGCCGGAGAGCGCTCCCGGTTCCGGCGCTGCCGGTGCCCCGTCCGATGACGACAGCGGTGTGAGTGTTTCACGTGAAACATCGACGCCTGCCGACCGGCCCACCGGCCGTCCCCGCTCTTCCACCACCGGCCCTGGCCGCAAGGACCGCACGCGCATCGGGCGCCGCAGGATCGCCGTCCTGGGGACCGTCTTCACGGTGGCAGCCCTGGGACTGGGCTCCGTCCTGCTGTCCTCACTCGGAGACAACAAGCCGCCCCATGACACGGCTGGCGAACGGCAGACCACCGCCACGGACACCTTCTCCGAAGGAAAGCTGCAGAAGCAGGTCACCGATCTCCTGTCCGAGAACAAGACCAAGGGCGGCGGCTCCCGCACCCCCTTCGGCGCAGCGACGGCCCCCGGCACCAACCAGCCCAGGGTCTTCAAGGAAGCCGTAGTTCCCGGCTGCGTCCGCGACGGCATCGGACGCGACGATGCGGCCCTGGCCACCGAGAACGGCACCTATCAAGGGAAGAAGGCCATGCTCGTGCTGCTTCCCGATGCCTCCGACGCCACTCGGGTCACCGCCTACATCGTCGACGCGACCTGTGTGGACCAAGCGGCGTCCACTGCAGCCGGCAAGGTGCTCTTGGAGCGCACGTACCCGTCCGCCTGAGCGAACGCTCCTTCTTCCCCCTGCGGATCCGCCCGCAGCCTCACCACACGGCCGCCACAGGGTGCCGGTTCTCCGTGTGCCCGGACACAGCGGGAATGCGCGCCCCTTAGGATCCGTTGGGTGGGGTGAGAGTTCCGAAAGAAGCTCCCACCGGTCGAACGACGCAGTCCAGAGACGAGGAATCCAGCCGTGAGCGACGTCCGAAACGTGATCATCATCGGCTCCGGGCCCGCCGGCTACACGGCGGCCCTCTACACCGCGCGCGCGTCGCTGAAGCCGCTGGTGTTCGAGGGTGCCGTCACCGCCGGTGGTGCGCTCATGAACACCACGGACGTCGAGAACTTCCCGGGCTTCCGGGACGGCATCATGGGCCCTGACCTCATGGACAACATGCGCGCCCAGGCGGAGCGCTTCGGCGCCGAACTCATCCCGGACGACATCGTGGCTGTTGATCTGAGCGGTGAGATCAAGACCGTCACGGACACGGCCGGCACCGTCCACCAGGCCAAGGCCGTCATCGTCACCACCGGCTCGCAGCACCGCAAGTTGGGTCTGCCGAACGAGGACGCCCTCTCCGGCCGTGGTGTGTCGTGGTGCGCCACCTGTGACGGGTTCTTCTTCAAGGACCAGGACATCGCCGTGATCGGCGGTGGTGACACCGCGATGGAGGAGGCCACCTTCCTCTCGCGGTTCGCCAAGTCCGTGACCGTCGTCCACCGTCGCGACACCCTGCGCGCCTCCAAGGCCATGCAGGAGCGCGCCTTCGCCGACCCAAAGATCAACTTCGTGTGGGACAGCGAGGTCGCCGAGATCCAGGGTGGCCCGAAGCTCTCGGGTCTGAAGCTGCGCAATCTCAAGACCGGTGAGATCTCGGACCTGCCGGTGACCGGCCTGTTCATCGCCATCGGCCACGACCCGCGCACCGAGCTCTTCAAGGGCCAGCTCGACCTGGACGAAGAGGGCTACCTGAAGGTGGAAGCGCCGTCGACGCGCACGAACCTGACCGGCGTCTTCGCCGCCGGTGATGTGGTCGACCACACCTACCGTCAGGCGATCACCGCGGCCGGGACCGGCTGCTCCGCAGCTCTCGACGCCGAGCGCTACCTCGCCGCCCTGGCGGACGAGGAGCAGCCCGAGCCCGAGAAGACCTCTGTCTGACCTCTCCCTACCCGCCCCACGCACAACCAATAAGGAGCCCTCCGTGGCCGGCACCCTGAAGAACGTGACCGACGACTCCTTCGAGCAGGACGTCCTGAAGAGCGATAAGCCTGTTCTGGTGGACTTCTGGGCCGCCTGGTGCGGTCCTTGCCGCCAGATCGCGCCGTCCCTGGAGGCGATCGCCTCCGAATACGGCGACAAGATCGAGATCGTCAAGCTGAACATCGACGAGAACCCGGGTACGGCCGCCAAGTACGGCGTCATGTCCATCCCGACCCTGAACGTCTACCAGGGTGGCGAGGTCGCCAAGACCATCGTGGGCGCGAAGCCGAAGGCAGCGATCGTCCGCGACCTCGAAGAGTTCATCGCCGAGTGATTCGGCTGTACCGTCGCTCCGGCGGTGCATGTTTCACGTGAAACACGAGTGGGCCAACCCGGAAGGGATGGCCCACTCGTTTGGCTGAGCGGTCGCAAAGGGGCTGCTTCTACAGCGGTCGCAAGGCCGGCTCCTTCTGCACGGCACCCAGAAGCCGGTCCAGCGCCATCTCGACGTCTTCCTTCCAGGAGAGCGTCGACCTGAGTTCCAGCCTCAGCCGGGGATGGACGGGGTGCTGGCGGACCGTCTTGAAGCCCACCGCCAGGAGGTGATCGGCGGGCAGCACACAGGCGGGTTCCTTCCAGCGCGCATCTCCGAAGGCCTCGATCGCCTTGAACCCTCGCCGCAGCAGATCCTTGGCCACCGTCTGCACCATCACCCGGCCCAGTCCCTGCCCTTGATAGCCCGGCACGATGAACGCGGTGATCAGCTGTACCGCATCAGGTGAGACAGGACTCGTGGGAAACGCCGTGGAACGAGGGACATAGGCAGGCGGGGCGTAGAGGACGAAGCCCACCGGCACGTCGTCGACGTACACGACCCGTCCGCAGGATCCCCAGTCCAGCAGAACCGCCGAGATCCAGGCCTCCTTCTCCGGAGCCGCTGTGTCCGCCTTTACCGCGGCCTCACCGCTGACTGGGTCGAGTTCCCAGAAGACACACGAGCGACAACGCTTGGGCAAGTCCTGGAGGTTGTCCAGCGTGAGCGGTACGAGCCGGCGGCCCATGAAGGCTGTTCCTCGCTTCCTTCGCCCGCCGCCGCGTCGCGGGCGGCTGTCAGAGCGCTCCGTTCCCTGAGGAGACTGCCGATGAACCCACCGACCGCTCCCAGCCCCAAACCGGTGCTCACCAGTCCGGTGCGGCTCATGCTTCGCATGGCCCCTGCCTTCTCTCAGAGGTGTTGCCAAGTGGTTGCGCCGTGCCCGAACGCATCGTATCGACGTTGCGATTCCATCGATACCGCCAGAAAGGAAAGAGCGGGCCACGTTCCGGCACACACCGGACACGGCCCGCTCTCCCTCCTGCACAGCAGATGCTCCTTGCCGGAGGCTCAGGACTCGCTCGCCTCGGAGTCGCCCTCCAGCAGACTCTTCTGAAGGACCGGCCCTTCGCCAGGAGCGAATGAGCCAAGGATCCGCTCAAGATCCTCCATCGAGGCGAACTCGACGGTGATCTTGCCCTTCTTCTGCCCCAGGTCGACCTTCACGCGTGTCTCAAAGCGGTCGGACAGCCGCGTGGCAAGGTCGGACAGCGCAGGAGAGACCCGCGCACCGGCACGCGGGCCCTTGGGCTTCTGAGCCTTCTGAGGCCGCGACCCCATCAGGGTCACGATCTCCTCGACGGCTCGCACCGAGAGGCCTTCGGCGACGATGCGGTGGGCCAGCCGATCCTGCTCCTCCGAATCCTCGACAGAGATCAGCGCCCTGGCGTGGCCTGCTGAGAGCACCCCGGCGGCCACCCGCCGCTGCACGGCCGGCGAGAGCTTCAGCAGACGCAGGGTGTTGGACACCTGCGGCCGGGACCGGCCGATGCGGTCCGCCAGCTGGTCATGCGTGCAGCTGAAGTCCCTCAGCAATTGGTCGTAGGCGGCTGCCTCTTCCAGGGGATTCAGCTGGGCGCGGTGCAGGTTCTCGAGCAGAGCGTCCAGGAGGAGCTTCTCGTCCTCCGTGGCCCGCACGATCGCCGGGATCGCCTCCAGACCCGCCTCGCGGCAGGCGCGCCAGCGACGCTCACCCATGATGAGCTCATAGCGGGCGGGGCCCACCTGCCGTACGACGACCGGCTGAAGAAGCCCCACTTCCTTGATGGAGGTGATGAGCTCGTGCAGCGCGTCCTCGTCGAATACCTCACGGGGCTGACGAGGGTTCGGCG
The DNA here is from genome assembly GCF_002891435.1 of Streptomyces cahuitamycinicus. Classification (GTDB taxonomy): domain Bacteria; phylum Actinomycetota; class Actinomycetes; order Streptomycetales; family Streptomycetaceae; genus Streptomyces; species Streptomyces cahuitamycinicus. The sequence goes on from NZ_POUC01000005.1 coordinate 41,858, forward strand.
TAATGGAGTCGAGAGGGATCTCGGCAAAGTGCGCACCGACGGGCGCCGCAGGCGCGGCGGGAGCCGTCGGCTGCACCGGCTCCTCTGTTTCACGTGAAACAGTCGGAAGAGTCGCTACCTTCGCCGCGGCCACCCCACGATCGTTCGGCAGGGCAGGTACTGCCGCAGGGGATGCGGAAACAGCGTTCCCCGCCGCAGCCTGAGCCACCGACTTCTCCGTCGGCGCAGCAGGGATCAGTGCGCCGAGACCACGGCCCAACCCCCTTCGTCGCTCGCTCACTGAATGCCCTCCACCATGCTCGGGTCGTTCTGCTGTACGCCGATATGGGCGTGCGTCGCGTCATAGCTGATGCCGACGCCCTTCAGCGCGATCTCTCGTGCCGCCTCAAGGTAGGAGAGGGCACCACTCGATCCAGGATCGTAAGTCAGTACCGTCTGCCCATAACTCGGCGCCTCCGAGATACGGACAGAGCGGGGGATGCTCGTGCGCAGTACCTCGTCACCGAAGTGGGTGCGCACCTCTTCCGCGACCTGGGACGCGAGCCGCGTCCGGCCGTCATACATGGTGAGCAGGATGGTCGACACATGAAGGGCGGGGTTGAGGTGCCCCCGCACCAGGTCGACGTTGCGTAGCAGCTGCCCGAGCCCTTCCAACGCGTAGTACTCGCATTGGATGGGGATCAGCACTTCCTGTCCCGCCACCAACGCATTGACCGTCAGGAGACCGAGGGAGGGCGGGCAGTCGATGAGGATGTAGTCCAAAGGCTGCTCGTACGCCTGGATCGCACGCTGCAGCCGGCTCTCCCGTGCCACCAGAGACACCAACTCGATCTCCGCACCGGCGAGATCGATCGTGGCGGGGGCGCAGAAGAGGCCCTCGACGTCGGGGACCGGCTGGACCACCTCGGAGAGCGGCCTGCTGTCGACCAAGACGTCATAGATGGACGGCACTTCGGCGTGGTGGTCGATGCCCAGCGCGGTGGACGCATTGCCTTGAGGGTCAAGGTCGACCACCAGGACCCGACCACCGTGCAGCGCCAGGGATGCGGCAAGGTTGACGGTCGTCGTTGTCTTGCCTACACCGCCCTTCTGATTGGCGACCACCATGATCCGGGTCTGCTCGGGCCGTGGCAGGCCCTCGTCGGCACGGCCCAGAGCCTCCACCGCCAGTTGGGCAGCACGACCGATGGGAGTGTCGTCCATCGGAGGCGGCGTTTCACGTGAAACATCCGCCCCCATCGACTCGGTACGGGGACCGGGGACCGGATCGGTCATCGGTCCCGCGATGTTGGCGTCGGACCGCACGGATTCACTCTCCTCGACTTCAGGCTCGCAATGAACAGAGCCTCCCATGTCTTCGGGGTCGTGAACCAGTGAGGCCTGGCGTTCTGTGGAGAAATCCACCTCTGTGGATACCTCAGGTGCCTCATCGAGTGAACCTAGAGGCTTTCGGTCGCGGGGTTCGGCCGCAGCGCGGCCACGACTGATGATGCCGTGCAGCAGTGAGCGACGTTTCACGTGAAACACGATGCACAGCAGCCGAGGCCGCACTGTCGCGACACTCCGGCTTGCATAGGTTCGGCAGCTTGTGTGGAGTACGTCTCGTCGTCAGGACGGATCAGCGTCGAAGAGCGGAGCAGTGCTGGAAAGTCCGGATCAGTGCCGGAAGAACGGAGAGCATCCGACAGCCGGATCAACTCAACGCCGTCGACGCGTCCGCCCCGTGCGAGCCGCCTTGGCACGCTTCGCGGCGAAGCGCACACCACCGGGGCTCTCTCCAACCTCGACCCGTACGACGGTAGACATCGGATCCACCACACCCTCACCCACATGCAGGATGGATGTCTCCACCGCCCCCAGTTTGCTGAGCGCCGCCGACGCGCTCTTCAGCTCCTCTTCGGCGGCGTCACCCTTGAGCGCGAGCATCTCCCCGTACGGCCTCAGCAGCGGGATGCCCCAGGTGGCGAGCCGGTCGAGCGGCGCGACGGCCCGGGCCGTCACCACATGGACCGGTTGGATCTTCCCCATGACCTCTTCGGCCCGGCCGCGCATGACGGTCACATGATCGAGGCCGAGCAGCTCCACGACCTCGGTGAGGAAGTTGGTGCGCCGCAGCAGCGGCTCCAGGAGCGTGATCTTCAGGTCGGTGCGGACCAGCGCCAGCGGAATGCCGGGAAGGCCAGCGCCGGAGCCCACATCGCACACCGTCACGCCGTCGGGCACGACCTCTGAGAGCACCGCGCAGTTCAGCAGGTGCCGCTCCCACAGGCGGGGCACCTCCCGCGGGCCGATGAGACCGCGCTTCACACCCGCCTCGGCGAGCAGCTCGGCGTACCGCACCGCATCCGCGTAGCGATCACCGAACACCTCGCGCGCCTGCTCGGGCGCGGGGGGAAGCTCCGCTGCCTCCGTCACGGGGGACCGTCCTTCCGTACCGCGTCAGCGCACCCGGCGCCGACACCAGAACCACCAGAACTATCAGGCTGACAAAGTTCGGCCCCGCCTGCGCAACAGACGGGGCCGGAGAACGTAGGGGCCGATCAGGCAGGCAGCACGACGACGAAGCGCTCCGGCTCCTCGCCCTCGGACTCGCTGCGCAGACCCGCAGCCTTGACCGCGTCGTGCACGACCTTGCGCTCGAAGGGCGTCATCGGCTTCAGCTTGACGGCCTCACCGCTGCTCCTGGCCTCCGCCGCGGCCTTGGCACCCAGCTCGGACAGCTCCGAGCGCTTCTGTGCCCGGTAGCCGGCGATGTCGAGCATCAGGCGGCTGCGGTCACCGGTCTCCCGGTGCACGGCCAGACGGGTGAGCTCCTGGAGGGCCTCCAGCACCTCGCCGTCACGGCCGACCAGCTTCTGCAGCTCACGGCCGCCCGCGTCGCTGATGATCGAGACGGAGGCCCGGTCGGCCTCGACGTCCATGTCGATATCGCCGTCGAGGTCGGCGATGTCGAGCAGACCCTCCAGGTAGTCCGCCGCGATCTCGCCTTCCTGCTCCAGGCGAGTCAGGGTGTCTGCACCCTCGGCAGCAGCGGAGGTGGTGCCTTCCGTCACGGGATGGACTCCTTCTTACTTCTTGGACGGGGACTTGGGCCGCTGCGGGCCCTTGCGCTGTCCGGACTGGGCCTTACTGCGGGTTCCACCGGCGGGCTTCGCGCCGCCCTTCTTGGCAGCGGTGGCGGGCTTGGCGTCCTCGGGCTCGTCGGACTTGGACAGCGACGTCTTCGGCTCGTCCTCACCCGCCACCTTGGCACCGGCGGCTCCACCGTGCTGACGTTGCGACTTGCTCTGCCGCTTGGGCTGCTGGCGCTTCGCAGCACCGGCGGCGGTGGTCGGCGTACCGTCCTCGGCCTCAGCCGCCACCGCGGTGTCGCTCTTGATCACGGTGCCGTCGGCCTGGGCGGCGAGGTTGGCCTTGCTCAGGCCGTTGATGAACTTGCGCTCGAACTCGTTGCGGTCGCGGCCCTTGGCGACGATGGCCTTGACGATGGCCCGGTCGCGTCGCTTGCTGACCTTGTCGTGCTGCGTGACGTACTTGGTCAGGCGCTCCAGGTACTCGGCCTGGGCCTTGGACCCCGGCGTCGGGTTGTTGCGGATGACGTACATCTGCTGACCCATGGTCCACACGTTGGTGGTCAGCCAGTAGACGAGGACACCGACGGGGAAGTTGATGCCGAAGACGGCGAACATGACGGGGAAGACGTACATCAGCATCTTCTGCTGCTGCATGAACGGCGTCTTCACCGTGGTGTCGATGTTCTTCGTCATCAGCTGGCGCTGGGTGAAGAACTGCGACGCCGACATCATGACGATCATGACGGCGGTGACGACGCGCACATCGGTGAGCGAGGCACCGAGCGCTTCCACCTTCGACGAGCTGTCGGTGAACTTCACCGCCAGGGGGGCGCCGACGATGTGCGCCTTCTGCGCGCTCTGCAGCAGGTTCTCGTTGATCACACCGATGGTGTCGTTCGACGCGATGCTGTTGAGCACGTGGTACAGGGCGAAGAAGAACGGGGACTGCGCCAGGATGGGAAGGCACGAGGAGAGCGGGTTGGTGCCCGTCTCCTTGTACAGCTTCATCATCTCTTCGGACTGACGCTGCTTGTCGTTCTTGTAGCGCTCCTGGATCTTCTTCATCTCGGGCTGGAGCGTCTGCATCGCCCGGGTGGCCTTGATCTGCTTCACGAAGAGCGGGATCAGGCAGATACGGATCAGGATCACCAGGGACACGATCGACAGGCCCCAGGCCCACCCGGTGTCAGGGCCGAAGAGGGCGCCGTACACCGTGTGGAACTGGACGATGACCCAGGAGACGGGTGTGGTGATGAAGCTGAAGAGGCTGGCAATCGTGTCCACTAATCATGCTCCTTGGGCATGGGACGGTGTCTCTGCGGCCGGACTCGACGGACTTGTGGGAGAAGTCTGTCCCTCGGTGGCCGGTCGGACGGCGGAGGGCCCGCCCTTGCGTGCACGCCACGCGTTACGCAGCATTTCGTGCCACCGCGGACGCTTGCGCGGCGGGACATGGTCCACACCGCCCAGCGACCACGGATTGCACCGCAGGATGCGCCATGCCGTGAGTGCCGTTCCCTTGATGGCACCATGCCGGTCGATGGCCTTGTAGCCGTAGTGGGAGCACGACGGGTAGTACTTGCAGACCGGCCCGAGCAGCGGACTGATCGTCCACTGGTAGAGCTTGATCAGAGCCAGCAGCGGGTACTTCATCGCGCGCCCCCTCCCAGCAACCGCTGGAGAGCGGCATCCAGGTCTCGGGCCAGCTGTGCATGGTCGGCGTCGCCCGATCCGGGCAGCGCTCGTACGACTACCAGGCTACCGGGGGGCAGCTGGGCGACTCGCTCGCGCATCAGGTGGCGAAGCCTGCGCTTCACCTTGTTGCGCACGACCGCGCCACCCACTGCTTTGCTCACGACGAAACCCGCACGCGTCGGGGGAGCGCTCTCCCCAGGCGCATGCGGGTCCGTGGCACCGCTTCGAAGGTGGACGACGAGGTGCGGGCGTCCTGCCCGACGGCCTCGCCGCACCGCGGTCGCGAAGTCCTCGCGCCGCCTCAGCCGGTTCTCGGTGGGCAGCACGACGTCATGACCTGATCGGAATCAGGCGGACAGACGGGCGCGACCCTTGCTACGGCGGGTCGCGAGAATCGCGCGGCCGGCGCGGGTCCGCATACGCAGCCGGAAGCCGTGGGTCTTCGCGCGACGACGGTTGTTCGGCTGGAAGGTGCGCTTGCTCACTCGGGGGCTCCAGAAAGAATCGGTGGTTGCGGGGTGCCGTCCTGGCTGTCACCGTGCGCCCACGAGTAGCTCGCAGTTACGCCCGAGTGCACCGCTGACCGATCACCCAAATGATCTGTGCCCATCGGAGGCAGGCGGCAGCAGCCATCGACAACTCGACCTGGTTACGGTACGCGCGGCTACGCCATCCGGTCAAACCAGGAGTCGCCGGGAGACACTTGTCCACAGGCTGGGGACAACAACTTGAACCCTACCGGCCGCCCTGACTACCGTGACGGAACTCCGATTCGTTCCCTTATCCCTGCCCCACCCGATTTACATCCCGAGCCGTCCCAGAACCACACGTTCGTGGGACCTGTGAGAGAGCGTGCCCTGTGGCTGACGTACCTGCCGATCTTGCCGCAGTGTGGCCACGCGTATTGGAGCAACTCCTCGGGGAGGGCCGCAGCCAAGGGGTCGAAGGGAAGGACGAGCACTGGATCCGGCGCTGCCAGCCTCTCGCGCTGGTCGCGGACACGGCCCTGCTCGCCGTACCGAACGAATTCGCCAAAGGCGTACTCGAGGGCCGGCTGGCGCCGATCGTCAGCGAGACACTGAGCCGCGAGTGCGGCCGCCCGATCCGGATCGCGATCACCGTCGACGACTCCGCGGGCGAGGCCCCCGCCACACCGGCGCCCTCTGCCCGCCCCCAGCCGCGCTACGAGGAGCCCGAGCTCCCGTCGGCACGCCAGGACCGCGACGGATACGACCGTCCCGAGCGGGATGGATACGACCGCAAGGACCGCGACGGGTACGACCGTCCCGACCGTGACGGGTACGACCGGCCGGAACGTGACGGATACGACCGCAAAGACCGCGACGGATACGACCGTCCCGACCGTGACGCCTACGACCGCAAAGACCGCGACGGGTACGAGGGGTACGGCCGCCACCGCGCCGACCAGCTGCCCGGGCAGGCCGGTGACCAGCTTCCGCCTACGCGCGCAGATCAACTTCCCACGGCCCGTCCCGCATACCCGTCCGAGTACCAGCGCCCCGAGCCCGGCGCCTGGCCCCGGCCGCAGCAGCAGCAGGACGACTACGGCTGGCAGCAGCAGCGCCTCGGCTTCCCCGAACGTGACCCGTACGCGTCACCCGGGCAGGACTCCTACGGCTCCCAGGGCCCGTACAACCCGCAGGACGCATACGGCACCTCCTCGCAGGACTACCGCCCACAGCCCATGGAGCGCCACTCCTACGAGCAGCCGCGCTCCGACTACGACGCGCCACGCCCCGACTACGACCAGCGCGACCCGGTACGCCGTGAGCTGCCCGAGCCGCCGGCCGGTTCCGGGCACGTGCACCGGGGCGGCCCGGTCGGCCCGAACCTGCCGACGACGGGTGCGCCCGGCCCACTGGCCGCGCAGCCCGCGCCGGCGACCGGCCCGGGTGAGCCCACCGCACGTCTGAACCCGAAGTACCTCTTCGACACGTTCGTGATCGGCGCCTCCAACCGCTTCGCGCACGCGGCCGCGGTCGCTGTGGCCGAGGCGCCGGCGAAGGCGTACAACCCCTTGTTCATCTACGGGGAGTCCGGGCTCGGCAAGACGCACCTGCTGCACGCGATCGGGCACTACGCGCGCAGCCTCTACCCGGGCACGCGGGTGCGGTACGTGAGCTCGGAGGAGTTCACCAACGAGTTCATCAACTCCATCCGCGACGGCAAGGGTGACAGCTTCCGCAAGCGGTACCGCGAGATGGACATCCTGCTCGTCGACGACATCCAGTTCCTGGCGGACAAGGAGTCGACGCAGGAGGAGTTCTTCCACACCTTCAACACGCTCCACAACGCCAACAAGCAGATCGTGCTGTCCTCCGACCGGCCGCCGAAGCAGCTGGTCACGCTGGAGGACCGGCTGAGGAACCGTTTCGAGTGGGGGCTGATCACGGACGTCCAGCCACCCGAGCTGGAGACCCGGATCGCGATCCTCCGCAAGAAAGCGGTGCAGGAGCAGCTGAACGCGCCGCCGGAGGTGCTGGAGTTCATCGCGTCCCGGATCTCGCGCAACATCCGCGAGCTGGAAGGCGCGCTGATCCGGGTCACGGCGTTCGCCTCGCTCAACCGGCAGCCGGTGGATCTGGGTCTGACGGAGATCGTCCTCAAGGACCTCATTCCCGGCGGCGACGACTCGGCGCCCGAGATCACCTCGACGGCCATCATGGGCGCGACGGCGGACTACTTCGGTCTGACCGTCGAGGACCTGTGCGGCACCTCGCGCGGCCGCGCTCTCGTCACCGCCCGGCAGATCGCCATGTACCTGTGCCGTGAGCTCACGGACCTGTCGCTGCCGAAGATCGGCGCGCTGTTCGGCGGACGCGACCACACGACGGTGATGCACGCGGACCGCAAGATCCGCAACCTGATGGCCGAGCGCCGCTCCATCTACAACCAGGTCACCGAGCTGACCAACCGCATCAAGAACGGCTGACGGCGACGACGGCACGCCCCTGAGGGCGCCCTTCGAGGCTTCGAAGGGCGCCCTTTTCCATGCGCGAAAGCCGTCAGGCCGGTACGGGCCAACGCAACGACACACCTCTCCGGTCCCTCTCCGGTCCCTCTCCGAGCCCATCCGAGCCCATCCGAGCCCGCTGAGGCGGATCTCCGGCCCCGCCCGCAGGAACTGGATCGCAACCAGCTGTTCGATTACCCGCCGGGTTACGGCCTCCCTCCACAGATTCGGAGACTTTCTGCCGTCCACATCCTGGGGACCGGGAAGTTGTCCAGATCGTTTCCACAGCAGCCACTGGTGATAGACGATCAGACCAGCTCAGGTGCTTGTGGATTCGTGGACGAAGGATCTCCACAGCCTGTGGACGACGGATTGGTCCACAGGCTGTGCACCGAGTTGTCCACCGGCTGCCCACAGGCTGGGTGGAGTTGTCCCCAGCGATCGGTGGCTTCTCCACATCCCTGTCCACTGTTCGGCAACGCGACGCGCCTCCTCACTGGGTCGAGTGAAAGGCGTCACACAAAGGTGCCGGGTTGGGCTGTGGGAAACTTGGGTAAAGCTGGGGACGGCGCTGGGGAGAACTCGCCTCACCCTGTGCACGGCGTGTGCAGAACTTTCTGTTCTCCACAGATGCGCCCGGTTGTCCACCGCCTCCACCCACAGGGCCCGTGGACAAAATTCCCGCTCTGAGCTGGGAAAACGAGGTTATCCACGGTATCCACAGCCCCTACTACTACTCCCAACTAGAGAGAGCTGGGAATCCGTTTCGAAGGGGGCCCTGTGCACAACTCGCTCTTCGGTGCCCGGCTGCCCCTCGTCACGACTTGACCCCGAGAGGCACCTACTGTCAGTGCGGTGCGTCAGACTGGTCCCCGGTGTCCTCCCCGTCACAGGGACCGTCGACACCGACACAGACGACGAGGGCCAGGCAGAGCGAGAAGCGCCGGCAACAGCAGGAGGCGGCAACAGTGAAGATCCGGGTGGAACGCGACGTACTCGCGGAGGCAGTGGCCTGGGCGGCACGCAGCCTCCCGGCCCGTCCGCCGGCGCCTGTCCTCGCCGGCCTGCTGTTGAAGGCCGAGGAAGGCCAGCTGAGCCTGTCCAGCTTCGACTACGAGGTCTCCGCGCGGGTGTCGGTGGAGGCCGAGGTCGACGAGGAGGGCACGGTCCTGGTCTCCGGCCGCCTGCTCGCGGACATCTGCCGCGCGCTGCCCAACCGGCCGGTGGAGATTTCCACAGACGGTGTACGGGCGACCGTGGTCTGCGGCTCGTCCCGGTTCACACTCCACACCCTGCCTGTGGAGGAGTACCCGGCTCTGCCGCAGATGCCGAACGCGACGGGCACGGTCCCGGGTGAGGTCTTCGCCTCCGCCGCATCCCAGGTCGCCATTGCTGCCGGCCGTGACGACACGCTGCCGGTCCTCACGGGTGTCCGTATCGAGATCGAGGGCGACACCGTCACGCTGGCGTCCACCGACCGCTACCGCTTCGCGGTCCGCGAGTTCCTGTGGAAGCCGGAGAACCCGGAGGCCTCCGCGGTCGCTCTGGTGCCCGCCAAGACGCTCCTGGACACCGCCAAGGCCCTGACCAGCGGCGACCAGGTGATCCTGGCGCTGTCCGGCTCGGGCTCCGGCGAGGGCCTGATCGGCTTCGAGGGCGCCGGCCGCCGTACGACGACCCGCCTGCTGGAGGGTGACCTTCCGAAGTACCGCTCGCTGTTCCCCACGGAGTTCAACAGCGTCGCCGTCATCGAGACCGCCCCCTTCGTGGAGGCCGTCAAGCGTGTGGCCCTGGTCGCCGAGCGCAACACCCCGGTGCGGCTCAGCTTCGAGCAGGGCGTGCTGATCCTGGAGGCCGGTTCCAGCGACGACGCACAGGCTGTGGAGCGTGTCGACGCCCAGCTGGAGGGTGACGACGTCTCGATCGCCTTCAACCCGACGTTCCTGCTGGACGGCCTGAGCGCCATCGACTCCCCGGTCGCCCAGCTGTCCTTCACGACGTCCACGAAGCCCGCGCTGCTCAGCGGCAAGCCCGCGCTGGACGCCGAGGCGGACGACGCCTACAAGTACCTGATCATGCCGGTGCGCCTCAGCGGCTGAGTGTGCCCGGGCGTCGGGAATCGTCGGCGGCTGTCCACAGGCTGAGGACAAATCCGCAGGTGAGGGCGTACGACTGAGCGCGTATGCCCACAGATGTGCGCGAGCGTCCGGGTTTAGGCTCGGACGCGGGTACGAGAGTGCCTCGCGGTACGCACGTGCCGCCTCGCCACGTCGCAGAACCTAAGGAACGCAACTGATGGAGCTCGGTCTCGTCGGCCTCGGCAAGATGGGCGGCAACATGCGCGAGCGGATCCGCCGCGCAGGTCACACCGTCCTCGGATACGACCGCAACCCGGACCTCGCCGACGTCCACAGCCTGGAAGAGCTGGTGGGCAAGCTCAGCGGCCCGCGCGTGATCTGGGTGATGGTCCCGGCCGGTGAGGCCACGCAGTCCACCATCGACGAGCTCGCCGAGCTGCTGGAGCCCGGCGACGTCGTCGTGGACGGCGGCAACTCCCGCTGGACCGACGACGTGAAGCACGCCGAGGAGCTGGCGGCCAAGGGCATCGGCTTCGTCGACTGCGGGGTCTCCGGCGGCGTCTGGGGTCTGGAGAACGGCTACGCGCTGATGTACGGCGGCGACGCAGAGAACGTCGCGAAGGTGCAGCCGGTCTTCGACGCGCTCAAGCCGGAGGGCGACTCCGGCTCGGTGCACGCGGGCAAGGTCGGCGCGGGCCACTTCGCGAAGATGGTCCACAACGGCATCGAGTACGCGATGATGCAGGCCTACGCCGAGGGCTGGGAGCTCCTGGAGAAGGTCGACTCGGTGACCGACGTCCGGGAGGTCTTCCGCTCCTGGCAGGAGGGCACGGTCATCCGCTCCTGGCTGCTGGACCTCGCGGTCAACGCGCTCGACGAGGACGAGCACCTGGACAAGCTCCGGGGTTATGCACAGGACTCCGGTGAGGGACGCTGGACTGTGGAAGCAGCCATCGACAACGCGGTGCCGCTGCCGGCGATCACGGCGTCGCTGTTCGCGCGGTTCGCCTCCCGCCAGGAGGACTCGCCCCAGATGAAGATGATCGCGGCGCTGCGGAACCAGTTCGGCGGCCACGCGGTCGAGACCAAGTAAGCAACACCCGAGGTTGGGGAGGTCGGCGAAACGACCATGCACGTCACGCATCTGTCGCTGGCCGACTTCCGCTCGTACTCCCGGGTCGAGGTCCCGCTCGACCCGGGGGTGACGGCCTTCGTCGGGCCGAACGGGCAGGGCAAGACCAACCTCGTGGAGGCCGTCGGCTATCTCGCCACCCTCGGCAGTCACCGGGTCTCCTCCGATGCCCCGCTGGTCCGCATGGGCGCCGAGCGCGCGATCATCAGGGCGCAGGTCCGGCAGGGCGAGCGGCAGCAGCTGGTCGAGCTGGAGCTGAACCCGGGGCGGGCCAACCGGGCCCGTATCAACAGGTCCTCGCAGGTCAGGCCGCGTGACGTGCTGGGGATCGTGCGGACCGTGCTGTTCGCGCCCGAGGATCTCGCGTTGGTGAAGGGCGACCCCGGTGAGCGGCGGCGTTTCCTCGACGAGCTGATCACCGCTCGTTCCCCGCGTATGGCCGGGGTCCGCTCCGACTACGACCGGGTCCTCAAGCAGCGCAACACCCTGCTGAAGTCGGCCGCCCTGGCCCGCCGGCACGGCGGTCGGACCCTGGACATGTCCACCCTCGACGTGTGGGACCAGCATCTCGCGCGCGCGGGCGCGGAGTTGCTCGCCCAGCGTCTGGATCTGATCGCCACGATCCAGCCCCTGGCCGACAAGGCATACGAGCAACTCGCCCCGGGTGGCGGCCCGGTCGCGCTGGAGTACAAGCCGTCCGCGCCGGGTGAGGCGCACACCCGCGAGGACCTCTTCGAGCAGTTGACGGACGCGCTCGCGGAGGCCCGCAAGCAGGAGATCGAGCGCGGTGTCACCCTGATCGGCCCGCACCGGGACGACCTGCAGCTCAAGCTCGGCCAGCTCCCCGCCAAGGGCTACGCCTCCCACGGCGAGTCCTGGTCCTATGCGTTGGCGCTGCGTCTGGCCTCGTACGATCTCCTGCGAGCGGAGGGTAACGAGCCGGTGCTGGTGCTCGACGACGTCTTCGCCGAGCTGGACACCCGCCGCCGTGAGCGCCTTGCCGAACTGGTCGCGCCCGGCGAGCAGGTCCTGGTGACGGCGGCGGTCGACGATGACGTACCGCATGTGCTGTCCGGCACGCGGTTCGCCGTGTCCGAGGGGGCGGTGGAGCGCGTATGACGGAGAACACATCCGGCGAGGCTCCCAAGGTCCCGAAGCCTCCCGAGCCCTCCGGCGTCGACCTCGCGCGCGTGGCGTTGCGCGCCGCGAGGGACGCCGCACGCGCGCGTGGGGACGCGGCGCAGCAGCGGAAGCAGGCGCGCCGCGGGGGGCTGCGCTCCGGCGCGCGCGCCGACGGGCGCGATCCGATGGCGCTCGGTTCCGCGATCAACCGGCTGATCACCGAACGCGGTTGGGAGGCGCCGGCCGCGGTGGGCGGTGTGATGGGCCGGTGGCCGCAGATCGTCGGCGAGGACGTGGCCAAGCACTGTGTGCCGGAGAAGTACGACGAGGGTGAGCATGTCCTGACCGTGCGCTGCGACTCGACGGCCTGGGCGACGAACCTGCGGCTGCTCGCGCCCACGCTGGTCGCGCGCCTCAACGAGGATCTGGGGCACGGGACGGTGCAGCTGATCAAGGTGCAGGGACCCGGGGGCCCGGCCCGCCGCTACGGACCGCTGCGCGCCCCCGGCAGTACCGGTCCGGGCGATACCTACGGCTGATCTGGACCGGTTTCCCACCTGTCGACAGCACGTGACTGACTTCACATCCAGGGCTTCCGCCGGTGCTTTCGCGGGGTCGGCGGTGCTGTCGTCGTGTGCCCGCACACGGTTGCGAATCGCGACCTGACTCCGAAGTAGCCAAGGGTTGACGGCCGGAAGCGCTGAGTGGCTCCGTGAGCCTCTTGGAGCCCCCATCCGTATATCGGGAGTCGGGCGAGACCCGTCGAGGGCGGCACATGCGGACTCAGGTACCGGCAAACCCCCATCAGTGTCAGTGCTACCGGTAGACTGGAAGCAATCCCGCCCCCATCGTGGGGACCGTCCGGGAAAAGCTGAGCAACGCTGATCAAGGCTTACCAACGCAACATGCCGCAGCCGCTCCGGCAACCCGCCGACGAGCCTGGCTCGTGCTGTGCCAGAAAGGGCGCTTCGTGGCCGATTCCGGCAACCCCAACGAGAACATCCCGTCCACCGACGAAGGCGTGAGCAGCGAGGCGATCACCTCCACCAGCGAGGTCACCGCCTCGTACGACGCCAGTGCCATCACCGTCCTCGAGGGTCTGGACGCGGTCCGCAAGCGACCCGGTATGTACATCGGCTCGACCGGTGAGCGTGGTCTGCATCACCTCGTGTACGAGGTCGTCGACAACTCCGTCGACGAGGCGCTGGCCGGGCACGCGGACACGATCCAGGTGACGATCCTCGCCGACGGCGGCGTCCGCGTCGTCGACAACGGCCGTGGCATCCCGGTGGGCATCGTGCCGTCCGAGGGCAAGCCGGCCCTAGAGGTCGTGCTGACCGTGCTCCACGCGGGCGGTAAGTTCGGCGGCGGCGGCTACGCGGTCTCCGGTGGTCTGCACGGCGTCGGTGTCTCGGTCGTGAACGCCCTGTCCAGCAAGGTCTCCGTCGAGGTGAAGACCGACGGCCACCGGTGGACGCAGGACTACAAGATGGGTGTCCCGACGGCGCCGCTCGTCCAGCACGAGGCCACGGACGAGACCGGCACGTCGGTCACCTTCTGGGCCGACGGCGACATCTTCGAGACCACCGACTACTCCTTCGAGACGCTCTCGCGGCGCTTCCAGGAGATGGCGTTCCTCAACAAGGGTTTGACGATCAAACTCACTGACGAGCGCGAGTCGGCGAAGGCCGTGACCGGTGCCGACGAGGCCGGTGCGGACGAGAAGGCCGAGGTCAAGACCGTCGCGTACCACTACGAGGGCGGCATCGTCGACTTCGTGAAGTACCTCAACTCCCGCAAGGGCGAGGCGGTCCACCCGACCGTCATCGACCTGGAGGCCGAGGACAAGGACAGGCAGCTGTCCCTCGAGATCGCCATGCAGTGGAACGGCGGCTACACCGAGGGCGTGTACTCCTTCGCGAACATCATCCACACCCACGAGGGCGGTACGCACGAAGAGGGTTTCCGGGCCGCGCTGACCTCGCTGATCAACAAGTACGCGCGCGACAAGAGGCTGCTGCGCGAGAAGGACGACAATCTCACGGGTGACGACATCCGCGAGGGTCTGACGGCGATCATCTCGGTCAAGCTGAGCGAGCCGCAGTTCGAGGGCCAGACGAAGACCAAGCTGGGCAACACCGAGGCCAAGACCTTCGTCCAGAAGGTCGTCTACGAGCACCTCGCGGACTGGCTCGACCGCAACCCCAACGAGGCCGCGGACATCATCCGCAAGGGCATCCAGGCGGCCACCGCGCGCGTAGCAGCCCGCAAGGCCCGTGACCTGACCCGCCGCAAGGGCCTGCTGGAGACCGCGTCCCTGCCGGGCAAGCTCTCGGACTGCCAGTCGAACGATCCCACCAAGTGCGAGATCTTCATCGTCGAGGGTGACTCGGCAGGCGGCTCGGCCAAGTCCGGCCGCAACCCGCAGTACCAGGCGATCCTCCCGATCCGCGGCAAGATCCTGAACGTCGAGAAGGCGCGGATCGACAAGATCCTGCAGAACCAGGAGATCCAGGCGCTGATCTCGGCCTTCGGCACCGGAGTCCACGAGGACTTCGACATCGAGAAGCTCCGCTATCACAAGATCATCCTGATGGCGGACGCCGATGTCGACGGCCAGCACATCAACACCCTGCTCCTGACCTTCCTGTTCCGCTTCATGCGGCCCCTGGTCGAGGCCGGGCACGTGTACCTCTCCCGCCCGCCGCTCTACAAGATCAAGTGGGGCAAGGACGACTTCGAGTACGCGTACTCCGACCGCGAGCGCGACGCCCTGATCGAAATGGGCCGCAACGCCGGCAAGCGCATCAAGGACGACTCCGTGCAGCGCTTCAAGGGTCTCGGCGAGATGAACGCCGAGGAACTGCGCATCACGACCATGGACCAGGAGCACCGCGTCCTGGGCCAGGTCACCCTCGACGACGCCGCCCAGGCCGACGACCTGTTCTCGGTCCTCATGGGCGAGGACGTCGAGGCCCGCCGCGCGTTCATCCAGCGCAACGCCAAGGACGTCCGCTTCCTCGACATCTGAGTCGGTCTCAGCTGACCGCATCAGGAAGGATCTTCACCAGCAATGACCGACGAGAACACTCCCGTGACGACGCCCGAGGGTGACGCCTTGGCCATGCGCGTCGAGCCCGTCGGGCTCGAGACGGAGATGCAGCGCTCGTACCTCGACTACGCGATGTCCGTCATCGTGTCGCGTGCGCTGCCGGACGTCCGCGACGGCCTCAAGCCCGTTCACCGCCGTGTGCTGTACGCCATGTACGACGGCGGCTACCGGCCCGAGCGCGGCTTCTACAAGTGCGCCCGCGTCGTCGGTGACGTCATGGGCAACTACCACCCGCACGGCGACTCCTCCATCTACGACGCGCTGGTGCGCCTGGCCCAGTCGTGGTCGATGCGCATGCCGCTCGTCGACTCCAACGGCAACTTCGGCTCCCCGGGCAACGACCCGGCCGCGGCCATGCGGTACACCGAGTGCAAGATGGCGCCGCTGTCGATGGAGATGGTCCGTGACATCGACGAGGAGACCGTCGACTTCACGGACAACTACGACGGCCGCTCCCAGGAGCCGACCGTCCTGCCGGCCCGCTTCCCGAACCTGCTGATCAACGGCTCGGCCGGTATCGCGGTCGGCATGGCGACCAACATCCCGCCGCACAACCTGCGCGAGGTCGCCTCCGGCGCCCAGTGGTACCTGGAGAACCCCGAGGCCTCCCACGAGGAGCTGCTGGACGCGCTGATCGAGCGCATCAAGGGCCCGGACTTCCCGACCGGCGCGCTCGTCGTCGGCCGCCGGGGCATCGAGGAGGCGTACCGCACCGGCCGCGGCTCCATCACGATGCGCGCGGTCGTCGAGGTCGAGGAGATCCAGAACCGCCAGTGCCTGGTGGTCACGGAGCTGCCGTACCAGACCAACCCCGACAATCTCGCGCAGAAGATCGCCGACCTGGTGAAGGACGGCAAGATCGGCGGCATCGCGGACGTCCGGGACGAGAGCAGCTCCCGCACGGGCCAGCGTCTGGTCATCGTCCTGAAGCGGGACGCGGTCGCCAAGGTCGTGCTGAACAACCTCTACAAGCACACCGACCTGCAGACCAACTTCGGCGCCAACATGCTGGCGCTGGTGGACGGCGTGCCGCGCACGCTCTCGCTCGACGCGTTCATCCGCCACTGGGTGACGCACCAGATCGAGGTCATCGTCCGCCGTACGCGGTTCAGGCTGCGCAAGGCCGAGGAGCGGGCGCACATCCTGCGCGGCCTGCTGAAGGCCCTGGACGCCATCGACGAGGTCATCGCGCTGATCCGGCGCAGCGACACCGTGGAGATCGCCCGCGGCGGCCTGATGAGCCTGCTGGAGATCGACGAGATCCAGGCCAACGCCATCCTCGAGATGCAGCTGCGCCGACTGGCCGCCCTGGAGCGCCAGAAGATCGTCCAGGAGCACGACGAGCTCCAGGCGAAGATCACCGAGTACAACGAGATCCTCGCCTCCCCGGTCCGTCAGCGGGGCATCGTCAGCGCCGAACTGGCTGCGATCGTCGAGAAGTTCGGCGACGACCGCAAGACGACGTTGATCCCCTACGAGGGCGACATGTCCATCGAGGACCTGATCGCCGAGGAGGACATCGTCGTCACGGTCACCCGGGGCGGCTACATCAAGCGCACCAAGACCGACGACTACCGCGCCCAGAAGCGCGGCGGCAAGGGCGTGCGCGGCACGAAGCTCAAGGAAGACGACATCGTCGACCACTTCTTCGTGTCCACGACGCACCACTGGCTGCTGTTCTTCACCAACAAGGGCCGCGTCTACCGCGTCAAGGGCTATGAACTGCCGGACGCCGGCCGGGACGCGCGCGGTCAGCACGTCGCTAACCTGCTCGCCTTCCAGCCGGACGAGGCGATCGCCGAGATCCTGGCGATCCGCGACTACGAGGCGGTCCCCTACCTCGTGCTCGCCACCAAGGCCGGACTTGTGAAGAAGACGCCTCTGAAGGATTACGATTCGCCCCGTTCCGGCGGGGTGATCGCGATCAACCTCCGGTCGATGGAGGACGGTTCGGACGACGAACTGATCGGAGCCGAACTGGTCTCGGCGGACGATGATCTGCTTCTGATCAGCAAAAAGGCGCAGTCGATCAGGTTCACCGCCTCGGACGACACCCTGCGGCCCATGGGCCGCGCCACCTCGGGTGTCAAGGGCATGAGCTTCCGCGAGGGCGACGAGCTGCTCTCGATGAATGTTGTTCGACCCGGTACGTTCGTGTTCACTGCCACAGACGGCGGGTACGCGAAGCGGACCAACGTCGACGAGTACCGCGTCCAGGGTCGCGGTGGCCTCGGCATCAAGGCCGCCAAGATCGTCGAGGACCGTGGAACCCTCGTCGGCGCGCTGGTGGTCGAGGAAACCGACGAAATCCTCGCCATCACGCTGTCGGGCGGTGTGATTCGTACGCGAGTCAACGAGATCAGGGAAACCGGCCGTGACACCATGGGCGTCCAACTGATCAATCTGGGCAAGCGCGATGCCGTCGTGGGCATCGCTCGCAACGCCGAGGCGGGACGCGAGGCGGAGGAGGTCGACGGCGACGTGGTCGTCGACGAGACCGCCGAGGGTGCCGTGACCGGCATGGACGAGGGTGAGGCGCCCTCGGCCGAGTAGGCACGAGGAGTGAGTCAGCGTGAGCGGAGCCACGGGCGCCGGACCGGCCGGTACCTCAAGGGGTACGGAAGCGGACGACGGCGGCCGTGGCTCCGCCGCGCGTGCGGCGGACCCGCACACGACCAACCTGAAGGCGATCAAGTCCCCGACCAAGGACACGGCCTCGCCTGACTCGCATGCATCACAGGGGGGAACTGTGACGGACACCCGAGGTCCGAAAGCCAAGCAGCCCAAGGCCGGCACGGGCCCGTCCCCCTCCGGCGCGCAGCCGCAGCCGGCCGCGCAGGAGCAGGGCGCGGCCTCGCCCCTGCCCGGGGATCGGCAGACGCAGCAGCAGGCCGGGCCGTACCACCCGCCGCAGGCCTACCCGGCGCAGCAGGCGGCGGCCGGAGCGGGCGCCGCTGCGAGTGCCGTACGGCGCCCTCGCACGGGGGCGAGCACCACGCCGCGCGTGCGCAAGGCGCGGCTGCGGGTGGCGAAGGCCGACCCGTGGTCGGTGATGAAGGTCAGCTTCCTGCTCTCCATCGCCCTGGGCATCTGCACGATCGTCGCGTCCGCCGTGCTGTGGATGGTCATGGACGCGATGGGCGTCTTCTCGTCCGTCGGCGGCACGATCTCCGAGGCCACCGGCTCGAACGAGTCCAACGGCTTCGACCTGCAGGCTTTCCTGTCGCTGCCCAACGTCCTGATGTTCACGTCCATCATCGCCGTCATCGACGTCGTCCTGGCGACGGCCCTCGCGACCCTCGGCGCGTTCATCTACAACCTGTCCGCCGGCTTCGTGGGCGGTGTCGAGCTGACCCTCGCCGAGGACGAGTGACGTCACCTTCACCGCTGTCCTGACGTAGCCCCGACAACCGATTTTGGGACTGCCCATGTCGTGCGCTAATCTTCAGGAGTCAGCGCGCGGGGCACACCCTCGCAGAGCGCGGCGGGGCTATAGCTCAGTTGGTTAGAGCGCATCCCTGATAAGGATGAGGCCACAGGTTCAAATCCTGTTAGCCCCACCAGCATGAAACCCCCAATCAGCCATGGTTGGGGGTTTTCGGCGTCTATGGCTGACATCGGCTACGGCTCCGGGCTCGGCCCTCCCCCGGGAGGGCCGCATGGCCACGAGAACTGCCGCCCGATCGACCGGCGCGCAGGTGCGGCGGTGGCTGGGCCGGGGCAGGTGGGGATGGCTGGTATTCATCGCCGGTCAGCCCCGGATGGAGCCGGACATGCGTAAGCCCGGCCGCTCTGCCGAGCTGCCGGGCTTTGTACGCAGGGTCGCCGGGGTGTTGTTCCGCGGGTTCAGCTCTGGATGGGCGTGAGATGGTCCGCTTCCGCGTCGGGGTCCTCGTCCGCGCAGTCGGGGACGGGGGAGACCGCCGTGTCCGCAGGCGAGCGGTGTCGGCAGCGGGGGGTCTTGCCGTGCGCCTCGGCGCGGATGCGCTGCTTCATCGTGGGGGGCAGGGCGGCCCTGGGTGAGGACCAGGGGAACGTCGCCGGCGCCGCCGTCCGCTGCTGCGGGATGCTCGCGCGGTTGCTGTTGCTCTTCTGCTCGGTCTGCGGTACGGCCGCGGCGGCGGTCGTGGTGACGAGTCCGAGCGCCGTGCACAGCGCGAGGAAGGCGGTGACGATGGCGGTCCACAGCTTCATGACCTTGTTCCGGGCCATGGCCCCTCACTTTCGGGTCGGGCGATTTGCGTACTTTCCTCATGATGTGTATGGGGGTCGAGAAGTGGTGGATCTCCGCCCGTGGCGCGTCGATGTTCTGATGAACACCACCCGGATGGGCGCAAGAGGGGCAAAATGGTGGTGAACGTGGCGAATGGAGGTCAAAGTAGCCGTCCGTCGAGGTGTGATCACCCTCCGATCGGAGCGGAGAACTCCGCTTCTACCCCGGTTCCCGGGACGGCAGTTGAGGGCCGACTCAGGTCACCGATCGGTATCGGTCGGTGTGTATAGTCGGGCGCCAGAGGTCCCCTACGTCAACGAAAGACGAGGTCGCGCGGTGAAGAAGCTTCTCCTGGTCGCACTGGCCGCCATCGGCGGGCTCCTCGTGTACCGCCAGATCCAGGCGGATCGCGCCGAGCAGGACCTGTGGACGGAGGCGACTGACTCCGTGCCCACGGGTTCGTGAGTCACGACAACCCCTAGAGCACACCCCGGCCGCCTCGCGGTCGGGGTTTTGTGTGCCAACAGCCGGTCGTGGACCTGGCCGGCGCGGCAGGATGGGCCAGGGTGACACGGCTCTGGGGTCCGGCGACGGTGAGGGGTGGCGCGTGAGGAGACGGTGCCGTACGGCGTGGGGGCGGCGCGCGGGGGCGTGGCGCCACCGTCCGGCTGTGCCCGTGCGTCTGGGAGCCGTGGCCATGATCCTCGGGGCCGTGGCGGCCGCCGCGCCGGGACCGGCCGCCGCTGCCGGAACGGCCTCCGGAACGCCGAGCCCGTACGCCTTCGCCGACGGCGCGCAGAGCGTCGAAGGAGCGAGCAGCACCGGCAACGCCGCCCCCCTGAAGCCCGGCGGAACCTACAAGAGCTCCCTGCCGGGAAGCGGCAAGGTCAGCTACCGCCTCGACCTCGACGCCGTGTCGAACGCGTACGTCTCCGTCACCGCCGTCCCCTCCCCCGACAGCACCGTCTCCGTCATCGACGGGGTCAAGGTGACCGTGCAGGACGCCGAAGGCAACACCTGCTCCGTCGACAACACGAGCTTCGGAGCCGCCCGCAGCCCCCACCCCATCGCCGCCTGGGGCATGCGCGAGATCTCTCCCGGCAAACCGCTGTGCCGGAAGCCCGGCGCCTACTACGTGTCCGTCGAACGCGTCGACCCCGACGGCGAGGGCTCCTCACCGGACACCTGGGACCTGGAGCTCCTCGCCATGACGGAACCGCACACGGCGAAGGCCGGGCCGACCAGCGCGCCCGAGGTATGGAACTCCGCCACCCCCCAGCCGCTCCCGGGACAGGCCGAGCGCCGCAAGGGCGGCGCGGGATTCACCGGGGCGACCCCCATCGGCCAAGGAGCCTGGCAGGACGACATCCGGCCCGGTCAGACACTCTTCTACGCGGTGCCGGTCGACTGGGGACAGCAGATCTCCGCCACCGCAGAACTCGGCAGCACCGACTCCGGCGGCACCGGCTACACGACCGACGCGCTGGACCTGGCCCTCTACAACCCAGCGCGCGGCGACATCGCCGACGTCGGCGTGGGCTACAACGGCGACCAGAAAGCCGGAAGCCTGCCTCCCCTGCCGCCCGTCGACCACGCCAACCGCCACGCCGCCACCGCACAGGTGAGCGCACTGCGCTTCGCCGGCTCCCACTACCTCGTCGCCCATCTCTCGAAGGGCGTCGCCGACAGCTTCGGGGACGGACCGTTCCCGATGACGCTGCGCGTCCGCGTGAGCGGGCAGCCACAGGGCGGGCCCGAGTACGCGGGGGAGTCCGAGCCGAAAGGCGTCTTCGACGTCTCGGACCAGGACCTGGAGGCAGCCGCGGAGGGCGTCGCCGCGGGCGATGACACCGCCATGAGGGCGCTCGCCGTGGGCGGCATCGGCACCGGGAGCGCACTGCTGGTGGGACTCGGCGTGTGGACCGTGGTCGCCCGGCGGGCAATCACCGCGTAGGGGCGGACGCCAGGCCCTGCGACGACCTCAGATCCGGGCCAGTGCCCAGAAGCCCACGGCGTAACAGGCGAGCGCGAGGAGCAGGACCGGGATCGCCACCTTGGCCGGCGGCCCGGGGCGGGAAGACCGTCTCGCCCGGTGCCGTGACGGCGTCTGGCCACTCGGCGGTGACTGCGGGGTCCGGGCGGTGTACGAGGCTGTCGAGGCGTCCGCGCGGTACTGCTCCGCAGGAGGCAGAGACGGGCCGGAGTACACCGGTGGGAGCGGCTGTGCGGGCGACAGCCGGTGCGTGAGCTCGTCGGGGGAGACGGGCGGCTGCCGGTGCGGTGCCGCCGCCTGCTGCCCGGAGGCGGGGGACGAGGTGACCGTGACCTGCGGAGGCGGCAGATGAAAGCTGCCGGTGTCCGACATGGAGGGCGGCCGGGCGGAGCCGCCTGACGGGCCCGCGGTACGTCGCGGGTCGGTGGACGCCTCCCGTGGATGATGCCGGTAGGTCTCGGCGGACTGCCCGGAGGGCACCGACAGCGCGCCCTCGCCCCCCTCCAGCCCGGACCGCTCCTCACC
>NZ_POUC01000600.1 GCF_002891435.1 Streptomyces cahuitamycinicus
GCCGCCTCGGCCCCTTTCCCCCTCCCCCTCCACTCGTCGGTCCATACGACCCCCTTGGGAGCGCTTCCATGCCTGACTCCGAGAACCCGGCCACCGCGGTGACCTTCCCGCCCGCCTTCCTGTGGGGCGCGGCGACGTCCGCGTACCAGATCGAGGGCGCGGTGCGGGAGGACGGCCGTACGCCGTCGATCTGGGACACCTTCAGCCATACGCCGGGCAAGACGGCCGGTGGTGAGACCGGTGACATCGCTGTCGACCACTATCACCGCTACCGCGACGACGTGGCGCTGATGGCGGAGCTGGGTCTGGGCGCCTACCGCTTCTCCATCTCGTGGTCGCGGGTGCAGCCGACCGGCCGGGGCCCGGCCGTGCAGAAGGGCCTGGACTTCTACCGGCGGCTGGTGGACGAGCTGCTGGCCAAGAACATCAAGCCGGCCGTCACCCTGTACCACTGGGACCTGCCGCAGGAGCTCGAGGACGCGGGCGGCTGGCCCGAGCGCGACACGGCGTACCGGTTCGCGGAGTACGCGCAGATCGTCGGCGAGGCACTGGGCGACCGGGTGGAGCAGTGGATCACGCTCAACGAGCCGTGGTGCAGCGCGTTCCTGGGGTATGCCTCCGGGGTGCACGCTCCGGGCCGTACGGACCCGGCGGCCTCGCTGCGTGCCGCGCACCACCTGAACCTGGCGCACGGGCTGGGCGCGTCCGCGCTGCGGTCGGTGATGCCGGCCCGCAACATGGTCGCGGTCAGCCTCAACTCCTCGGTGGTGCGGCCGCTTTCGCAGGACCCTGCGGACCTGGCGGCGGCCCGGCGGATCGACGACCTGGCCAACGGCGTGTTCCACGGGCCGATGCTGCACGGCGCCTACCCGGAGTCGCTGTACGTGGCGACGGCGGGCCTCACGGACTGGGACTACGTCCTCGACGGCGACCTGGAGCTGATCAACCAGCCGCTGGACGCGCTGGGCCTCAACTACTACACGCCCGCCCTGGTCTCGGCGGCGGACGCGTCGGCGAAGGCACCGCGCGCCGACGGCCACGGGGCGAGCGACCACTCGCCGTGGCCGGCCGCGGACGACGTCGCCTTCCATCAGACTCCCGGCGACCGCACCGAGATGGGCTGGACGATCGACCCGACCGGCCTGCACGAGCTGATCATGCGCTACACCCAGGAGGCACCGGGCCTGCCGCTGTACATCACGGAGAACGGCGCGGCCTACGACGACAAGATCGACTCCGACGGCCGGGTGCACGACCCGGAGCGGGTGGCCTACCTCCACGGCCATCTGTCGGCGGTCCGCCGGGCGATCGACGACGGCGCGGACGTCCGCGGCTACTACCTGTGGTCCCTGATGGACAACTTCGAGTGGTCGTACGGCTACGGCAAGCGTTTCGGCGCGGTGTACGTGGACTACGCGACGCTGGAACGCACGCCGAAGACCAGCGCCCGGTGGTACGGCCGGGCGGCGCGGACGGGGGCGCTGCCCGAGGTCGAGGCGGTCTGACCGGCGGGGGAACGGGGCGCGGCGCGATTAGGGGAGTGCCGCGCCCCACTCCGTCTCGGTGGCGGGTGCCCGACAGCAGGCGGCGGGCCACCCGGCCGACGGGGGATGCGGGGCGCGGCACGTCGAGGGGAGTGCCGCGCCCCACTCCGTCTCGGTGGCGGATGCCCGACAGCAGGCGGCGGGCCACCCGACCGACGGGGGATGCGGGGAGGCGTCGCGCCGAGGGCGTGGGCCCCGCTGGGGCTTCAGGACTGCCGGCCCTCCTCGTGGACGAGTGCCCTGCGCGGCTTGACCGGCGCGGAGGCGACCGGGGTGAAGGCGTGGTGCACCGGGGGTTTCTTTCGGGGAGCGGGCGTCAGCCCTTGTTGGCGCCCAGGGTGAGGCCGCTGACGAACTGGCGCTGGAGGGCGAAGTACACGATCAGGGTGGGGATCGCGGTGAGCAGGGCGCCGGCGGCGACGAGGTTGGGGTCGGTGAAGTACTGGCCGGAGAGGTTGTTCAGGGCGGAGGTGATCGGCATGTTCTCGCCGGTGGAGATCAGGACGATGGCCCAGAAGAAGTCGTTGTAGATCCAGATGGACAGCAGGGTGGCGAGCGCGGCCATCGCCGGCTTGCACAGGGGCAGCACGATCTGCCAGTACAGCCGCCAGACGGAGGCGCCGTCGACCAAGGCGGCCTCGGTCAGCTCGTGCGGCAGTGAGCGCATGTAGTTGCTGAGCACGAAGGCGCAGAAGCCGGACTGGAACGCGACGTGGATGAGCACCAGGCCGAGCGCGGAGTCGTAGAGCTTGCCGCTCATGGTGATGCCGGGCAGGTCGATCAGCAGGTACAGGCGGTACAGCGGGGTGATGATGACCTGCTGCGGGAGCAGGTTGCCGGCCGTGAAGACCAGCAGCAGGAACAGGTTGACGCGGAAGTCGAAGCGGCTGACGTAGAAGGCGACCATCGAGGACAGCAGCAGCGTCAGCAGCACGGCCGGGACCGCGATGAGCAGCGTGGTCCCGAAGTAGTGCAGCATCTCCGACTGCTGGAAGGCGCTGGTGAAGTTGTCGAGGTTCAGCTTGTCGGGCCAGGAGACATAGCCCTTGGTGCTCGTCTCGGCGTAGGGCCGCATCGCCGCGAGCATGGCCCACAGCAGGGGGGCGAGCCATGCCAGCGAGGTGATGACGAGGAAGGTGTGCAGCAGGACCCGGGCGGGGCGGATCGGGGTGCGCTGCCCCCGCGGGCCACTCAGGGTGCTCATGCGCGCCGCTCCTTCCGGAAGGTGGCGATCAGGTACGGGATGATCACCGCGAGCGAGATCACCAGCAGGACGACGGCGATCGCTGAGCCGTATCCGATGCGGCTGGACTCGCCGATGATGTTGTTGGTCACCAGGATCGACAGCAGCTCGGTGCCCTGGGCGCCCTTGTTGAAGACGAAGACCAGGTCGAAGGCGCGCAGCGCCTCGATGATCGTGACCACCAGGACGACGGTGTTGGTCGGGCGCAGGGTCGGGAAGATGACGTTCTTGAACGTCTGCCACTCACCCGCGCCGTCCAGCGCGGACGCCTCCCGCAGCGAGGGGTCGACGCCCTTCAGGCCGGCCAGGTAGAGAATCATCATGTAGCCGGCGTGCCGCCAGGACGCGGCGATGAGCACGGCCCACAGGTTGAGGTCGGGGTCGCCGATCCAGTCGATGTAGTGGCCGGGCTTGTTGGCGCCGATCAGACTGTTGATCAGACCCGTGTCGGGGTTGTAGATCAGCTGCCAGACGAAGCCGATGACCGCCAGCGACATCACGACCGGCAAGAAGAACGCCGTCTGGTAGACGCGGCTGAAGCGGATCTTCTTGTCCAGCTGCACGGCGAGGAACAGGCCGAAGGGCGTGGGCAGCACGATGAGCACCACGAACCAGATCACGTTGTGCTGCACGGCGGGCCAGAACTGCGGGTTACTGGCGAACAGCTCCCTGAAGTTCTGCAGTCCGACCCACTGGATGGAGCCGAAGCCGATGCCGTCCCAGGTGGTGAAGGCCAGCGCGATCGAGGCGAGCGCCGTCAGCCACACCAGGGTGACGTGCAGGATCGTCGGCACGCCCGCCATCAGGCCGAGCGTGACGCGGTCGCGGCGGGTGAGCAGACGCCGGTGGCCGTGGGGTGCCTTGGCG
>NZ_POUC01000601.1 GCF_002891435.1 Streptomyces cahuitamycinicus
CCTGTGGGCGGGGTCCATATGTGCGGACTCCCTGGAGGCCGCCTCCGTGTCGCCCCACTCCGTGTTCCCGGCCTCCATGTTCTGCTGCGCCTCCGCGAGGCTGATGCCGCGCTGGAAGGCGGCCATCAGTCCGGGATCGTGGCCCACGAGGTGCTCGGGGTCCTGGCGTGGCATCGGCCCGTCACGCAGCTGGGGTGCGATGTGCTCCTGGGCGCGGCGGCGGGGCAGTTGGGGCTTGCCCATGGTCCCGCGCACGGCGCCGTTGCGTGGAGTGGGAGGCGTGGTGACGTTCTCGGCGAGGACGCGCCGGTCGTCGGGACTGATGCCGGGCCGTGCCTCGGCCGGGGTGGGACGCTCCCGACGGGCCCCGCGCATGGGCAGGGGCGCGGGCCGGCCGTCCTCCCCGCGTCCGCCCGGGTCGAGTTCGACTTCCTGTTCGTGTTCTTGGGCAGGAGCCGGGAGCGGGGCCGACGGCCCTGCTCCGGACGCGGGCAACGGCACGGACGAGATCCCGAAGTCAGCGTCCCCGTCCCGGGATCGCCCTCGGGACGCGCCCTGGCCGACGCTGGTTCGGGCGCCGCCCCCGGTCCCGTCCTGCCCATGCGGCCCGGTGTGCGAGCCGAGCCCGGTGTGCGAGCCGAGCCCGGTGTGCGAGCCGAGCCCGGTCTGACCGTCCGGCCGCCGCGGCGTGGCCGGACGGTCCGTCCCGGCCGCTCCGGCAGCCGGCTGCCCCGCTCCTCCGGGCGTCCCCGCTCCCGCCTCCGCTCCCAGCAGCGCCTGCGGCACGACGAGCACCGCTTGCACTCCGCCGTAGATGTTGGTCTGGAGGCGGACGGTGATGCCGTGCCGCCGGGCGAGCTGGGAGACGACGAACAACCCGATGCGGCCGTCCGCGAGGAGCCGGGCGACGTTCACCTGATCGGGGTCGGCGAGCAGCGCGTTCATCCGCGTCTGCTCCTCCAGCGGCATGCCGAGTCCGCGGTCCTCGACCTCGACGGCGAGCCCGGAGGTGACGAGGTTGGCGCGCAGCAGGACCTGGGTGTGCGGGGCGGAGAACACCGTGGCGTTCTCGACGAGTTCGGCCAGGAGATGGATGACGTCGGCGACGGCGTGGCCGCGCAGTTGGCCGTCGATCGGCGGGACCAGTTTGACCCGCGAGTACTGCTCGACCTCGGCGATGGCCGAGCGCAGTACCTCGGTCATGGAGACCGGGTTGCTCCACTGACGGCGGGAGACGGCCCCGCCGAGCACGGCGAGGTTCTCGGCGTGGCGGCGGATGCGGGTGGCGAGGTGGTCGACGTGGAAGAGCCCCTTGAGCAGGTCGGGGTCCTCCATCTCGTTCTCCAGCTCGTCGAGGATGGAGATCTCGCGGTGCACCAGCGACTGCAGGCGCCGGGCGAGGTTGACGAAGACCTCCAGCTTCTGTTCGCTGCCGGTCTGGCTGGAGAGCTGGGAGGCCTGCACCACGGCGGTGACGGCGCCGTCGTGCGCGCGGGACAGGTCGGCGGTGAGGAGGTCGAAGTCGTCGGCGTCCTCGGCGGGAGGGCCGGTCCGGTTCTGCGGTGAGAGTGGGGGCGGGCCGTCGCCGCGGCGCAGCGTCTCGACGAGGGTGCGCAGGTCGGCCTCGCGCCGGGCGGTGCTGCGGCGCAGACCACCGATGCGGTCGTGCACGGACCGGGCGGCCCGGTTGGCGGCGACCGCGGCGACGGCGATGCCGACGAGGGCCACGAAGACGGCGCCGCCGAGCACGGCCCACAGGGTGAGGCCCGGCCGCGCTCCGGTGGACCGGACGGTGAAGAGGACGGCGGCGCAGCCGCTGAGGGCGACGGCGACCGGGGGCAGCACCGCGAGACGCAGCAGCTGGGGCCGTATGTGGGTCTCGGGCAGCCCGGGTGCGGTACGGACGGCGGGCCGCCCGTGCCGCCCGCCCTCACGGCGGTCTGCGCGTGCGGCCGGGGCGCGGAGGTGAGACATCGGTGTCCTCGTACTGGTCCGTCGGGCCTGGGTGCCAGGGGGGCTCGCAGGGGTGCGTCCGGGTTCACGTGCCCGCTTGCGCGCTCCTCGGGCCGTGCTCCCGGACTCCCCTCGCGCCCGCCCGGCCCAGGCGCCACCGGGGCCCGCATGCCGGCCCGGGCCGAAGGCCCCGGCGCCAGAAGTGCCGCCCCCGGCAACACCCGTGCCACCACCGGTGGCAGCGGTGTCACCGGTCCGGGCGCCCGGGTCCGTGGCCTTGGCACCGGCGTCGCCGACCGCGGCCGGGCCGGCGTCGGTGGCGCGCGGGCAGCGGGGATCCCCGTCGCGTCGACTCCCTCGTCCGCCCTGCGCGTGCACGTGCCGGCCCCCGCTCCCTTGATCCGCCCTGTTTCCCGACGGCCACTGACAGTAGTCGCCACCGCATCATGTGCGGTGGGCAGTTGACAAACTCATACGGTGAGCGTCCCGCTCTGGTATGAGGTCTCGTACGACAGACCGATAACACCCCTGCACATCCGGCCATGAATGAAACGAGTTCGATCTGACCTGGTCAGAAGCTGTCACACAGAGACGGCGAGGGCCGGGGAGCCTCTCGCTCCCCGGCCCTCGCCGTTGGTCTGACGTATGCCCCGGATCAGCCCGCCGGGAGCGCCTCGGGGTCCTCACTGCCCCGGCCGGCCCGACCGGAGTCGTCACTCACCGTGTCGGCCTGGGCCACGGCTGCAGCGTCCGATGCGGTCTTGATCCCGGCTCCCGTAAGGGCCTGCGCGACCGCGCGGCCACCCGCCGGGGCAAGCGCCACCCCACGCCACCACGGCTCGGACGGGACGTTCTCCGCAGCAGGCTCGAAGGGCTCGCCGGGCCGGGGCAGGGCCACGCCCGCGCCCACCGCGCGGGCGGCCGCGAGCGCCCCCTCGCCGGGGTCCGCCCACGGGTGCGTCGCCAGATTGAAGGTGGCCCAGTGGATCGGCAGCATCGGACCGCTCTCCGGCCCGCCCTGGAGGTCGAGGTGGGCGCGCATGCCCTCCTCGGGGGTCATGTGGATGTCGGGCCAGAAATCGGAGTACGCGCCGATCTGGATCATCGTGGCGTCGAACGGCCCGTGCTCGGCGCCGATCTCCTTGAAGCCGTCGAAGTAGCCGGTGTCGCCGCTGTGGTAGATCCGGTGTTCCTCACCGGCGACGACCCAGGAGGCCCACAGGGTGTGCTGGGTGTTGCGCAGCCCGCGGCCGCAGAAGTGCCGGGCCGGGGTGGCCGTGAGGCGCAGTCCGCCTGTCTCGGTGGTCTCGTGCCAGTCCAGCTCGCGCAGCCGGCCTGCGGACACACCCCAGTGCTCCAGGTGCGCGCCGACGCCGAGGGGCACGGCGAACAGCGTGTCGGTGCCCGCGAGCGCCTTGATGGTGGGCATGTCCAGATGGTCGTAGTGGTCGTGCGAGATGACCACGACGTCGACCGGGCCGAGCGCGGCCAGCGGCAGGGGCACGGGGTGCAGCCGCTTGGGCCCGGCGAAGGAGAAGGGGGAGCAGCGCTCCCCCCACACCGGGTCGTACAGGACGCGTCGGCCGTCGATCTCCGCGAGGACGCTGGAATGCCCCATCCAGGTCAGTCGCAGGCCGGTGGCCGGGGGTCTGGCGATGTCGGCGAGGGTGGTGGAGTGCACCGGAACGG
>NZ_POUC01000602.1 GCF_002891435.1 Streptomyces cahuitamycinicus
GTGTACGCCGCCCCGCTCACCCCTCCACTCGGATCCCCCACTGCGCGGCCAGCACGGGCGCCAGGTCCAGCAGCTGCGCCGTGCTGATCACCGCTCCCGACAGGCGGTCAAGACCGCGGCTGATGTCCAGGGAAGCGGCGCCACGCAGGTCGACGTCCGTGAGGGTCGCCGCGTGGAAGTCGGCGCTCTTCAGCGCGCAGTCCACGAACTCCACGCGCTCCAGGCGCGCACCGCCGAAATCCGGCTCGACCAGGACGCAGCCCTCGAAGACGACGTCTCTGAGCCGGGCCGTGCGCAGGTTCAGATAGTCGATCTTGCCGCCACGGATCAGCACCCGCTCCAGCACCGCCCCGTGCATTTGCGGACCGCCGAGCCGGGCATCGGCCAGCTCCACGTCGCGCAGGGTCGCCTCGGCGAGGTCGGTGCCGACACCGCGGACGCCGGTGAGGATGGAGTCCAGGACGCGGGCGTGCCGCAGCCTGGTCTCGTCGAGCGCGCAGCCCGTCAGGGCGCAGTCCATGAAACGGGCGCCCGATCCGTCCTGCCCGGTGAAGTCGGCGTCCCGGAGCTCCAGCCCGTCGTAGTCCCCGTCCGGCTCCAGTTCACCGCCCTCGTACGGCTCCAGCACCGGCAGCCGCACCTCCGGTCGCCGCGCGCCCTTCACCCCCGTACCGCCCACCGCTCTCCTCGCCATGCCCCCATGCTGCACCCCGCCACTGACAACCGGCTCTGACCTGCGCGGACACCGGCGATGTCACATTCCGGCGCCCGAGATCGGTCGTACTCCCAGAAGGCGGACCCGACCCGAGGGAGATCCACAGTCATGCACCGCATCACCGTCATCGGCGGCGGCTTCGCCGGACTGACCGCGGCCATCACCGCTGCCGAGGCAGGCGCCAGGGTCACCATCCACGAGGCCCACCACACGCTCGGCGGCCGGGCACGCACCGCCGAGGGCCCGTACCGCACCAACGAGGGCCCACACGCCCTCTACAACGGCGGCCCGCACTGGGCCTGGCTACGGCAACGCGACCTCATCGGGCCGCTCGCCCCGCTCCCGCCCCTTGAGGTGGCCCGGTTCCGGCTGCGGCACCAGGGCGCGCTGCGCCGCACCCCTCCCTTCGCGATGCTGAAGCTGCTGCGCCGGACGGGCCGGCAGGCACCTGTCGACGCCGACTTCCTGGCCTGGGCGACGGGCATCGCCGGCGAGGAGGGGGCCCGGGCAGCCGCGCACTATGCGGCGGTCGCCCTGTTCCACCACGATCCCGGCTCGCTGTCGGCCGCGTTCGTGCAGGAGCGGCTGCGCCGCGCCACCAAGCTGCCGCCCGAGGCGCACTACCCGCGCGGTGGCTGGGCGAGCCTCATCGACCGGATGGCCGCCCGCGCCTGGAACATGGGCGTCCGCATGGAGACGCTGTCCCGCGTCGACGAGCTCCCCACCGACACACCCGTCGTCGTCGCCACCTCCCTCGACGCCGCCCGCCGCCTGCTCGGCGACGACTCCCTGACCTGGCCCAGCGGCCGTACCGCCCTCGTCGACCTGGCCGTACGCACCCGGCGCGGGGATGCCTTCGCGGTCTCCGACCTGGACGCGCCCGGCTGGCTCGAACGGTTCACCGCCCAGGACCGCAGTCTCGCCCCGGTCGGCGAGCAGCTGATCCAGGGGCATATCCCCATCGCCCCGCACGAGTCGAAAGCCGACGGCACCGCCCGCGCCGAGCAGTTGCTCGACCTGGGCTTCCCGGGCTGGCGCGAGCGGGTCACCTGGCGGCGCGAGTCGGTGGCCAACGGCCGTACGGGCGCGGTCGATCTGCCCGGCACCAGCTGGCGCGACCGGCCGGCCGTGAACCGGGGCGACGGCGTCTACCTCGCCGGCGACCAGGTCGCGGCCCCCGGTGTGCTGTCGGAGGTGTCCTTCAACAGCGCCCTGACGGCGGTCTCCCTGGCCCTCGGCCGGCGCGAGCTTGACCTCAAGCAAGCTTGAGGTCGAAGACTTGTCGCACCGAACGCCCCTTCCTGAGGAGTCGTCATGCACGCCATCCGCCTGCACGCCTTCGGCCCGCCCGAGAACCTCACCCACGAGCGGGTCGAGGACCCCGTGCCGGGCCCCGGCCAGGTCCGCATCGCCGTACACGCGGCGGGCGTCCACCTGCTGGACGCCGCCCTGCGCGAGGGCATGCCGGGCGGCCCGGCGGCCGAGCCGACGCCGCTGCCGACCATCCCCGGCCGCGAGGTCGCCGGTGTCGTCGAGTCCCTGGGCGCGGGCGTCGCCGAGTCGTGGCTGGGCAAGCAGGTCGTCGCCCACCTCGGCTTCGTCCCGGGCGGCTACGCCGAACTGGCCGTCACCGAGGCCGAGCGCCTGCACGAGATCCCCGCGAACCTGGACTTCGCCCAAGCCGTCGCCATGATCGGCACGGGCCGTACGGCGATGGGGATCCTGCAGTTCGCCGACCTCGGCCCCGACTCGGTGGTCGTCGTCCCGGCCGCCGCCGGAGGCCTCGGCACCCTCCTCGTGCAGTACGCCCGGAACGCCGGGGCGACCGTCGTGGGCCTCGCGGGCGGGCCGGAGAAGACCGCCCGGGTGCAGGCGGGCGGCGCCGACCTCGCCGTCGACTACAAGGAGCCCGGCTGGCCCGCGAAGGTCCGCGCGCACCTCGGCGGCCGGACCGCGACCATCGTCTTCGACGGCGTCGGCGGCGACATCGCCCGTGAGGCCGTCGCCCTCCTCGGCCCGGGCGGCAAGCACATCGTCTTCGGCTGGTCCGGCGAGGGCATCCGGGACGGCGGTCCCTACCTCGTCGACGGCGTCTCCGAGGAGGTCCTCGGCCCGGTGATGCTGGGGAAGGCCGCCGGACCCGACCCCCTCCGCACCCTGGAACTGCGTGCGCTCGCCGAGGCCGCGGCCGGCCGGCTCACCCCGGCCGTGCAGCGCTTCCCGCTCAGCGAGGCAGCGGCGGCCCACCGGGCGCTGGAGACCCGGGGCACGACCGGAAAGGTGGTCCTGGAGCCCTGACCGGCCCCGGCGCCGGAAAGGTGGTCCTGGAGCTGACCGGCCCCGGCGACGAGCCGGGTACGCCCCCAGGCAAATCCACATGCCCCACCCGGCACGCCCCACTACCGTGCCGAGGGTGATCGACATTCCCCGGGAACTGGCGGCATCACAGGAGAAGTTCAACGGAGAGGCGGGCCGCGCCTTCATCGCCGGGCTTCCGGAGCAGTCGGCCCGCTTCCTCGACCACTGGGGCCTGAGCCCCGACGGACCGCCGATGCACGGCGTCTCCGCCCTGGTCCTCCCGGTCGTCCGCGCCGACGGCACCCCAGCGGTCCTCAAGCTCCAGATCCTCGACGAGGAGAGCGAGGGCGAACCGGTCGCGCTGCGCGCCTGGAACGGCGAGCGAGCCGTCCGTCTCCTCGACCACGACGAACCCACCGGCACCATGCTGCTGGAACGCCTCGACGAGACCCGCATGCTGTCCCACGTGCCGGACGCCCATCAGGCCGTGGTCATCATCGCCGAGCTCCTGGCCCACCTCACGTCCTTCCCGGCCCCGCCCGGCATGCGCCGCCTCGGCGACATCGCCCGGGGGATGCTCGACCGGACCCCCCGGGCCGTCGCCCGCATCCCCGACCC
>NZ_POUC01000603.1 GCF_002891435.1 Streptomyces cahuitamycinicus
GGCCGGGGGCGGCGGCGGGCAGCAGCCGGTCCACGGCCCCCGTCGCCTCCGCGACCGGCGCGAGTTCGGCGGGCGTGGCCAGGACGAGTTCGTGCTCCGGCTGGGCCCGCCGCAGGGCGCGCAGCGCGGGGACACCGGCGAGGAGGTCACCGAGCCCGAGGGCGCGCAGGACGAGGAGACGGGGGCGTATGGCGTGCGCTGTCCGGTCCGGGATCATGGCAGCAGCCTGCCGTGCGCCCGCGGCATCCGCCGCCGCAGACCCGCTCATCGGGTGCAGCGGGCACGGCTGCGAGGACTGCGAGGGCGGCGAGGGCGGCGAGGGCGGCGAGGGCGAGGCTGCCGTGCGCACGCGACACTCCGCCGCCGCAGGTCCGCTCATCGGGTGCAGCGCGGCACGGTTGCGGCAGGGGCGCGAGGGGGGGGAACGACTGCGTGCGGCGGCAGCGGCCGTTACGGATGCCCGTCCGGACCGGGGTCGGAGGTGAACGCCTCCTGGATGGGGCGTTCGTCGGCGAGGACGCGGCCCTTGGGCGGTTCGTCCAGCACCGCTCGTACGGCGGTGAGCAGGTCCGGGGCGATGTGGTCCGCCCGCGCGGTCTCCTCGGGGCGGGTGCGCCCGTTCGGGACGAGGATGCCGTGGGCGCCCGCACGGCGCGCGGCCTCCGCGTCGGCCGAGGTGGAGCCGATCAGGACGAGCTCGGCGGGCCCGGTGCAGATCCGCCCGCCGGCCCACAGCAGCATGCCGGGCCGGGGCCTGCGGCAGTGGCAGCCGTCGTCGGGGCCGTGCGGGCAGACGGCGAACACCTCGAAGGGGCCGAGGAGTTCGTCGACGCGGCGATTGACGCGGCGGACATCGGCGTCGCTGAACAGCCCCTGGGCGACGCCGGGCTGGTCGGTGACGACGCCGGTGCGGATGCCGTGCTCGCGCAGCAGGGCGAGCGCCTCGCGGGCGCCCTCGACCGGGCGTACGCGATCGGGGCCGGCGGCGTCCGGGACGTCTTCGACGAGTGTGCCGTCGCGGTCGAACAGCACGGCCTTCACCGGGCTCACGGGATGACCTCCTCCTGCCAGGCGGGGGTGTGACGGTGGCGCCAGGCACCTGCCAGCCGGTGCCAGGTCGCGGTGGGCGGGATGAGCACGCTGGTCGCCAGCATCGTCGCCACCTCGTGGCGGGTGCGCGGGCCGGGGACGATACGAGCGCGGGCGAACTCCGCCGTACCGGCCGCCCAGCCGAGCGCGCAGGCCGTCGCGGCCCGTCCGTGCCCGGCGGCGGCGAGGGCGCAGGCCGCGACACCGGCGGTCGTGATGGCCGTGTGGGTGCGGATCCGGCCGCGCGGCGCCACTGCCTTGTCCCACCAGTCGGGGCCGTGCAGATGCCGCATGAGGGCATCGTCGGCGTTGCCGCGCTGCTGGCGCACGGACACCCAGCGGGAGGCGGAGCGCACGGGGTGGCGGGTGGTGCGGCGGCCCTGCCGGATGCGCCAGCCCGAGTCGAGGACGCGCAGCGCGAGGTCGGCGTCGTCACGGAAGGCCCGACGGAAGCGTTCGTCGAAGCCGCCGACCTGCCGGAGGACCTCCGTGCGATAGGCCATGTCGGCGGTGACCCAGTGGGCGCGGACGAGTCCCGCGGTGCCGCGTTCCCAGTCGGTGGGGCGGCGTTCGCCGGGCAGCGGCACGGCGAGGACGCCCTGAACGCCCGCGGTGTCGTGCGACGCCTCGGCGAGGTCCTCGGCCAGCTGCTCGCACCAGCGGGCCCCCACCTGGACGTCGTCGTCGAGGAACACCGTCCACGGCGTGTGCACGGCGCGCAGCCCGGTGTTGCGGGCGGCGGCGGGCCCGCGACCACCGCCGCACAGCACGGTGGTCCGCTCCCGCAGGTCGCCGAGGACACTCAACGGGTGCTTCAGCAGGCCGGGTTCGGGGTCGGTCCGGTCGTCGACCAGGACGATCTCCTCGGGGCGCGGTCCGGTCGCCGCCGCGAGCGCGGCGAGACAGTCGGCGAGGGTGTCCGGTACGAGGGTGGGGACCACGACGGCGTACGCGGTCATGTGTGCGTGCCCTCCCTCCAGCGATGTGCGCGGCTACCGTGCTGGCGAGTGCCGCGGTACGACTCCCTCAAACACCAGGTCAGGGCCGTCGGGGAACGCCTGGGCGACTATCCACCGCGCGTATACACGCGATGTATAGTCCCGGCATGCCTTCTCTGACCAAGAAGATGACGAAAACGGGGACCGCGTTCCGAGCAGCCGGAACGCTCGCGGCGACCGCCGCCCTCACCCTCGCCCTGAGCGGCTGCACGGGGACCGACACCACCGCTCCCAGCGCCGCCCGGGCCCGGCCGGCCACGGACATGCAGCCGGCCCGTTTCGGCGCCGTCGACTGCCGCGAGGCCAAGTGCATCGCGCTCACCTTCGACGCCGGACCCAGCGAGCACTCCGCGCAGCTGCTGGGCATCCTGAGGGAGAAGCAGGTCCCTGCGACCTTCTTCCTCCTCGGGAAGCGGCACATCGAGAAGTACCCGGAGCTGGTGCGGCGCATGGCCGACGAGGGACACGAGGTGGCCAGCCACACCTGGGACCACAAGATCCTCACCGAGCTGAGACCCGAGGAGATACGCGAGGAGCTGGAACGCCCCAACGAGGCGATAGAACGACTCACCGGCCGGCGCCCGACCCTGATGCGCCCGCCGCAGGGCCGCACCGACGACACCGTGCACGCCATCTGCCGCGAACTCGGCCTCGCCGAGGTGCTGTGGAGCGTGACGGCGAAGGACTACCGGACGACCGACTCCGACCTGATCACCCGCCGCGTCCTCGCCCAGTCCTCCCGGGACGGGATCATCCTCCTCCACGACCTCTACGACGGCACGGTGCCTGCGGTGCCGGGGATCATCGACGCGCTGAAGGAACGCGGGTACGTCTTCGTGACGGTGCCTCAACTCCTGGCACCGGGGAAGGCGGAGCCGGGCGAGGTGTACCGGTGACGCCTCGCGGGTTCCCTACGATCGGGGGGTGGCGAACTTCCTGCTAGAACGCACCGTCCCGCTGCCCCTCGACGAGGCGTGGCGGCGGATCACCCGGTGGCGGCGGCACGGTGACGCGGTACCGCTGACGGTGGTCAGGGCCGTGCCGCCCGGGCCGACACGCGAGGGCACGCTCGTCGTGGCCCGCTCGGGCGTCGGGGCGCTGGCCTTCGACGACCCGATGGAGGTCACGGTGTGGCAGCCGCCGCGGGACGGTGCCCCCGGGCTGTGCCGGCTGGAGAAGCGGGGACGTGTCGTCCTCGGGTGGGCGGAGCTGGAGGTACGGCCGGGTCCCGGAGGGCGTTCCCGCGTGGTGTGGCGGGAGGAGATCCGGGTCCGGTTCGTGCCGTCGCTCTTCGACGGGGTGGTGCGGCGCTCCTCGCGGTACGTGTTCGGGCGCACCCTGAACCGTCTGCTCAGGATGGCCTGACACCGTCTGCTCAGGCAGGCCTGACACTTCGGCGCCCCGGCAGGGCCTTCTTGAGTTCTAGTAGTCGTCGCAACACCCCAGCTCAGGGGATGCGATGGACTTCGAGGTCCGCAAGGTCAGACATGGAGGGGGCGGTCGTCGCCTGACTCGTGAGCGGGAGGTATATCTCCAGCTCA
>NZ_POUC01000604.1 GCF_002891435.1 Streptomyces cahuitamycinicus
GGCCCGCCCTGTCCGCCGCGCTCTACGCCCTCCACCACCGCAGCCGCGACCTCACCGAGCTGCACCCGGCCCACACCTACCTGCGCGGCCTGCGGCTCAACGCCGTACCGGCACTGAAGGTCTGGGCCCCCCTGCTGGCCTGGCTGACGGTCATCGCCTTCACCCTCACCCACTTCTCCGCCACCGGTCTGCCCGGCTGGTGGGCCCTGCTGCTCGCGGCGATCGGCGCCGGCTGCCTCCTGTGGGGCGCGCACGCCCTCGTCCTGACCTCGCTCTTCGCCTTCCGCGCACGGGACACCGCCCGCCTCGCCGCGTACTTCCTGTTCCGGCACGGCCGCGCCACCCTCGCCGCCGCCTCCCTGCTGGTCCTGACGGCCGCGTCGGCGAGCCTGCTGACCGAGGCCGTGCCCGCCCTGCTGGCCGCTCCGCTGCTGCTGTCCCTGCTGCACGGAAGCCGCGCGGTGATCGCCGAGACGCGGAAGGACTTCACCACATGACGCACAAGATCCGCTACGGCGGTGACTACAACCCCGAGCAGTGGCCCCAGGAGGTCTGGGACGAGGACCACCGGCTGTTCACCCGGGCCGGGATCGACACCCTCACCGTCGGCGTGTTCACCTGGTCCCTCACCCAGCCGACTCCGGACACCTACGACTTCACGATCCTGGACCGCGTCCTGGACCGGGCCGCCGCCGAGGGGCGCCGGGTCTGCCTGGCCACCGGCACCGCCGCCCTCCCGCCCTGGCTCGCGAAGCGGCACCCCGAGGTCAACCGCACCGACTTCGAGGGCCGCCGCCACCGCTACGGCCAGCGCCACAACTTCTGCCCCAGTTCACCGGCGTACCGCGAACACGCCACCGTGCTGGCCTCCCGTCTCGCCGAACGCTACGCGCACCACCCGGCCCTGCTCGCCTGGCACATCAACAACGAGTACGGCGGCGCCTGCTACTGCGACCTGTGCGCCGAGGCGTTCCGGCAGTGGCTCCGCGACCGGCACGGCACCCTCGACGCCCTCAACGACGCCTGGTGGACCACCTTCTGGTCGCACCGCTACACCGACTGGGACCAGATCGAGCCGCCGAACGCCCTCACCGAGCACTGGCGCGGCCCCGACCACACCGCCTTCCAGGGCATCACGCTCGACTGGTTCCGCTTCACCACCGACGCCCTCCTCGGCTGCTTCCTGGCCGAGAAGGAGGTGATCCGCGCCCACGACCCGGACACGCCCGTCACCACCAACTTCATGGGCACCTTTCGCCCCCTCGACTACCACCGCTGGGCGCCCCACCTGGACTTCGCCTCCTGGGACAACTACCCGGCCCTCGACGCGCCGCCGACCCGGCCCGCCCTCGCCCACGACCTGATGCGCGGCCTGAAGGACGGCGCCCCCTTCTGGCTGATGGAGCAGACCCCGTCCACGACGGCCTGCCGTGACGTCAACCCGCTCCGGCGGCCCGGCGAACTCCGCCTCGCCACCTTCCAGGCGATCGCCCACGGCGCGGACGCCGCCCTCTACTTCCAGATGCGCGCCTCCCGGGGCGCCTGCGAGAAGTACCACGGGGCCGTCATCGGCCACGCGGGACGCGACGACACCCGCGTATTCCGCGAAGTCGCCGCTCTCGGAAGCGAGTTGGAGACCCTGGGCGACCGGACGCTCGGCGCCCGCACCCCAGCCCGCACCGCTCTGCTCTTCGACTGGGACAGCTGGTGGGCCCTGGAGATCTCCGACGGCCCGTCCCGGCTGGTGAAGTACCCGGACGTGGTCCACGCCTACTACCGGGCCGCCCGGGAGGCGGGCGCCGACGTGGACGTGATCCCGCAGACCGCCGACCTCACTCCCTACGACGTGGTCCTCGCCCCCGCCCTCCACATGGTCAAGGGCGACCTCGCCACCCGCCTCGAAGCCGTCGCCGCACGCGGCGGCACGGTCCTCGCAACCTTCCTCTCCGGCCGCGTCGACGAGCACGACCGCGCGTTCCCCACCGACGTCCCCGGGCCGCTTGCACCCCTCATGGGCATCCGCGTCGACGAATGGGACGCCCGCCCGCAGGAGTTCACCCAGCCCGTCCCCGAGCTCGGTACCGAGGCCCGACTCGTCTTCGAGATAGTGCGGACGCGCGGCGCGGAACCGATCGCCACCTACGGCACCGACTTCTACGCCGGCACCCCGGATTTGCGGAAGAAGTAGCTGTTGACCTGGTCGCGCCACTCGCGGGCACCGCGGAGCTGCTCCTCGTAGCGCTCCGCCACCCGCGAGTGGCACGCCGGGTCCACCAGCCCGGCCAGGGACGCCCACACCGACCGGGCCTCCTCGACCTCCTCGACACCCTCGAAGTGCGTGTCGTAGATGTGCTGGATCACGGTCTTCCCGCTCTTCAGCACATGCCCGTACGGCACGTGGTGGAAAAACAGCAGCAGCTCGTCCGGGCAGGTGTCCGGCGATGCGTAGAGCCCGGCCCACGGCTCGCCGTACTGCCCGGCGAAGCCCGTACCGCTCTTCACGCTGCGGTCGACGCCGATCCCGTCCCGGTCGGCGAAGTGGTAGGTCCCCCACGGGCTGTACTCGTACCCGTCCACGCTCGGCCCGTAGTGGTGCCCCGGCTGCACCATGAACCCCACGCCCAGGGGAGCGGTGTACTTCTCGTACGTTCGCCAGGAGCCGTCGAGCACGGCGTGCAGCCCGTCGGCCAGTTCCCGGGGAGCGTCCGGGAAGCTGAGCCCGATCCACTCGTCGAGCACCGCGCGCGGCTCGGCGTCCGGCCGCCAGGCCAGCCGCCCGAAGGTGTACAGGTTGGCCTGCGCCAGCGGATGCCCCGTCCAGAACGGGTCGTCACCGGCGTTCGACACCGCGACGAGCCCACCCCGCGCCAACTCGCCTGCCGTCCAGCCCGGTTCCGGCCGGAACCGCAGGACCTCACTCCACATCGGCCCCAGCCAGCACACATGCCGCTGCTGCCCGGTGTACTCCTGGGTGGCCTGCAGCTCCACCGCCAGCCGGGTCCCGGGCATCGCACCGATCAGCGGCGAGACCGGCTCACGCACCTGGAAGTCCATCGGCCCGTGCTTCACCTGGAGCACCGCGTTGCCGGCGAACTCCCCGTCCAGCGGCACGAAATGGTCGTACGCGGCGCGGGCCCGGTCGGTCGTGCGGTCCCGCCAGTCCTGCCGGTGGTCGTAGACGAACGCCCGCCAGTGCACCGTGCCGCCGAACGGCTCCAGGGCCGCCGCCAGCAGGTTCGCGCCCTCGGCGTGACTGCCGCCGTACGCGAACGGCCCCGGCTGCCCCTCCGAGTCCGCCTTCACCACGTACCCGCCGAAGTCGGGTATCGCCTCGTACACCCGGCGCGTCGCCTCGGCCCACCAGCCGCGCACCGCTCCGTCCAGCGGATCGGCGGTGGACAGCCCGCCCAGCGTGATCGGCGCGGCGAACGAGACCGACAGGTGGGTGCGGATGCCGTAGGGCCGCAACACCGCGGCGATGTCGGCCACTTCACCGATGCGGTCGGTCAGCAGGCGGGCCTCGGCCGCGTGCACATTGACGTTGTTCACGGAGACGGCGTTGATCCCGCACGCCGCCAGCAGCCTGCCGTACGCCCGCACCCGGTCGAGTTCGCCC
>NZ_POUC01000605.1 GCF_002891435.1 Streptomyces cahuitamycinicus
GGCACGGCCCAGGTGACGGACCAGTGGGGCCGCAGCCGCTCCTCGACGGGCCGGTCGGCGAGCAGGCCGGGGGTGAGGGGGCCGTGGGCGGCGGTGGTGCGCCAGTGGGTGACGCCGTGGGCGGAGTCGTCGACGACGGTGAAGGCACCGTCGGTACGGCGGGTGAGGGTCCGCGCGCTCTCCCCGTTGATCTCGACGACGAGCTCTTCGATTCCGGGGAGGGCGAGCAGCAGGGCGTCGTCGACGGCCCGCAGCAGCCGCTCGGCGAGATCCGCGGCGGCCGCGTCACGCAGCGGCAGGATGACGGCGGTGTCGTACGGGGCGGGGGCGGTGCCCTCGGCGGCGTACGGCAGCCGCAGCAGGGGGACGTGGCCGTCCCGCCGCCGGACCTCGTCCCCGAGGCCCGGGCTGTGCCGGGCGGTCTCGGCGGCCAGTGCCCTGGCCTCGGCGAGCGACCACCGCACCCCGCCGTGGCGGCCGACGACGGCGGGTTCGTCGGTGACGGAGAGCACGGCGGCGAAGCCGACGCCGAACCGTCCCACGGAGGACGTGTCCCGCGTGTCCCGCTTGGCCGACGCCCGCAGGGTGGACAGCGACTCGACTCCGGCCGCGTCCAGCGGGGCTCCGGTGTTGGCGGCGACGAGCACCCCGTCGCGCAGGGTGAGCCGCAACCGTCCGGGCAGCCCGGCCCGGGCCGCGGCGTCGGCGGCGTTCTGGGCGAGTTCCACGACGAGCCGGTCCCGGTAGCCGCCGAGGGCGAGGTCCTCCTCGGCGTTGGCGTCCTCACGGAACCGGGCGGGGCTGGTGGCCCAGGCGTCGAGGACGCCGCGCCGCAGACGGGCGGTACCGAACGGATCGGCCCCCTCGGCGGCGGGCCGCACGAACTTGCTGCTCACGTTCCGTTCCTTCTCCTCGTGGACGTGAGGATGAAGGTACCGCCTGGGGAGCACCCGCCGTGCGCCTGCCCGACGCGGGCCCGTCGACCGCTACGAGTGCCCCAGTTCCTCCGTGTCCTGGTCCGCCGTCGGCGTCACCGAGCCCGAGTCCGGGGAGGGGCGCAGGGGGAACGGGTCGACCCGGGTCTCGTCGATGACCGGGGCGGCCGGCTGGGGCGGCCGGGGCATGACGGCGGCCTCGGAGTGGCCGCCGCAGCCGTAGGCGAGGGAGACCAGGCGGCCGTCGGCCGGGGAGAACTCGTTGGCGCAGGCGCCGAAGGCCTGACCGAGGGAGCCGCCGATGGGCACGAGGAAGCCGCAGCTGACGCAGGCCGCGGGGGCCGACTGGGCCATGGGGGTCTTGGGGCCGAACGCCTCCTCCCAGCGGTCGGCCGCGGTGTGCAGGCCGTAGCGGGACAGGACGCGGGCCCGGCGCATGCCCAGTTCCTCGGCGACCGCCGGGATCGAACCGCGCAGCGGGGCGACCGTGAAGCCGGTGGGGGACTCCGTGGTGAGGTCCGCGTCCTCCGCCTCGACCAGGTCGGCCATCTCGTGCGATACGGGGACGTTCGGCGCGGGCTCGTCCTCACCCGTGTAGCCGGGCTCCAGCCGCAGGTCCTCGGCGTCGGTGGGCAGCAGATCGCCCGGCCCCATGTCGCCGGGCCGCAGCCGCTCGCTCCACGGCACCCACTCGGGGGCCAGCACCGCGTCCGGGCCGGGCAGCAGGGCCGCCTCGTCCACCGTGACGATCTTCGCCCGGGACGCCCTGGCCACCGTCACGGCCCAGCGCCAGCCCCGGTAGCCGAGCTCCAGGCACTGGAAGAAGTGGGTGACCACACGGTCTCCCTCG
The DNA here is from genome assembly GCF_002891435.1 of Streptomyces cahuitamycinicus. Classification (GTDB taxonomy): domain Bacteria; phylum Actinomycetota; class Actinomycetes; order Streptomycetales; family Streptomycetaceae; genus Streptomyces; species Streptomyces cahuitamycinicus. The sequence goes on from NZ_POUC01000605.1 coordinate 1,786, forward strand.
GAGACCAGCCCCACGTGTTCCCCGACGATTCCCGGTGCGGCGGCCTCCTCGGCTGCGGCACGTGCGAGGTCGACGGCCTCGGCGCACAGACGGTCAGGGGTGCGGCTTCGCGTTGTCGCTGCGCTCACAGGTATCGCTTCTCTCCATACGCCGTCTCACGGGTGCGCCACTCCCAGCGCGGGGGCGGACGGAGCGGACCGGGGGACCGCGTCGACATCCTTCATCCATTTTGCGGGATGGCTGAGATACGCACGCTACCCTTCCGCCCCACGTCGCGTACACCGACGGGTCTGTTGCGCCGCCCACCGGACCCTGAGCCGCCGCCCCGGACAGTCACCCCACAGGCCCTATACAAGCGGTAATGGCACTACCCACAGCCTTATCGGGGCACTATGACGACGTGGCAGCCGCGAAGACACCCCCGGGCGCCACCGGGACCGGTGGGTCGAATGGGGTCAAGGGAAGCAGCCGACTGAACGGACCGGGCCGTCTGCGCGGCTCCCTCCGTGCGGTCGGCCGTGCCCTGCACTTCCCCGTGACCGGCACCGCCCGCGGCATCCGCAAGGCGACCCACGCGCACGGCGCCGGCGAGTCCGGCCTCGGCAAGCTGATCGAACTGCACGGCGTGAACGGCGCCGGCGACGTCATGATCACCGTCGCCCTGGCCTCCACCGTCTTCTTCTCCGTGCCCACCGACGAGGCCCGTGGCCGCGTCGCCCTGTACCTCGCCATCACCATGGCGCCCTTCACCCTCCTCGCGCCCGTCATCGGCCCCCTCCTCGACCGCATCCCGCACGGCCGCCGCGCCGCGATGGCCGGCGCGATGCTGGCCCGGGCGCTGCTCGCGATCGTCCTGTCCGGCGCGGTCGTCAGCGGCGGACTGGAGCTGTACCCGGCCGCGCTGGGCGTCCTCGTCTCGTCGAAGGCGTACGGCGTGGTCAGAAGCGCCGTCGTGCCCCGGCTGCTGCCACCGCGCTTCTCCCTGGTGAAGGCCAACTCGCGCGTCACCCTCGGTGGTCTCCTCGCCACCGGGATCGCCGCGCCCATCGGCGTCGGACTCCAGCAGATCGGACCGCGCTGGCCCCTTTTCGGCGCCTTCGTGCTCTTCGTGGCGGGGACGATCCTGTCGTTCACGCTGCCGCCGAAGGTCGACTCCGCCAAGGGCGAGGACCGCGCCCTGCTGGCGGCGGACGAGCAGCACCTGCACGGGCCGCACCGGCAGCCGGTCAAGCGCCCCGGGCTGCGCACGGTCGGCCCGGCCGTCACCCACGCCCTGGCCGCCAACGCCGCCATCCGCTGCCTGACCGGGTTCCTGATCTTCTTCCTGGCGTTCCTGCTGCGCGAGCACCCGGTGTCCGGCCAGAGCGCCGCGGTGTCGCTCGGGATAGTGGGCGTGTCGGCGGGCGTGGGCAACGCGCTCGGCACGGCCGTCGGGGCGTGGCTGCGCTCCCGGGCGCCGGAGATCATCATCCTGACGGTCGTGGCCTGCGTGGCCGGCGCGACGATCACGGCCGCGGTGTTCTTCGGCGCGATCCTGGTGGCCGGCCTGGCCGCGATCGCCGGGTTCGCGCAGGCCCTGGCCAAGCTGTCGCTGGACGCGCTGATCCAGCGGGACGTGCCGGAGACCGTCCGGACGTCGGCCTTCGCACGCTCCGAGACGTTGTTGCAGATGTCGTGGGTGCTGGGCGGGGCGGTCGGCATCGTGATGCCGCTCAACGGCACGGCCGGGCTGGCGGTGGGCGCCGCGATCGTCGGCACCGGGTGGCTGACGACCGTGCGGGGGCTGCTCGGCTCGGCCCGGCGCGGGGGCACGGGGCAGGCACG
>NZ_POUC01000606.1 GCF_002891435.1 Streptomyces cahuitamycinicus
AACCTCCCCCCGACCCGGTCCGCCAGCAGATCCGCCACCATGAAACCCACGTTGTGCCGGTTACCCGCGTACTCCGGCCCCGGATTGCCCAGCCCCACGATCAGCCAAGGAGCGGCGGCATCGGTCGTCACGTCCATGTCTCCTTCATACGCGTCGGCCGCTGCCCCGCACGGGAACAGCGGCCGACGAAACGACGACGCAGAGGATCAGGCCTGGGCGGCCTCTTCGCCCCCGGACTCCTCACCCTCAGCGGCCTCCTCGGCCTGCGCGGCCAGAACCTGAAGGACGACGGTGTCCTCCTCGACGGCCAGCGTCGTGCCCTTGGGCAACGTGATGTCCTTGGCCAGGATCGAGTCACCGGCCGTCAGACCCTCGACGGACACGGTCACGGACTCCGGGATGTGCGTGGCCTCGGCCACGACCGGCAGCGCGTTCAGCACGTGCTCCAGCAGGTTGCCACCCGGAGCCAGCTCACCCTCGGTGTGCACGTAGATGTCGACGTTGACCTGCTCGCCCCGCTTCACCAGCTGCAGGTCCACGTGCTCCAGGAAACCCTTCAGCGGGTCACGCTGCACCGACTTCGGAATCGCCAGCTCGTTCGACTTGCCGTCGATGTCCAGCGCGATCAGAACGTTCGGCGTACGCAGCGCCATCAGCAGGTCGTGACCCGGAAGGGTCAGGTGCAGCGGGTCCGAACCGTGCCCATACAGAACACCCGGAACCTTGGCTTCACGACGAATACGGCGCGCGGCACCCTTGCCGAACTCGGTGCGCGTCGCGGCGGAGATCTTCACCTCGGACATAATCACTCCTCGAAATCAGAACGGACGTGGTCACCCGGCCACGAACGGCCTGCTACGAAGAGCGCGTCGATAACGGACAACCGCAACCCCAAACGGGAACGGCCTCCCTCGCCGAGCAACTTCAGCAGTCTACTCGGAAGGGGAGGCCGCACCCAAAAGGATCTACGCAAGCACCACCCGACGCCTACTGCTCGTCGAACAGACTCGTCACCGAACCGTCCTCGAACACCTCACGCACCGCCCGCGCAATCGTCGGCGCGATCGACAGCACCGAGATCTTGTCCATGTCACCGCTCAGCTCACCCGGCGTCGGCAGCGTGTTCGTGAACACGAACTCACTCACCCGCGAGTTCTTCAGACGATCGCTCGCCGGACCAGACAGCACACCGTGCGTCGCCGTCACGATCACATCCTCCGCACCATGCGCGAACAACGCGTCCGCCGCGGCACAGATCGTCCCACCCGTGTCGATCATGTCGTCCACCAGGACACACACGCGACCCTTCACCTCACCCACGACCTCGTGGACGGTGACCTGATTCGCGACGTCCTTGTCCCGCCGCTTGTGCACGATCGCCAGCGGCGCACCCAGCCGGTCGCACCAGCGATCCGCGACCCGCACCCGGCCCGCGTCCGGCGACACCACCGTCAGCTTCTCCCGGCCCACCTTCCGGCCCACATAATCCGCCAGCAGCGGCAGCGCGAACAGATGATCCACCGGACCATCGAAGAACCCCTGAATCTGATCCGTGTGCAGATCCACGGTCAGGATCCGGTCCGCACCCGCGGTCTTCATCATGTCCGCGATCAGACGCGCCGAAATCGGTTCACGCCCACGATGCTTCTTGTCCTGCCGCGCGTAACCGTAGAACGGCACGATGACCGTGATGGAGCGGGCCGACGCACGCTTCAACGCGTCGATCATGATCAACTGCTCCATGATCCACTTGTTGATCGGAGCCGTATGGCTCTGGATCAGGAAACAATCGGCACCACGCGCCGACTCCTGATAACGCACATAGATCTCACCGTTGGCGAAGTCGAAGGCCTTCGTCGGGACAACCCCGACACCCAGCTGTTGGGCGACCTCCTCCGCAAGCTCGGGGTGGGCGCGGCCGGAGAAGAACATCAACTTCTTCTCGCCGGTCGTCTTGATCCCGGTCACAGCACTGTCTCCTCAGAGGTGTCGCAGCTGGGGGGCGAGAGACCTCGCAGCCGGCTTGCCGGAGGCCGTCTCAGCTGGTGGGGTGCGGGTGTGCACTTATCACCGTACGCCGTGTTCAAGGCATCGGTTTCCGGTCAGCCCTCGCCGGCCGACTCCCGGGAAGCCGCCTCCGCCGCCTTCGCGGCCGCGCTCCCCGGACGCTTACGAGCCACCCAACCCTCGATATTCCGCTGCTGACCACGGGCCACGGCCAGCGAACCGGCCGGCACATCCTTCGTGATCACAGACCCCGCAGCGGTGTACGCACCGTCCCCCACCGTGACAGGCGCCACAAACATGTTGTCCGAGCCCGTCCGACAGTGCGAACCGATCGTCGTGTGGTGCTTGTCCTGCCCGTCGTAATTCACGAACACGCTCGCGGCACCGATGTTGGTCTGCTCCCCGATCGTCGCGTCACCCACATACGACAGGTGAGGCACCTTCGTCCCCTCACCGATCGACGCGTTCTTCGTCTCCACGTACGTACCGATCTTGCCCTTCGCACCGAGCCGCGTCCCCGGACGCAGATACGCGAACGGCCCCACACTCGCCTCCGCACCGACCTCGGCGCCCATGGCCACCGTGTTGTCCACCCGCGCACCCGCACCCACACGCGTGTCGGTCAGCCGGCAGTTCGGCCCGACCTCCGCACCCTCCGCCAGATGCGTCACGCCCAGCAGCTGGGTGCCCGGATGAACGACGGCGTCCTGCTCGAACGTAACGGTGACGTCGACGAAGGTCGTCGCCGGATCGACCACGGTCACACCCGCGAGCATCGCCTCGGTCAGCAGCCGGTCGTTCAGAATCCGCCGGGCCTCGGACAGCTGCACACGATTGTTGATCCCCGCGATCTCACGGTGGTCGCCGGCCACCGACGCCCCCACCCGGTGCCCCGCCTCACGCAGGATCCCGAGCACATCCGTCAGGTACTCCTCGCCCTGGCTGTTGTCCGTCCGCACCTTCTTCAGCGCGTCCGCCAGCAACGCCCCGTCGAACGCGAACACACCCGAATTGATCTCACGGATCGACCGCTGGGCATCGGTGGCGTCCTTGTGCTCCACGATGGCGGTGACGGCACCCGAGGCGTCGTCCCGCACGATCCGCCCGTACCCCGTCGCGTCCGGCACCTCGGCGGTCAGCACGGTGACCGCGTTGCCGTCCGCGGAATGCGTCTCGGCGAGGGCCCGCAATGTGGCGCCGGTCAACAGGGGAGTATCCCCGCACACGACCACGACGGTCCCCTCGACGGACCCGCCCAGCTCCTCCAGCCCCATCCGCACGGCATGCCCCGTGCCATTCTGCTCCGCCTGTACGGCGGTACGGACGTCGGGCGCGATCTCACCGAGATGCGCGGTGACCTTCTCACGGGCATGGCCGACCACGACGACCAGGTGCTCGGGCTGCAGCTCGCCGGCGGCGGCGAGCACATGCCCGACCAGACTGCGGCCGCAGAGCTCGTGCAGGACCTTGGGTGTTGCCGACTTCATACGGGTGCCCTCACCCGCTGCGAGAACGACGACGGCTGCCGGGCGGTTGGCGCTCACGGGATGCCCTTCGGCTGTGGATGGGGTGGGGTGACATCCGCAGGATACCGGGGGG
>NZ_POUC01000607.1 GCF_002891435.1 Streptomyces cahuitamycinicus
CGGGCGGGCCAGGGGCCGGCGGGTCTGTGATGATGTGCGCATGTCGACCCTTGCCACCATCGCGGTACTGGCCCTCGCCGCACTCCACGCCTACATCCTGGTGCTGGAGATGTTCCTGTGGACCACGCCGCGGGCCCGGGCCGCCTTCGGCACGACCGCCGAGTTCGCCGCCTCGACGAAGGCCCTCGCGGCCAACCAGGGCCTCTACAACGGCTTCCTCGCGGCCGGTCTGGCGTGGGGAGCGGTGGCGTCCGACCCGGTGGGCTTCCAGGTCACGGTGTTCTTCCTGGTGTGCGTGGCGGTCGCGGGGCTCTACGGCGCCGCGACGGCGAGCAGGAAGATCCTCTTCGTCCAGACCGTCCCGGCGCTGGCCGCCCTGGCCCTGGTGCTGCTCGCGCGCTGAGTCAGACGCCCTGCGTGACGGCCCGTTCCATGACCCGGCCGGCCTCCGCCTCATCGGTGGCGGGCGGCACCACCAGCAGGTCCCAGCGGCCCATGCCGGGGGCGAGCAAGCACACGGTGTGCGGGGCGGTCGGTGAGTCGGTGCGCCCCACGTGCACCGCCTGACCAGCGACGACCATCTGCTCCGGGCAGTCCGGCCAGGTGTCCCCGTTGACCAGGACGCTGCTGATCCGGCCCCAGGCATCCGGCAGTCCGCGGAGCAGCACGGGCAGTTCGGCGGCCAGGTCGTACGAGCGGGGCCACCATGCCCCGTCGATCCGGCGGGCCGTGCGGTCCTGGCGCGCCTGGTCCGCGATCCGTAGCCGGACCTCGGACGGGGCGGGGACGGACGGCTGGGGCGAAGAAGCGGACGTCATCGAGGGGCTCCTGCTGCGGGGGGCGACGAGACCGGTTCGGCCACCGGGTGCGACATACCCTCGGCATATCTACGGTACGCCGTACGCCGCGGGGCGGTACGGGAGCCGGGGCCGCCCGCACCGCCCCTGCCGGTCACAGACCGTAGCGGCTCTTCAGATGGCGCCAGAAGTCGCGCAGCATCCACGTGTCGAACTCGGTGATCTGCGTGGCACTGCCCGCCTTCATCAGGAAGCAGCACTGGCCGGTCGGCGACCAGTCGTAGAAGTCGTCGAGGCCGAAGGTGTGGCCGACCTCGTGCAGGTAGATGTGGATGTTCTCCTGGTTCAGCGCGCCGGTGAAGTACTCCTGGCCCATGCGCTGGCCCCAGTCACCGCCCGCGCCGCCATGAAAGCCCTTGGTCAGCCACAGCGACTGGTCGTAGTGGCGGGCGGCGCCGCCCGGGCACTTGGAGTAGTTGCCGTCCTGGTGGAAGAAGCGCCCGCAGTCCGGGGCGCACTGCGGTGAGCCGCCGTCGTCGAGGACGCCCGCGTAGATGTCGACGGAGTTGTCGCTCCACTGGAGGGTGGAGCGGTTCTTCACGGCCCAGCCGACGATGTTGACGGGCACTGTGGTGTACGGCCAGGCGTTGTGGCCCTTGCCGTTCACCACCATCGCGGACATCCACTTGCCGAACTGCTTCTTCAGCGCCGCGTGGATCCGGTCGCGCAGGGCGGCGCTGACCGGGGCGTCGGACTCCCAGCGCACGCAGTAGTTGACGCTGCCCCGGTTGGCCATGACCTGGTCCCAGCCGTAGTTCCGGAAGCCGTACAGGTTCCCGTAGGTCGATTCGACGTGCTTCCACACCTCGTTCAGGGGCTGGGCGAGGTGGGCGGGCGGTTTCCAGTCGTCGGCGGCCTGCGCCTTGCCCGAAGTCATGCCGGGGGTGACGAACGCCGCGGCCAGCACGGCGAGCACGGTGAGCAGCCGCGCCAGGTGTCTGCGCATGGTGATCTCCTCGTGGGGGGGGGGAGGTGTCACCCTGAGGTCGTCGCCGGCGCGGCCGGGGTTGCCTGCCAATGACCCGGAGGGCATTCCGGGCGCTTTATCCCATTCCGTCGGTGATACTTGGGGCATGAGTACGGCAACGTATGCAGAACTGGCGGCGTCGTCAGATCACGCGATCGCCGTGACCATCGCCTTCGTCGGCGGGCTGATCGTGGCCTGCGCGCTGATCTGGGCCGTGCGGGTCGGGATGCAGGTCATGGACAAGGACACCCATCACCCCGCCCCGGAGGAGCAGCCGCACATGCCGGACACCGGTCCGGTCCGCGAGATGCGCGAGATGCGCGAGCCCGACGACGTGCCGGTCGTGACGCGCGACGGTCAGCGGATCATGCCGCATGAGCTCCACCGGGCGAGCACCAGGACCGGAAAGGACCAGAAACCGCGCCGCTGGTCGCCCGGATCCAGTGGATCCTTCGGCGGCGGCGGGCTCGGCCGCACATGAGGCCGTAGGCAGTAGGCCGTAGGCCGGGGCCTGTGGATCCCAGGGAGGCGACATGACGGCCCGCCACCGGACGCGCTGGGCGACGGCAGGGGCGGCCGCGGCGCTGACCCTGTCCGCGGCGCTCGCGGGCTGCGGCGGTGACGGCAGCCCCGCGGACGCCGCGAGCAAGGCGGAGTCCGCGGTGGAGTCGATCGCCTCGGAGGCCGGCGAGGCGGTGGAGTCGGCCTCGGCCGAGGCGCAGCAGCGGCTCGACGACATCCAGGGCGGCGCCGACGTCAAGGGCGACGTGACGGCCGGGACGCCCGTAACCGGCTCCGACGGCCGGGTCCGCACGGACGTCACCGTCCGCAACACCGACGACTCGGCCCGGTCCTTCGCCGTCCAGGTCGACTTCCGCAACGCCGGGGGGCAACTGGTCGACACGGTCATCGTCACGGTGGAGCACGTGCAGGCCGGCCAATCCGCCACGGCCACCGCCCGCAGCACCCACGACCTGTCCGGTGAGGTCCGCACCGAGGTGGCCCGGGCGGTCCGCTACTGAGCCTCGTCGTCCCGGGCGACCGAGATGTCGACCTGCTCGCTCATCGCGCTCACCCCGTTCAGGGTGGCGACCGCCTGCAGCCGGTTGGCGCCCGCCGGGAGGCCGGACCCCGGGATGCAGGCCCAGGTTCCGTCGGGGGCGGCGGTGGTCGCGCAGGCCTCCTGATCGTCCTTGTCCCGGACGGTGACCTGGGCTCCCGGATGGGCGGTGCCGGAGATCTCCGGCCGGGCGGCCAGCGCCACGCCGGACAGCGGGCGGGTCAGGGTCGGCCCGGCCAGGCCCACGGTCACGGCACACCGGCCGACGGCCCGCGGCACGCCCCGGCCGTCGGTGAGCCGCAGGAAGCAGTCCCGCAGCCGGGTGCCCGGAACAGCGTGCGCGGGCACGGCCAGCACGAAGGTGAACACCCGGTCCTGCCCGGCCGCGCCGCCGGTGACGGTGTACGTGGCGCTGCGCCCGTCGGCGGAGACCGAGCCGCGGTGGCCGGACGCGTCGAGGGGCGTGCCGGTCACCCGCGTGCCCCGGGGCGCGGTCAGGGTCAGCGTCGCATCCGCGGCCGTCTCCGGGACGCCCGCGACCTCGACGATGCCTTCCCGGCCCGGTGCGATGGTCGCGGCTCCCCACAGGCCGCCGTCCCGGGCCGCCGCGGGCGTACCGGGAAACGCGAGCGCCCCCACGACCAGGGCCCCCGCCACGGCTGCTGTCCTGCTGTACCTGTTCATCGCGGGCGGGACTCCCTGTCCGGACACGGTCGGTACC
>NZ_POUC01000608.1 GCF_002891435.1 Streptomyces cahuitamycinicus
TTCATAGTGTTTCGGTGGTTATAGCGTAGGGGAAACGCCCGGTTACATTCCGAACCCGGAAGCTAAGCCTTACAGCGCCGATGGTACTGCAGGGGGGACCCTGTGGGAGAGTAGGACGCCGCCGAACAATTCTTGAGAAAACCCCCGTACCATTCGGTACGGGGGTTTTCTGCGTTTCAGGATGTCTGGATCAGCTTGGTGTCGTACGCCAGGATGACCGCCTGAATGCGGTCACGGGAGCCGGTCTTGGCGAGAATGCGACCCACGTGGGTCTTCACCGTCGACTCGGCCAGGTGGAGACGCGTGGCTATCTCCGTGTTGGTCCAGCCCTTTCCTATGACCGTGAGGATCTCGCGTTCCCGGACCGTCAGGGAAGCGAGACGCGGGTCCTCCGGAGGCGAGGCCTCCGACGAGGCACCGGTCGGCAGGTGATGGACGTAGGCGTCCAGGAGGCGGCGGGTCAGGCTGGGGGCGACCACCGCGTCTCCCGTGGCCACCGCGCGGATGCCGGAGAGGAGTTCCTCGGGCTGGGCGTCCTTGACGAGGAAGCCGGAGGCACCTGCGCGGAGCCCGGCGTAGGCGTACTCGTCCAGGTCGAAGGTGGTGACGATCAGGATGCGGGTGCGGTCGCCGGCGGCGGTGATGCGGCGGGTCGCCTCGATCCCGTCGAGGCCGGGCATGCGGATGTCCATGAGGACGACATCCGGATGGAGCTCGGCCGCCATGCGGACCGCTTCGCTGCCGTTCGCCGCCTCGCCCACGACCGTCATGTCGTCCTGGCTCTCCAGCAGCATGCGGGAACCGAAGCGCTGAAGGGGCTGGTCGTCGGCGATGAGGACCGTGGTCACTGCGGGGGCTCCTCCGGGAGAGACAGGCGGACGCGCCAGCCCCGCTCCGGGTCGGGGCGGGGGCCGGCCTCAAGTGTGCCGCCGTACAGGGCCGTTCGCTCGCGCATTCCGGGTAGCCCGCGGCCGTCCCGCGAGGGCCCGTCCGTGCGGCTGCCGTTGCCGGTGTCGGTGATCGTGACGGTGACGGCGGACTTCTCCCCGTGTGAGAGCTCTATTTCCGCGGTGGCGTGGGGGCCGCCGTGCTTGAGGGTGTTGGTGAGGGCTTCCTGGACGACGCGGTAGACGGTGAGCTGGCGGCCCGGGGGAAGGCTGGGGCTGCCGTGGGTGGTGGTGCTGACGGGCAGGCCGGCGGAGCGTACGCCGTCGAGGAGCCGGTCGAGGTCGGTGAGGCCCGGCTGGGGGGTCAGGTCGGGCTGTTGCCTCTCCTCCTCGCGCAGGACGTCCAGGAGGCGGCGCAGTTCGGTGAGGGCCTGGCGGCTGGTGCTGGCGATGGCGTCGAGGGCCTGGGCCGCGCGTTCGGGGGACTTGGCGGCCGCGTATCGGCCGCCGTCGGCGAGGCCGGTGATGACGGAGAGGTTGTGGCCGATGATGTCGTGCATCTCGCGGGCGATGCGGGCGCGTTCGGCGGCGGTGGCGAGCTGGGCCTGCTGGTCGCGTTCGGTCTCCAGGCGGCGGGCGCGGTCCTCCAGGGCCTCCGTGTGGTCACGGCGGGTGCGGACCGTGGCGCCGATGAGGGCGGCCACGGTGATGGACATCAGATGGGAGCCGATCTGCTGGTGCCAGGAGCCCTCGCCGTGGCGGAGGGCCGACACGAGGACCGGGACGATCACCAGTGCCGTCGCCCACCACAGGTTGCGCAGCGGGCGGCGCAGGGCCAGGTGGTGGACGAGGACCAGTTGGAGCAGGGCTGCCTGGAGGGCGGCGCCGGTCCAGGCGTTGACGAGGGCGAAGGGCACCATGGCGGCCAGGACCGTGCCGGGGTGGGTGCGGCGCCACAGGAGCGGGGCCGACAGGCCGACGCTCAGGATGAGGAGGAGCCAGCCGGGGACGTCGTGGTGAAGGGCGTTGTTGCGCCAGCCGCCGCCGAAGTAGTCGATCAGGGCGGCGGTGAGCCAGAAGCCGGTGAAGTGCAGGTCCCACAGCAGCGGGTGGCGTCGGTCGAAGGCGCGCACCTTGTGGGTGAGGCGCTGGGCGTACTCGGTGAGGGGCTCCGGCGCCCGGTCTTCCGTCACGGGGTCCATCGTGCGGGATGCGCCGCTCGGCGTCATACGTCTTTGCGGCGCAGGACCACCGCGGCCACCGTGAGGAGGGCCGCCGTCCACAGGAGCATGGCCAGCAGGGCGGCGCCCGGGGAGGCCGCGCCGGGCAGGGGCTGGGCCGTGGTCAGGGCTTCCAGGGCCTTGCCGGGGAAGTAGCGGACGGCGTCGTCGACGAAGGCGTACGGGAGCATGGCCAGGATCTCCGGGAGGATCATGACGAGGCCGATGAAGGCGCCGATGGCCATCGGGACCGAGCGGAGCAGGGCGCCGACGCCGAGGGCGAGGACGGCGAGGAGGGTGAGGCCGGCCGCGTTGCCCGCGAGGGCGCGCAGGACGCCCGGGTCGCCGAGGGAGGCGGAGAGGTCGGTGCCGTTGAGGAAGGACTGGGCCAGGGGGAAGGTGAGGAGGTTCGTCGCCAGGGTGAGGGGGAGGGCGACCGCGGCCAGGACGGCGGCCTTGGACCACAGGACGGGCAGGCGGCGGGGGACCGCGGTCATCGTGGCGCGGATCTGGCCCGTGGAGTACTCGCCGGCGGTGGCCAGGATGCCCAGAACGCCGAGGTTGATCGTGGCGAACTGGGTGCCGAGCAGGGCGAACATGACGGGGTCCAGGCCGCCTTCGCCGGATCCGTCGTAGGCCGCGCCGAGCCCCGCGCCCATCGCGGCGGTCAGGAGGCTCGTGACGGCGAGGGTGATCCAGGTGGAGCGCAGGGTCCAGAACTTGTGCCATTCGGAGCGTAGGACGCGGGCCGGGGTCACGCGGTAGGGGAGGCTCGCCATGGTCATGCCGCTGCTCCTCGCGGGGTAGCCGGGTACTCCACCGCGTCGCGGGTGAGGTCCATGAAGGCCTCCTCCAGGGAGGCCGTGGCGGGGGTCAGTTCGTGGAGGGGGATGCCGTGGGCGGCTGCCGTGCGGCCGATGTGCGGGGCGTCCGTGCCGCGGATGCGGAGGGTGCCGGGGGTGTCGGTGGTGATGTCGATGCCGGGGGCGGTGAGGAGGTCTGCGAGGGTGCCGGCCTGAGGGGTGACGACCTTCGTGGTGCCCGCGCCGGAGTCGCGTACGAAGTCGGTGACCGTGGTGTCGGCGAGGAGGCGGCCGCGGCCGATGATGACGAGGTGGTCGGCGGTGAGGGCCATCTCGCTCATCAGGTGTGAGGAGACGAGGACGGTACGGCCCTCCGCGGCGAGCGACTTGAGCAGGTTGCGGATCCACAGGACGCCCTCCGGGTCGAGGCCGTTGACCGGCTCGTCGAGGATGAGCGTGGCCGGGTCGCCGAGGAGGGCGGCGGCGATGCCGAGGCGCTGTCCCATGCCGAGGGAGAAGCCCTTGACCCGGCGGTGGGCCACGTCGGTCAGGCCGGTGAGGCCGAGGACGTGCTCGACCCGGGCGCGGGGGATGCCGTGGGTGTGGGCGAGGGCGCGCAGATGGTGGTGGGCGGTGCGGCCGGGGTGGACCGACCGGGCCTCCAGCAGGGCGCCGACCTCGGTGAGGG
>NZ_POUC01000609.1 GCF_002891435.1 Streptomyces cahuitamycinicus
GGACACCCCCCTGGAGGGCGTCCGCCCACCGCTCCCCCAGCGGAGCCGCGAACAGCCGGTGGCCGAGCAGCCCGTTGGCCTCGCCGCCGATCGTCTCGCTGGAGAACAGGTGGTAGAGCAGGAAGAACGCGGGGATCTGGAGCATCCCGGGCAGGCAGCCGGCCAGCGGCGACACCTTCTCCTCGGCGTGCAGCTCCAGCACGGCCTTCTGGAGCTTCTCGGGGTTCTTGCCGTGCTTCTTCCGCAGCTCGGCGATCTTCGGCTGGAGCGCGGTCCGGGCCTTCTGGCCGCGCGCGGCGGCCCGGGACAGGGGGTGGACGAGGAGTCGTACGAGCGCGGTGAACAGGACGATCGCCGCGGCGGCGGCCGAGGCGCCGAACAGCGGCTGGAGCAGGTCGGCAAGGTGCTCGACCAGGTTGGCGAAGACGGACATGGGTGAGCCCTCCGGGGGTCTCGTCGTGCCGGAAGTGGGAATGGCGGCATGACGACCCGCGCGGGGTCACCTGATGACGTGTGGATGCGCCCCTACGCGACGGTCGCCCGGAGGGCGTGACCGGGTGCCCGGGGCCGGGTGCGCCCTCGGGCGTCGGGATCGCGCTGGGGCAGGAAGGCCGTACGCCGGTCCCGGTCGCGGATGGCCGTACGCACCCGTGTGCGCGGCACGGCGGGCGCGCAGCGCGAGGCGACGACGGCGCACAGGGCGAGGGCGGCCGAGGCCGCGGTGGTCGCGGCGAGGGCGACGGTGGCGGAGAGGCTGCCGGTGTCGAGCAGCGCCACTTCGACGAGCAGGAAGAGCAGCACGAGGGCGGGACGCAGAGTCGCCCAGCTCCGGTTCATCGGCTGCCCCTCCTCTCGTACGTGTGTATGCCCTGTTGTTCGTTATACAGGATCACCCTCCCGTGCGGGTCCGCGACTTCGTACACGGGTTTGAGAAAGGTTCGTCCGAACTCTCGACAACCCACCCGCCACACCCGATGCTTCTCGTCACCAACCACGGGGGCACCCCTGTGACGCCGGGCCGGGGACCGGCGTCCGCCCCCATCTCCCTTACGGAGGAGCCGTGATCCGACGCAGGAGTCTGCTGGCCGCAGCAGGCGGTACGTTCCTCGGCAGCGCCCTGGCGACGGGCACCGCGCACGCGGACGCCACGATCGCCGTCAACCCGTCGACGACGTACGGCGCCTGGGAAGGCTGGGGCACCTCCCTCGCCTGGTGGGCCAACGTCTTCGGCGCCCGGGACGACTTCGCCGACCTGTTCTTCACCACCAAGTCCGTCACGTACAACGGCCGTTCCCTCCCCGGCCTGGGGCTCAACATCGCCCGCTACAACCTCGGCGCGTGCAGCTCGAACAGCGTCGGCGGCGAGACGATGGTGAAGTCGCCCAACATCCCGGCCTTCAAGCAGATCGAGGGCTTCTGGCAGGACTGGAACAACGAGGACCCCACCTCCTCGGCGTGGAAGTGGACGGCTGACGCCAAACAGCGCGCGATGCTGGTGAAGGCGACCCAGCGCGGCGCGATCACCGAGCTCTTCGCCAACTCCCCCATGTGGTGGATGTGCAGCAACCACAACCCCTCGGGCGCGGCGGGCGGCGGCAACAACCTCCAGACCTGGAACTACCGCCAGCACGCGAGCCACTTGGCGGCGACTGCCCTGTACGCGAAGAACAACTGGGGCGTGAACTTCGCGACGGTCGACCCCTTCAACGAGCCGGCCTCCACCTGGTGGACCGCGACCGGCACCCAGGAGGGCTGCCACATGGACCCGGCGGTCCAGGCGGCCGTCCTCCCCCACATGCGCGGCGAGTTGGACAAACGCGGCCTCACGGGCCTCCGCATAGCCGCCTCGGACGAGACGAACTACGACACGGCCCGCTCCACCTGGTCGTCCTTCAACTCGACCGTCAAGGGCCTGGTCTCCCAGGTCAACGTGCACGGCTACCAGGGCTCGGGCGGCCGCCGCGACCTCCTCTACACGGACGTGGTGACCACCTCCCGCAAGAAGCTGTGGAACTCCGAGACGGGCGACAGCGACGGCACCGGCCTGACCATGGCCTCGAACCTCTGCCTAGACTTCCGCTGGCTGCACCCCACGGCCTGGTGCTACTGGCAGGTCATGGACCCGTCGTCGGGCTGGGCGATGATCGCCTACGACGCGAACACCCTGCAGCCGACCACCGTCCAGACCAAGCTCTACGTGATGGCCCAGTTCAGCCGCCACATCCGCCCCGGCATGACGATCCTGGACACGGGCGTCGGCTACGCGGTGGCGGCGTACGACGCGACGGCCCGCCGCCTGGTGATCGTGGCGGTCAACACCGCGGCCTCGGCCCAGACCCTCACCTTCGACCTCTCCCGCTTCTCGACGGTCACGGGCGGCGCCGGAGGCCTGGTCCCCCGCTGGAACACGGTCACGACGGGCGGCGGCGACCTCTACACACCCCGCTCGGACATCCGCCTGAACGGCAAATCGGTAAGCGTGCCATTCGCCGCGAAGTCGGTCCAAACCCTCCAGATCGACGGAGTGACGCGGTAGGTCGGCGAGGGCGGCGGTTCGGGGCGAACCGTGAAGCCTGGGTGGTGAGCATGGGAATTCGGGAGGCCTGGGTGGTCTGGCCTGCGCATCTCTCACGCTCGTCACCTCCCGGCAGTACGGTGTCCCCCATGCGCCCCGACACGCCTGCCGAAAACGTCGACCACACCGCCGAGGCGGCACGCCTGGAGCGGACCGCCGGCCTGTATCCCGAGGACGCCGAGGCCCTGCTGCTGCGGGCAGCGGCCCACCTGGAGCTCTCCGGCGACCGCCCCACCGCGACCACGCTCTACGACCGCCTGCTGTCCTCCCCCGACGGCCTGGAGAACCCCCACCTGGTACGGGCGCTCAAGGCCTCCAACCTCTGGGAGTACGGCCACGAGGCCGAGGCCCGCGCGATCATCGAGGGCGTCCGGGTGGCGGCCCCCAAGGACCCGGCGCCCTGGGTGATCGTGGCGGAGTCCCTGGAACACCACGACGAGCTCGAAGCGGCCCACGACACCTTCACCGAGGCCGTACGCCGCCTCCTGACGGACGTCCCGGAGCCCCCGTACGCCACCCACCCGCTCCTCTTCGGCCGCCACCGGGTCCGCCGCATGCTCGGCAAGTCCCACGACGACTGGGACGCCCTCGCGGACACCGTCCACTCCCTCCCGATCACCCTGGACGAACTCCACGACCCCAAGCGCGTCTGGTCCCTGGGCTCGGAGAACCCCGCGGAACTGGAGGCGGAGATCCTCCGCCTCCGAGCAGAACTGGGCGCCTACCGGGAGGCCCTCTCCCGCCCGTTCCCGGTAGCGGTCCTGCACTGGCCGGCGGGCGAGCTCTCGGAACTCCTGGAGGCGTACCCGACCCTCACATCGGAGTACCCGACCCACGAGGAACACCTCGCGACCATAGAGACGGCCCTGCGCGAACTGTCCGCCTCCGGCACCCCGAACCTGGGCATCGTCACGGGCACGGTCCCGTCCTACGAGGCCTTCGCCGCATCGGAACTCTCCTCCCCGGGCGACGCGACCCTGCTACCGCAGTACGCGACGACCCTGGCGGCACGGGGGCGGGC
>NZ_POUC01000060.1 GCF_002891435.1 Streptomyces cahuitamycinicus
CCTAGGCGCGGGGACGGGGACGGGCTGGACGGCAGGTTCGGCAGGTGACACGCCGCCGGGGGCGGCGGCAGGCACGGCAGTCGGCACGGCGCCGGGCACGGCAGTCGGCGCGGCGGCGGCCACGGCAGTCGGCGCGGCGGCGGGCATCAGGTCGGGCCGGGATGCGGTCCGGTCGTCCGGCTTCGGTTCGGGGCCGGTCGTCCGCGGTGCCGCCGCGGCCGGTGCGGGCCCCGCCACCGCCTCCAGTTCCTTCGCGACCTCCTCGGCATCCGGCCGCTGTTCCGGGTCCGGCACCAGCAGCCGTGCGATCAGCGGCCCGAGGGGTCCGGCCCGTGTCGGTTCGGGCGGCTCGGCGGCGAGGATCGCGGCGAGCGTGGCCTCCGGTGTGGCCCGCAGGAAGGGGGACGAGCCCTCGACGGCCGCGTACAGCAGGACGCCCAGGGACCACAGGTCGGAGGCGGGTCCGGCGATGCGGCCGGACATCCGCTCGGGGGCGACGAACTCCGGCGAACCGGCGGTGGCCTCCCCGCTCGCGGTGAGCGGATCCTCGCCCTGCACATGGGCGAGGCCGAAGTCGGTGACGACGACGCGCCGGTGCGGGCCGAGCAGCACACGGGCGGGCTTCACGTCCCGGTGCACGATGCCGACCGAGTGCGCGGCGCGCAGGGCACCGAGCACGGCGAGGCCGATCCGGGCGGCTTCGGGCACATCGACCGGGCCCCGCCGGATTCTGTCGTGGAGGGACTCGCCGGACACCATCTCCATGACGATCCACGGCAGTCCGTCCAGCGCCTCGGCCGCGTCGAGTTCGTCGGGACCCACGGGGCCCGGGTGTTCGTCGCGCTGCTCCGCCTCGACGACCACGTCGTGGATGGTGACAGCGGCGGGATGGTCGACGCGGGCGGCGGCCCGGGCCTCGCGGTGCAGCCGGTGGGCCGCCCGCCGGTGACTCTCGTCCTCCGGGGTGCCCGGCAACCGCGGTTGTCTGACGGCGACTTCACGCTGCGCGAGTTCGTCGAGGGCCCGCCAGACGGTGCCCGTCCCGCCGGAGCCGATGCGCTCGACCAGCCGGTAGCGCCCACCGACCAGCCGGCCCCGGGCGTCGTCCGTCCCGCCCCCGTCGTTGCTCATGCCCCATCAGTACCCCGCGGGGCGTGTCCTTGTCGACGCGGGTCGTCCACAACCGCGGCGAAGGGGCGGAATCAGGTCTTGTCGATGTCCAGGTTAGCGATCGCCGTGCTCGCCACCTCGCGTCCACGGGCGGTGAAGTCGCTGTCGTCCGGGTAGCTGACGATGAGTTTGTACATGTCGCCGCCGGGGGTCCGGTAGTAGAAGATCTGGCACTCCCGGGGGCGTGGGTTCTCGCTGTCGTCGGTCGTGAAGGGGACGGTGTTCTGGGCGGCCTTCCTGTCCCTGTACGTGGTCGTCCTGGGGTCCGTCTTCTTGGAACCCTCGTCCATGTCCAGTTCGTAGCTCCCGCTCTCCTTGAACCGGGTGTCGTCGTCGTACATCTCGGCGGCCGCCGAGCCGGCGATGTTGCCGCCGGTGTCCTCGGCCTTTTTGTCCAGGGTCAGGCGGAGCCAGATGCTGCCGCTCCAGTCGCTGTACGCGACCCAGTGGTCCTGGTCGGACTTCCGGTCGGGCACCGTCCGCTGGTACCCGGCGGGGACGGCGAGCGACGCGGCGAGATCCTTCTCCTGCTTGATCTCCCAGCCCTCGGGCAGCGGCCCGGCGAAGGGGTCCGCGAGCACCAGGTACGCCGTCACCGCCGCCGCGACGACCGCGGCGCCCAGTCCGGTCCAGGCCTTGCGGCCGAGCCGGACGCCCGGGCCGCCACCGCCCCGGCCCGTGACCGGCACGGCCTGCGTGGTCCGGGCGGTGGGCGGGTTCGCGGCCGCCTCCAGCAGTGCCCGCACCTGCGCGGCGTTCGGGCGGCGGGCCGGGTCCTTGTTCAGCAGGCCGTTGATGGCCTCGGCGACGGGGCCCTGGGCGGAGGCCGGGGGTGCGGGCGTGGCGTTGAGGACGGACTGGAGCGTGGCCGGGGTGTTGCTGCGGCGGAACGGCGAGACGCCCTCCGTCGCCGCGTACAGCACCACGCCGAGGGACCACAGGTCGCTGGCCGGGCCCGGGCGCTGTCCCAGCACGCGCTCGGGTGCGATGTACTCGGGCGAGCCCACGAAGCCGCCCGTGTCCGTCAGACTGGTCTCGCCCTCGATCTGGGCGATCCCGAAGTCCGTGAGGACGACCCGGTCGTAGCGGCCGAGCAGCACGTTGTCCGGTTTCACGTCCCGGTGCAGGATGCCCGCCGCGTGCGCGGCCTCCAGGGCGCCGAGCACCTCCAGGCCGATCCGGGCGGCCTCGCGCGCGGACAGGGTGCCCTCCTGGAGGGCGTCCCCCAGCGAGCGGCCCCGCACCAGCTCCATCACGATCCACGGCTGGTCCTCCACGACCGCGACGTCGTGCACGTCGACCACCGCCGGGTGGTCGAGCCGGGCCGCCGCACGGGCCTCGCGACGCATCCGCTCGAAGGCGTTGGCACGTTCGCGTTCGGGAAGATGCTCCGGGACGCGGGGTTCCTTGACGGCGACCTCCCGGTCCACCGTCTCGTCCTTGGCCCGCCACACCGCGCCCATGCCGCCGTGCCCGAGCTTGGCCAGCAGCCGGTAGCGCCCGGCGATGAGCCGCCCGGCACCGGGATCCTCGGGCGCCTGGGGTGACTGGGACGGCACGACCTGGGTGGGTGACGCGGCCGGCACCGCGTAGGGATTGCCCGGCACCGGCGCCTGCTGGTTCGGCGGTTGCAGTACAAAACTCGTCGGCTCATCGGCCCCGGATCGGGCTCCCCCGCTGCTGCTCATGGGTTCATCCATATCGCGCCAACCGCCCGCGGATCCACAAAGGACGCGAGCCGGTCACAGACCCGTGACTTCACGAGGGAGTTGTTCTCCCCTTTTAGAGCGATTAGGGCGATTCGACGGTCACGGGGCGGGCGCGGGCGTGCTCGGGGCGGCCGACCGGGGTGTCGGCGTCGTCGTCGGCGTCGTCGGCGTGGTCCTCGGCTTCGTCGTCGCGGAACTCGCCGGCGTGGGGCTGCCGTCCCCGGTGCCCTCCTCCCTCAGCAGCGCCGCCGCGGACACCCCCGCGCCCGCCATCGCTGCGACCAGCAGCGCCGCGATGAGCACGCGCCGCGCGGGCTGGCGCAGGAAGGGCTCCTCCGGCCGGTCCGGGCCGGGCAGGTCCGCCGACGACCCGGGCGCCTGCCGGCCGGCGGGATCCTGCGGCCGACGGCGCGGTACGTCCCCGGCCGCCGCCGCGTACCCGGACGACGAACCGTGGCCGGGCGACGAACCGTATCCGGGCGGCGGTCCGTAGCCGGGCGACGACCCGTAGCCGGGCGGCGACAGCGGTGTACGGCCCGTGTCGCGGAAGGCCTGGAGCATCCGCTCGGCCTGGTCCGCGTCCAGCCGCCGGTCCGGATCGCGTTCCAGCAGCCCGCGTACGACGGGCAGGAGCGGCCCGGCCTGCGCGGGCGGCTGGATGTCGCCCACGACGACGGCGTGCAGGATGCCGCCCAGCGAGTCGCGGTGGAACGGCGACTCCCCGCTGAGGGCAGCGCACAGCAGCGCCCCCAGTGACCACAGGTCGGACTCGGGCCCGGTCCGCACCCCGGACATCCGCTCGGGCGCGGTGTATTCGGGCGAGCCGACGAAGGCCCCGTTCTCGGTGAGCGTGGGGGCGCCCGCGACCTGGGCGATGCCGAAGTCGGTGAGGACGATCCGGTCGGTGCCGGTCTCCAGCAGCACATTGTCCGGCTTGAGGTCACGGTGCAGTACCCCGGCCGCGTGTGCCGCGCCCAGCGCGCCGAGCAGGGCGATTCCGATGCGGGCCGCTTCGGCGGCGTCGACGGGGCCCCGCCGGGCGAGCCGGTCGGCGAGGGAACCCCCCTCGATCAGCTCCATGACGATGTAGGGGCGTTCGTCGTCCTCGACGACATCGTGGACGACGACGATGTGCGGGTGGCTCAACTGGGCGACGGCCCGGGCCTCGCGCAGCGTACGGTCCCGCTGCCGGCGCGCCTGCGCCGCGGAGAGCGTCGGGTCGTAGGGGAGCTCCTTGACGGCCACGCTCCGGCCGAGCAGCTGGTCGGTGGCCCGCCAGACCACGCCCATGCCGCCGCGACCGAGTTTCTCCTCGAGCCGGTAACGGCCCGCGATGACACGCCTGTTGTGCCCCTCGGTCCCCATGCGGCCATCATGCCCCAACGGACGGAACCACTCCGGGACGGCGAGGTGCGGGTGGCCGAAACAGGCAGCCCCCCCCGGTCAGAAGTGCCCCTGCATCAGGAAGTCTTCTCCCGCCAGCCCTGGAGCAGCGAGGTGAACTGCTTGCGCGCCGTCGCCCAGTCCGCGGCCGGGGCCGACATGTAGAGCGCGTACTCGATGCCGTCGCGGGCGACGTACGTCTCCTCGATGGCCCGGCGCGGGCCGGGGAACAGGGTTTGCTTGGGCTGGGCGGTCCACGTGTACTCCCACAGGGCGCCGTCCCGGTCACGGTAGACGTTGCGCTTCAGCACGAGCCGCTTGTAGGCGACCAGCCGCTGAAGCTGCTGCTCCAGGTCGAGCTGGTGCTCGTAGGGATCGGCGAAGTCCGGTGACCTGTCGACGGCGATGCGGACGAAGTGCCGGCCGCCGTCCGGTGAGTAGTCGATCTGCTTGAGCTCGCCCTGGGGGCCGTAGGGCTTGCGCTTCCACCCCTTCGGCAGGTAGAGGCTGAACCCCGCGGGATCGTCGTAGCGGATCCAGCTGGCCGGAACCGATCCTCCGGGCCGCTTCGTGCCGGTGGACGTCGACGAGCCGGATCCGCCGGCCTGCGACGCCCGGCTCTCGTTCCACTGCTGGAGCACCACGGCCGTGCCCCCGCCGATGATGGCCGCGAGCGCGACGACCAGGGCGAGGGTACGCAGCCGACGGCGCTTACCCGAACGGGACGGCTGCGAACCCGTCACCGGTCCCAGCACGGTCGGACCGGTCGGGCCGTAGGGCGGGGTACCGGCCGTGGACGCCCCGGGGGCCGGGCTGCCGGCCAGTGGCGGGAGGGGTGTCCCGGCGTGCGAACCCGAACCGGTGCCGAGGCCGGTGCCCGGGGTGCCCGTGGTGGCCGTGGTGGCCGTCCCGGGGGCGGTACCGCTGTGTGCGTCCCGGTACGGCGACGGCCCCCCGTACTGCGTCGGCACATACGCCTGCGCCCCGTTCGGTCGCCGCCCCTCCGCAGCCTCGGCGAGCATGTGCTCGGCCTCGGGCACGCCGGGCCGGGTGCCCGGGTCCTTGCGCAGCAGGGCGGTGATGACGGGCGCGAGCGGGCCGGCGTGCCGGAGCTCGGCGGCCTCCTCCTCGACCACGGCCTGCATGGTGGTCAGGGGTGTGGTGCGGCGGAACGGCGACCGGCCCTCCACTGCCGTGTAGAGCGTCGCGCCGAGCGCCCACAGGTCCGAGGACGGGCCCGGGTCGTGGCCGCGCACCCGCTCGGGCGCCAGGTAGTCGACCGAGCCGACGACCTCTCCGGTGCGCGTGATGGTCGTGTCGCCCTCGATCTGCGCGATGCCGAAGTCCGTGAGCAGCACGCGTCCGTCCCGGGCGAGGAGGACGTTGCCCGGCTTGATGTCGCGGTGCAGGACCCCGGCGGTGTGCGCGGCGCGCAGGGCCCGCAGCACCCAGAGACCGATGCGGGCGGCCTCGCGCGGCTCGACACGCCCCTCTTCCTTGACCGCGTCGGCCAGGGAGCGGCCCTCGACCAGCTCCATCACGATCCACGGGCGGCCGTCGTGCTCCAGCACGTCGTGCACCGTGACGACCGCCGAGTGGTTGATCCGTGCGGCGGCCCTGGCCTCGGCCCGGGTGCGCGCCAACAGGATCGCCTGCTCGCTCTCGGAGACGTAGAGGGCGGCCGTCAACTCCTTGATGGCGACCGACCGGTGCAGCACCTCGTCATGTGCGCGCCAGACCCGGCCCATGCCGCCACTGCCGATGGATTCGGCCAGCCGGTAGCGGCCCGCGACGAGCAGGCCCTGCATCTGATTCACGTTGCCCCGCAATGGTCTTGACAGGGCCAGCGTAAGGACCCGCCCTCACCCTGGGAACAAGCGGGGTACCACGGTGACCGCACTGTGACGGTTGTCGACTGCCGGGACGGGAGGCAACCAGAGCGTGAACCGCGGGGTACAGGCGGCGCGCCGGTCGATCACCCCGTCGCCTTGTAGGTGGCAGCCGCCTGCTCGTACAGCCGCGTCACCTCGTCGCGTTCGGACTCCGGGCCGCGCACCTGGACCACGTGGTAGCGGCCGTCGACCAGCATCGCGAGGTTGCGGACGTACAGTTCGCCCCCGTCGCCGCCGGTCCAGGTGAACTGGCCCTCGGCCATGGTCCGTCCGCCCACCTCGATGGTCTTCAGCCCGGTGGAGGTGGCCCAGCTGGAGTCGCGGTACGGCTGCAGCTCGCGCTCCGTCTCCCGCTGGTAGGCCATCGGGTCGTCGCCGTACTCCGACGCGCTGTCCCGGCCCGCCACGACGATGAGCTCGAAGTCACCCTTGGAGTAGACGACCTGTCCGCTGCCGCTCCGTGCGGCGCGGTCCCAGCCCTTGGCGACGGCGACCTGGAAGCCCGCCGAGTCCTTGCGCAGGGTGAAGCCGTCGGCGACGTCCGGACCGGTGGTCTGCGTCTCGGTGGTGCCGGCCGACGACGAGGGGCTCTTCTCCGGCTCGGGAGACGTCTGGTCGGGCCGGGGCTCGCTGCTGGCGTCCGGCTCGGGGGCCTGGCTGACCTCACCGGCGGCACCGGTACGGTCCGCGCCGTCCGCGCCGTCGGTCCCCGACTTGGGCATGAAGAGCATGGCGTAGGCGATCGCCGCGGCCATCGCGAGCAGGACCAGCACGAGCAGGCTGCGGCCGAGGCGGTGCGGTGAACCGGACTCCTTCCGGGCCCGTTTGTGCCGCCCGTGATGTGCGGGCAGCCCGGCCTTCCGCCTGCGCACGAGCTCGCCCCGGCGCCGTACGACGGGCAGCCGGCGGGCGTCCACGGGCGGCGCCGGGACGACGTGCACCCCGGCCTCCGGTTCGGGGGCGGAGCGCACCAGCGAGCGCAGCCAGCCGCGTACCTCCTCGAAGTCGAGGCGCTCCGTGGGGTCCTGCCGCAGCAGCGACTCCACGACCGGCCGCAGCGGCCCGCACTCCTCGGCGTAGGCGGGCGGTTCCGCGCACACCATCTGCACCAGCTCGGCCGTGGACTCCTCCGGGTAGGGCGCGTGCCCCTGCACGGCCCTGAAGAGCAGGGCGCCGAGCGCCCACAGGTCGGTCGCGGGACCGATCGGGGCGGCCAACTGCCAGTTCTCGTGCACGGGATAGGCCTGCTCCGGCGCCCAGCGTTCCGTGACGGGCCCGACCACGGCCATCCGCGCCTGCCGCGCCCGCTCTGCGGCCAGCGCCGTGGCCGGACCGCGCCGGGGAGCCGGGGTGTCGGCGACCAGGTCGTCCCAGCGGGTGGGTTCGCCGTGGACCGCGGTGTCCGTGGCCGGGGGGAGCGCCGCCTGCTCCCGGCCCTGCGGCACCGGCGCCCCGCCGGTCGTGCCGCGTGGCGTGGCGCCATGCCATGCCGTGGTCCGTGGGCTGCCGCCCACACCGTAGGGGTCTGCGATCCGCCCGGGCGGCACGGCCCCGGGGGCGGTGCCCTGCCCGGGGATGTACGGCGACTGTGCCGGCTCGTCGCCGTAGGGCGCGGTCCCGCCGTCCGGTGCGGGGCGGGCTCCGGGCAGGGCCGCCGGCCCGCCCTGCTGCGCCTCCTGCACCCGTGCGGCAGCCCGGGCACCGGCCCGGTAGGCCGCGATCGCCCCGGCACGCGCCGCCCGGGGGTCCCCGCTCTCCCGCACCGGCCCGCGCGCCGGTACGACCGGGGCCTCACCCGTGGTCTCGCCCCCTGCGGAAGGCAGTCCCCTGGCTTCTCGGGCCTCTATGGCAGCGCGCCGCGCGGCCTCGGGGTCACCCGCGCCACGGCTGCCACCGGCCGGTCCGGGGCCTCCCGGAGCGCCTGCGCCGTCGGCCGGCCCCACGCCGCCCTCCTGCCCCGGCCGCTGCCCGAACTCCTCGAAGGGCGGTTCCGGAACCGGGTCGTACCCGCACAGGGCCTCCTCCGCCGCGCCCACGGCCAGCCCGGTCAGCATCACGCGGCCGTCGTCGCAGACGAGCACCGTCCGCGCGGTGATGTTCCGGTGCACCCAGCCGTGCGCGTGCAGCACCCGAAGGGCCATCAGGACGTCCGAGGCCACCTCGGCGGCCCGGTAGGGCGTCAGCGGCTTCTCGGCGAGCAGCGCCGCCAACGGGCGCGCGGCCACCAGCTCGCTGACGATCCACAGCGAACCGCCCTCGGCGAACACGTCGAAGACCTGGTCGAGTCGGGGGTGGTCGGGAATGGCCGCCGCGGCCTGCGCGGCCTCGACCGCGCGCCGCACCACCGGGTCCGTGGGCCGCCGGTTGCCCGCGCGGGCGCCGGAGCGCCGCGCACCGCCGTCACGCGCCGTGAAACCGTCGGGAAGCCCCTCCGCGTCGAGGACCTCGGCCTCGACCACTTCGGGCAACGGCACCTGACGGACCAGGACTTCCTGTCCGCTGTAGGTGTCGAAGGCCCGGGTCTCGGTGAGTTCGTACTCGTCGGAGGGCGGCAGCGGCAGGCGGTAGCGGTCGGCGAGTACCCGGCCCGCGTAGTCGTCCACGTTGCCTCCCCCGGCAGCCCGTTCGGTCACATCCGTTCGCCCCGCGGTCCGTTTCGGCTGCGCACGGTCCGCAAATATTTACGATACGTGCCGCAGGCAACCCGCAATGGGGGGATGCCAGATCTCACTCCCCAAACCCGGGGCACCCCATGCTCAGGACTTGGGTTCGAAGGTTTTCGTCAGCGTCCGCCAGGTCTCCTTGCGCGACGCGCTGTCCCAGTCGGCCGCCTTCGCCGTGTACATCAGCGCGTACCCCTGCCGGTCGTCGACCACGAAACCCCGGTCGATCGTCCGGTACTTGGTGCCGCCGTCCGTGTAGGTGAACTCCCAGTCGGCCGTGTTCCAGCCGCGGTAGTCCACCTTCGCTATGCGGATCTTCTGGTACTGCGCGCGCACCATGTAGCGCTCCTGGCTCCTCCAGTCCGCCACCGGGTCGCCCTTGGGCGTGGACGTCCAGGCGATGAGCAGCTTCTGCCCGCCGGGCCCGGTGAAGCGGTCGCCCGCCGCACCCGTGGACCGGTACTTCCACCCCTTCGGCAGACCGATCGAGTACCCCTGGGCGCCCCGGTGAGTCGACTCGGCCGCGGTGCCCTTCCCGCCGCCGGTGCCGCCCTCGCCCGAGGAACCGCTCGCGCCACCGCTCGGTGTGCTGTTCGCGGGCCGGGACGGCGCGGGCTGCGTCTGCCCGTCCGTCCGTGTGCCGTCGGCATCGTCGCCCTTGGTGTCGCCGCTGCTCGACGCCGTCGCGACGGTCTTCCCACCGCCCTCTCCCGAGGCGCCCTTCGAGTCCTTGCCGTCACCGCTGAGCACGATCGCGAGCACGGTGCCGATCACGGCGAGCACCACGACCACCGCGATGATCACCAGGGTCCGCCGCGGCACCACGTCGGTGAGCGGCGCCCGCGGCACGGGCCGCGGCGGCAGATCCGGCGGCGGCACGACGGGCCACCCAGAACTCCGCCCTCCGGACGCCGTCTTGGCTTCCGTCCCCTTCCGCTCACCGGCACCGGCATTGGCAGTGCCGGCCGCCGAGCCCGACTGCGCCCCGACCGCACCCGCGGCCCCGCTCCGGCCCATACCACTGTCCGGCTCGGCGGAGGCCGTGCCCGCCGCCGGGGAGGAGCCCTTGGCGGCCCCGGACTTGCCTCCTGGAGTGGCACTGGCGGCCGAGCCCGCGGCAGCCGTCCCCACGGTGGCCTTGCGCACGGAACGCAGCGCCCCGCGCAACCGCTCCCCGGCCTCCTCGCCCCGCTTGCTCCCGGACCCCGGCGAACCGCCCTTGCCCGAGGACCTGTCCGGCTGCGCCGGCAGCGGCACGACCTTCGTCGCGTCCAACGGCTCCGGCTCGGCCGTCTCGGGCGCGCGCAGGACCGAGTTCAGCATCGCCCGGGCGCCCACGTCGTCCAGCCGCTTCGCGGGGTCCTTGGTGAGCAGCCCATAGATGACGTCCTTCAGCGGACCCGCGTTCTTCGGCTCCTCCAGCGGCTCGGTCATCACGGCCGTGAGGGTCGCTATGGCCGACCCCTTGTCGTACGGCGGCGCGCCCTCCACCGCCGCGTACAGCAGCCCGCCGAGCGACCACAGGTCGGCCGCCGGGCCCGGCTTGTGCCCGCGCGCCCGCTCCGGCGAGATGTAGGAGGGCGCGCCGACGAGCATGCCGGTCGAGGTGATGGACGGGTCGCCCTCGACCTGGGCGATGCCGAAGTCGGTGAGCACGACTCGCCCGTCCTCGGCGATCAGCACGTTCGACGGCTTCACGTCGCGGTGCAGGATGCCCTCGCGGTGGGCGGACCGCAGCACGTCGAGGACGGCGAGTCCGACCTCGGCGGCGCGCTTCGGTTCGAGGAGGCCGTCCTCCCGGATGACTTCAGCGAGCGACTTGCCCTCGACGAGTTCCATCACGATCCAGGGCCGGTCGTCCTCCTGGACGACGTCGAAGACCGTCACGGCGCTGTTGTTGCGGATCCGCGCGATCGCCTTGGCCTCGCGCAGCGTCCGCGTGATCAGCCGCCGCTTCTCCTCCTCGTCGATGTTCGACGGGAACCGCAGCTCCTTGACGGCGACCGTCCGCCCGAGGGTCTCGTCCTGGGCCCGCCACACCGTGCCCATGCCTCCCCGGCCGAGCACTTCGCCCAGCCGGTAACGCCCCGCGAGGAGACGCTCCCTGTTGTCCTGACGAGTGTCCTGACGAGATGTGCCCGCCCGCTCCGCCTCCGACATGCGTCCCCTCATACAACCCGCCCTGACCGAACCTCCATTGTCTCTCACCCGACAAGTGCCCGGCGCCCAGGGGCCCTCTGGCGAGCACCCGCGGGCCCGCCCCCCGGCAACCCGGGTGCGGTCTGCCTCACGCAGCCTTGCATGATGGGCCCTGACCAGGGAGGAGCCCGCATGCCGCCGTTTCGGACATTGCTGGCACTACCCGTGGCCGCGGCCATGTTGGGTCTGCCGCCGGCCGACTCGTCCGCCCTGTCGATGCCGCCCACCGACGCGGTGCTGCCGCTCCTGGTGACCCAGGGCAGGGCGCCGGCCGCGGCCCTGCTCGCCCGGGAGGGCACCACGACCCGCTATGCCGGCACCGGTCCGGGAATCGCCCGGCCGGACCACTTCCGCGCCGGAAGCATCACGAAGACGTTCATCGCGACGGTCGTGCTGCAACTGGCCGCCGAGCACCGGCTGTCGCTGTCCGACACGGTGGAGCGGCACCTGCCGGGTCTGGTGCGAGGAGCAGGCAACGACGGCCGCGCGCTGACCCTGCGCTCCCTGCTCACCCACACCAGCGGACTGCACGACTTCACCACGGACACCGGCGGGACCGCACCCGTCACACCCCGTCAGGCCCTGGGCATCGCTCTCACCCACCCCCCGGCCGAACGCGGCCGCTTCGTCTACTCGAACACCAACTACGTCCTGCTGGGCATGGTCATCCGGCAGACCACCGGCCACTCGTACGCCACCGAAGCCGAGCGCCGCATCATCACTCCCCTGCGTCTGACGGGCACCTCCTTCCCTGGATCCCGCTCTTCGCTGCCCTCTCCGCACGGCCGCGCCTACGCCGCCGACGGAACCGACGTCACCGAACTCGACCCGCGGGTGGCCGGAGCCGCGGGCGAGTTGGTGACCACGCTCGCCGACCTGGACCGCTTCTACGCGGCCCTGCTCGGCGGCCGGCTGCTGCCCCCGCACTGGCTGCGCGAGATGCTCGACGCCCGTGCCGCACACGGCGCGTACGGCATGGGGCTGTTTCCCGAGAAACTTCCGTGCGGCACGACGGTGTGGGGGCACGACGGGCACATATCCGGCAGCTACGTGCGCACCGCGGCCACTGTCGACGGCCGGCGTGTCCTCACCCTCCGCGTGAACACGGACGCGATCGCAGATCCCGGCCTCGAACCCGCCTTACTCGCTGCCGAGTTCTGCCCCCGCACCCCGTAGAACGACCCGCTTCCGAACGGGGATCCCGTTTCCTGACACTCGTTCGAGTGATGTCCGGAACGGCCCGGTACGACCGCGGCCTGACAGGACAACGGACCCGCAGGGAAACGGCCTCGAAGAACAACCACCCGGCAGAATTACAACGGCACGATGTCCGGCGCCCCCAGCCGCGCCGCGTCCGCCGTCAGGTCGTCGGGCTGCCGCTGCGACTCCCGCTCGGCCTCCACCCTCTTCTGGTAGTGCTCGACCTCGCGCTCGATCTGGTCCTTGTCCCAGCCGAGCACGGGCGCCATCAGCTGGGCGGCGTCGCGTGCGCTGCGGGCGCCCCGGTCGAAGGTCTCGATCGAGATGCGCGTCCGCCGCGTCAGCACGTCGTCCAGGTGCCGCGCCCCCTCGTGGGAGGCCGCGTACACGATCTCGGCGCGCAGATAGTCGTCGGCCGCCACCAGGGGCTCGCCCAGCGACGGGTCCTCCGCGATGAGCGCGAGCAGCTCCTCGGTCATCGTCCCGTAGCGGTTCAGCAGGTGCTCGACCCGCACCACGTGGAGTCCGGTCCGAGCGGCGATCCGCGCCCGCGCGTTCCACAGCGCCCGGTAGCCCTCGGCGCCCAGCAGTGGCACGTCCTCGGTGACACACTCGGCGACGCGCATGTCCAGCCCGTGCACCGCCGCGTCCACCGCGTCCTTGGCCATGACCCGGTACGTCGTGTACTTGCCGCCCGCCACGACGACCAGCCCGGGCACCGGATGCGCCACCGTGTGCTCGCGCGACAGCTTGCTGGTGGCGTCCGACTCGCCGGCGAGCAGCGGCCGCAGGCCCGCGTACACGCCCTGGACGTCGTCCCTCGTGAGCGGCACCGAGAGGACCGAGTTCACGTGTTCCAGCAGGTAGTCGATGTCCGCGCTGGACGCGGCGGGGTGAGCCTTGTCGAGGTCCCAGTCGGTGTCCGTGGTGCCGACGATCCAGTGCCGGCCCCAGGGGATGACGAACAGCACCGACTTCTCCGTGCGCAGGATCAGGCCGGTCGTGGAGTGGATCCGGTCGCGCGGCACGACCAGGTGGATGCCCTTGGACGCCCGGACGTGGAACTGGCCGCGCTCCCCGACCATGGCCTGGGTGTCGTCCGTCCACACGCCGGTGGCGTTGACGACCTGCTTGGCGCGGATCTCGTACTCGCCGCCTCCTTCGACGTCCTGCACCCTCGCTCCGACGACCCGCTCGCCCTCGCGCAGGAATCCCGTCACGCGGGCACGGTTGGCCGCCTGCGCGCCGTACGCCACCGCCGTGCGCACCAGGGTCGCCACGTACCGGGCGTCGTCCATCTGGGCGTCGTAGTACTGCAACGCCCCGACCAGGGCGTCCTTCTTCAGGCAGGGGGCCACGCGCAGGGCGTGAGAGCGCGTCAGGTGACGGTGCATCGGCAGGCCCCGGCCGTGCCCGCGCGCCATGGACATCGCGTCGTACATGGCCACGCCCGACCCGGCGTACAGCCGCTCCCAGCCCTTGTGCTGCAACGGGTACAGGAACGGCACGGGCTTCACCAGGTGCGGGGCGAGCCGCTCCAGCAGCAGACCGCGTTCCTTCAGGGCCTCGCGTACGAGTGTGAAGTCGAGCATCTCCAGATAGCGCAGGCCGCCGTGGATGAGCTTGCTGGACCGGCTGGAGGTGCCGGACGCCCAGTCACGCGCCTCGACCAGACCGGTGGACAATCCCCGCGTCACGGCGTCGAGCGCGGTGCCCGCACCGACCACGCCTGCACCCACGACCAGCACGTCCAGCTCGCGCTCGGCCATAGATGCGAGTGACTCGGCTCGCTGCGCCGGTCCGAGTGTCGCTGTCCTCACCGCTGCCTCCCGCTCATCGGTCGTGCCGGCCGCACCCGTCGGGTGAGGCCCCGTCCGTATCCCCCTGCCCAGATTCTGACCGGGTTGCCCGACTTCAGCCACCACGGGCCCGCAGCCTGTGGACAACACTCACGGAACACTCACCGAAACTCGGCCGGGCAATCCCGCATATCGGTCATATTTACTCCTAGTCTGACATTGCGCTCGCCTGTCCTGTCCACAGGGCTTGCGCACCTGTCCCACTTCGGCTATCGGGAAGGACGGCCGCCATGCCCGCAGATCTCGCCGTCATCGGACTCGGCCCGTACGGCCTGCCACTGGCCCAGGCCGCCGTCGCCGCCGGCGTCCCCACCATCGGCTACCGGACCGGACCCGAGGCGGGCTCGCTCAGCCCCGCCGAACTGCGCCGGATGCTCTCGGGGGGCTTCCGGCCGACCACCGACCCGGCCGAGCTCGGCCGGGTGCGCACCGCGGTCATCTGCGCGCCGACCCCGCGGGGCGCGGACGGCGGGCTCGACCTGAGCCAGCTGGAGACGGCCGCCCGCACCCTGGCCGCCCATCTGCGCCCGCACACCACAGTGATCCTGGAGTCACCCGTGTACCCGGGGACGACAGAGGAATTCCTGCGTCCGCTTCTGGAGGAGGGCTCCGGTCTGCGCGCCGGCCGCGACTTCCACCTCGCGTACTCCCCCAGCCGCGTCGATCCCGGCAACCGCGACGTCACGCCCGCCATCACCCCCAAGGTCATCGGCGGCCTCACCCCGGCGTGCACCGAGTCGGCCGCCGCGTTCTACGCCCGGCTGACCGACAAGGCGGTACGCGCGCGTGGACTCCGCGAAGCGGAGACAGTGCAACTGCTGGAGACCAACTACCGGCACGTGAACATCGCCCTCGTGAACGAGATGGCCGTCCTCTGCAACGACCTGGGCGTCGACCTCTGGGACGTCGTCCGCTGCGCGGAGACCAAGCCGTTCGGCTTCCAGGCCTTCCGCCCGGGCCCCGGCGTGGGCGGCCACTCCGTCCCCCAGGACATGACCGCCGGCGGCGGCCGCGGCCTGCGCATGGTGGAACTGGCCCAGGAGGTCAACAACCGCATGCCGGGCTACGTCGTCCAGCGCGCCGCCACGCTCCTCAACGAGCACGGCAAGTCGGCCCGGGGCGCCCGCGTGCTCCTCCTCGGCGTCACGTACAAGCCCGACCTCGCCGACCTCCAGGGCACCCCCGCCCAGGAGATCGCCCTGCGTCTGAGGGAACTGGGCGCCTCGGTCAGCTACCACGACCCGTACGTCCCCTCCTGGAGCGTCCTCGACCACCCCGTCCCGCGCGCGGACTCCCTCTACGAGGCGGCAGCCGACGCGGACCTGACCATCCTGCTCCAGCAGCACCGCACGTACGACCTCCAGGGCCTGTCGGTGAAGGCCCAGCTGCTGCTGGACACACGGGGAGCAGCCCCTACGGGGGCGGCGCATCGGTTGTGAAGGGGGGCGCGCGGGGTGCGTGAGCCGTGGGACCGGTGGCATGCGGCACGCGGCGCGGGTACCTTACGGACACAGGCGGAGCCCACCGCAGGGGGTACTGCGGCAGGCTCCTGGATGGATCACGGAGTGTCCGCCCCTAGTTCTCGTGGGGGCGGCCGCTCACCATCCGAAACAAGGCGGAGCCCACCGCAGTGGCCACTGCGGCAGGCTCCTGGATGGATCACGGAGTGTCCGCCCCTAGTCTTCTTGGGGGCGGCCGCTCACCATCCGAAAATCCGCAAGATCCACCTCCTCCGGCACTGCACCGTCCGAAGACGGAGTCGGTCCCAGCGGGTGGGCTTGCGGTGGCGTCCCATGGGCGCCCCCTTCCACGACGCCGCCCATTGACCCGGTGGACGGCACGTCGGAATCGGGCCGGGCCCCGAGGGCGGGGTCCGGACCATGTCCTTGGAAGGGGGCACCCAGAAGAACCTGGGCGCCGATCAAGGACACTAGCGCCTCGAAACCACCCTCAACGGGGCCGAACGGCCCGAAAGCACCCGTGCGCCCTCCAACGGCAACACGCGCCCCTTCACGCCCACTTGGGCATGCGAAAGGGCCCAGCCACTCCCCCGAGTGACCAGGCCCTTCTCAAGCTGAGCGGACTACCGCCGGTGCTGTGAGTCCGCCACCGTCACCTCGACGCGCTGGAACTCCTTGAGCTCGCTGTAGCCCGTCGTGGACATGGCCCGGCGCAGGGCGCCGAAGAGGTTCATCGATCCGTCGGGGGTGTGGGACGGCCCCGTGAGGATCTCCTCCAGGGTGCCGACCGTGCCGAGGGCGACCTTCTTGCCGCGCGGCAGTTCCTCGTTCACGGCCTCCATGCCCCAGTGGTGGCCCTTGCCCGGACCGTCGGTCGCACGGGCCAGCGGGGAGCCCATCATCACCGAGTCCGCGCCGCAGGCGATCGCCTTGGCCAGGTCGCCGGACCAGCCGACACCGCCGTCCGCGATCACGTGCACGTACCGGCCGCCCGACTCGTCCATGTAGTCACGGCGCGCCGCGGCCACGTCGGCGACCGCCGTCGCCATGGGCACCTGGATGCCGAGCACGTTGCGCGTGGTGTGCGCGGCGCCGCCGCCGAAGCCGACCAGCACACCGGCCGCGCCGGTGCGCATCAGGTGCAGGGCCGCCGTGTACGTGGCGCAGCCACCGACGATCACCGGGACGTCCAGCTCGTAGATGAACTGCTTCAGGTTCAGCGGCTCGTGCGCGCCGGAGACGTGCTCCGCGGAGACCGTCGTACCGCGGATGACGAAGATGTCCACGCCCGCGTCCACGACGGCCTTGGAGAACTGGGCGGTGCGCTGCGGGGAGAGCGCGGCGGCGGTGACGACGCCGGAGTCGCGCACCTCCTTGATCCGCTGCCCGATCAGCTCCTCCTTGATGGGAGCCGCGTAGATCTCCTGCAGACGGCGGGTCGCGGTCTCCGAGTCGAGACCGGCGATCTCGTCGAGCAGCGGCTGCGGGTCCTCGTAGCGCGTCCAGAGACCTTCGAGGTTCAGCACGCCGAGGCCGCCGAGCTCGCCGATGCGGATCGCGGTGGCCGGGGAGACGACCGAGTCCATGGGGGCGGCCAGGAAGGGCAGCTCGAAGCGGTAGGCGTCGATCTGCCAGGCGATGGAGACCTCCTTCGGGTCCCGCGTACGGCGGCTGGGGACGACGGCGATGTCGTCGAAGGCGTACGCCCGGCGGCCGCGCTTGCCGCGCCCGATCTCGATCTCAGTCACGTCTGTGGCCTTTCCCTGATGCGTTGCAGCGTCTTCCAGTATCGCCGACGGGCACGGCGAGGGCGGCCCCGGATGCCCCGGAGCCGCCCTGGAAGGCCGGGCCGCTACTTGCTGCGGCTGTAGTTCGGTGCCTCGACCGTCATCTGGATGTCGTGCGGGTGGCTCTCCTTGAGACCGGCCGACGTGATGCGGACGAAGCGGCCCTTGGTCTCCATCTCGTCGATGGAGGCGGCGCCCACGTAGCCCATCGTCTGCCGCAGACCGCCGACGAGCTGGTGCAGGACGTTGGCGAGCGGACCACGGTAGGGCACCTGGCCCTCGATGCCCTCGGGCACGAGCTTGTCGTCGGAGCCGACCTCGGCCTGGAAGTAGCGGTCCTTGGAGTACGACTTGCCTTGGCCGCGGGACTGCATCGCACCGAGCGAGCCCATGCCGCGGTAGGACTTGAACTGCTTGCCGTTGATGAACTG
The DNA here is from genome assembly GCF_002891435.1 of Streptomyces cahuitamycinicus. Lineage (GTDB taxonomy): Bacteria > Actinomycetota > Actinomycetes > Streptomycetales > Streptomycetaceae > Streptomyces > Streptomyces cahuitamycinicus. The sequence goes on from NZ_POUC01000060.1 coordinate 17,754, forward strand.
CAGCTCGCCCGGGGATTCCTCACAGCCGGCGAGGAGGCTGCCCAGCATCACGGTGTCGGCGCCGGCGGCCAGGGCCTTGCCGATGTCGCCGGAGTACTGCAGGCCGCCGTCGCCGATCAGTGGGATGCCCGCCGGACGGGCCGCGAGGGACGCCTCGTAGATGGCGGTGACCTGCGGGACACCGATACCGGCGACCACGCGGGTGGTGCAGATGGAGCCGGGGCCCACGCCCACCTTGATGCCGTCGACGCCGGCGTCGATCAGTGCCTGGGCGCCGTCACGCGTGGCGACGTTGCCGCCGATCACGTCGACGCCGACGCTCGACTTGATCTTCGCCATCCAGCTGAGGGCGTTGCTGTTGTGGCCGTGCGAGGTGTCGACGACCAGGAAGTCCACGCCCGCACCGGCGAGCGCCTGGGCGCGCTCCAGGGCCTCGGGGCTGGCTCCCACGGCCGCACCGACGAGCAGCCGGCCCTCGGAGTCCTTCGCCGCGTTGGGGTACTGCTCGGCCTTGACGAAGTCCTTGACCGTGATGAGGCCCTTGAGGACACCCGCGTCGTCGACCAGCGGAAGCTTCTCGATCTTGTGGCGGCGCAGCAGCTCCATGGCGTCGGCGCCGGAGATGCCGACCTTGCCGGTGACCAGCGGCATCGGGGTCATGACCTCGCGCACCTGACGCGTGCGGTCGGTCTCGAAGGCCATGTCGCGGTTGGTGACGATGCCGAGCAGCTTCTTGTTGCCGTCGGTGACCGGGACGCCGCTGATGCGGAACTTGGCGCACAGGGCGTCGGCCTCGCCCAGCGTCGCGTCGGGGTGCACCGTGATCGGGTCGGTGACCATGCCGGACTCGGAACGCTTCACCAGGTCGACCTGGTTGACCTGGTCCTCGATGGAGAGGTTGCGGTGCAGGACGCCGACGCCGCCCTGGCGGGCCATCGCGATCGCCATGCGGGACTCGGTCACCTTGTCCATCGCCGCGGAGAGCAGCGGGATGTTGACCCGGACGTTGCGGGAGATGCGGGACGAGGTGTCGACCGCGTTGGGGAGCACTTCCGATGCACCCGGCAGCAGCAGCACGTCGTCGTAGGTCAGCCCGAGTGTCGCGAATTTACCGGGCACTCCGTCGACGTTGGCAGTCATGACACCTTCCCCAAATGGCCTTGATCGGTGCGGATGTCCATGCTAACGGGAAGCGGGGCTGTCTCATTCCACGGTTCCGCCTGGCTCCGGGCTTCGTATGTTCGTACGGAAGCGGCGCACCGCCTGTTCAACTGAGGGGTTCTTCAAGCAGGGCTACTGCTCGGCCAGCGCCCGCAGCCGGCTCAACGCCCTGTGCTGCGCCACCCGGACCGCCCCGGGTGACATTCCCAACATCTGGCCGGTCTCCTCGGCCGTCAGCCCCACCGCGATGCGGAGCAGCAGCAGCTCCCGCTGGTTCTCGGGGAGGTTGGCCAGGAGCTTCTTGGCCCATTCCGCGTCACTGCTGAGCAGGGCGCGCTCCTCCGGGCCGAGGGAGTCGTCCGGGCGCTCGGGAATCTCGTCGGAGGGGACGGCCGTCGAGCCGGGGTGGCGCATCGCCGCGCGCTGGAGGTCGGCGACCTTGTGCGCGGCGATGGCGAAGACGAACGCCTCGAAGGGGCGCCCGGTGTCCCGGTAGCGGGGCAGTGCGAGCAGCACCGCCACGCAGACCTCCTGCGCGAGGTCCTCCACGAAGTGCCGCGCGTCGCCCGGGAGACGGGACAGACGGGTGCGGCAGTAGCGCAGGGCCAGGGGGTGGACATGGGCGAGCAGGTCGTGCGTCGCCTGCTCGTCCCCGTCGACGGCGCGGTGGACGAGCGCACCGATCGCGCCCTGGGCATGGGCCGCCTCGTCGTCGCGCATCGGTCCATGGTGCCTTGCGGCCGCCGGCTCCGCGGCACCGCTTCCGTTGTTGTGCACCGAAGCGTTATGAGCAGGTGCGCCGGCACTCATCCGCTGCGCCCTCCCCTTCCGCTCGACCGACTCGTCCCCGAGGAACTCCACACCCTCAAGGATGCGGCATCCGCGGCGAAACGAGCAGCGGGCACCCGGCGAACCCCCGGTCCACCCACGCCCACCTGGCATTCCGTGCTCTCACGAGGACCGCTGGGGCCTGCTGTTCGAATCCTCCCGGGGAGGTGGGGCCTCGCCTGCGCCCTCCCGGGCTCTGGACCTTGCCTCGGCCGGGGCAGAGCCCTGACGGCGCTGCCACCGGCCACCGGCCTCGGTCCACGCGGGTGCGGCTCGCGCGGGGGCATCCGGGTGCCCCCGCCCTCCGGTGCCGACCGGAGGCCGCGCGTCGAAACCGGCCCGGTCCGCAGGACGGGCGTGATCCGAACGACAGGCCCTAGCGCACCAGACCCCACCGGAAACCGAGCGCCACGGCGTGGGCCCGGTCCGAGGCGCCGAGCTTCTTGAACAGGCGCCTGGCGTGCGTCTTGACGGTGTCCTCGGAGAGGAACAGCTCACGGCCGATCTCCGCGTTCGAGCGGCCGTGGCTCATGCCTTCGAGGACCTGGATCTCACGCGCCGTGAGCGTGGGCGCGGCGCCCATCTCGGCCGAGCGCAGCCGGCGCGGGGCGAGCCGCCAGGTCGGGTCGGCCAGGGCTTGGGTCACCGTCGCGCGCAGTTCCGCGCGGGAGGCATCCTTGTGCAGATAGCCGCGGGCACCGGCGGCGACCGCGAGGGCCACGCCGTCCAGGTCCTCGGCGACGGTGAGCATGATGATGCGCGCACCGGGGTCGGCGGACAGCAGCCGCCGGACCGTCTCGACGCCGCCCAGTCCGGGCATGCGTACGTCCATCAGAATCAGGTCCGAGCGATCGGCCCCCCAGCGGCGGAGGACTTCCTCGCCGTTGGCCGCCGTCGTCACGCGCTCTACGCCGGGCACGGTCGCGACCGCACGACGGAGCGCCTCTCGGGCAAGCGGGGAGTCGTCGCAGACGAGGACGGATGTCATGACCGCCCTCCGCAGCTGATGCGCGTCACCTTGAGCCTCCAGGCTGGTACGAAATCGTCACCTGTGCGGTCGACCGTCTCGGACGCCCGTCCGAGCGCTTGTTCCTTCAACCGCCTCGCACTCTCAACGACGGTCACCCGAAAGAGTTACGGGGGCGGCTGCCATCTTCGGCACTCTACGTGAGGGCTCGGACACGGTGCAGATACGCACAGCAGACCCTCGAACTTTCATCACAACCTATGCCCCATTCAGACCCATTTCTTCCGCTTTGCCAGTGTCTGGAGCTAGATTCGCAATGAGTCATATTTTCATCTCCTTAGATCGTAGTTGTACGGTCGTAGGCACCGGATCCGCCCAGAACGGCAACAAGGGGTCACGTAATGGCAGATTTCTCCCGCCTTCCCGGACCGAACGCGGACCTGTGGGACTGGCAGCTGCTGGCTGCCTGTCGCGGCGTGGACAGCTCGCTCTTCTTCCATCCGGAGGGTGAGCGCGGTGCGGCGAGGAGCGCTCGTGAGAACTCGGCCAAAGAGGTCTGCATGAGGTGCCCGGTACGCGCCGAGTGCGCCGCCCACGCCCTGGCGGTGCGCGAGCCGTACGGCGTGTGGGGCGGGCTGACCGAGGACGAGCGCGAAGAGCTGATGGGGCGGGCGCGCAACCGGCTGGTGTCGGCGTCGGCATCGGGCGGGCACACCGCCTCGAACAACTGAAGGAACGTTTCTGCGAACGGGCACGCACACGCGTGCCGTTGGTTTTTGGGACGCGCACGGGCGGCTGCTAGCGGCGGGCGGCCCGGGCCAGCTGGTCGAGCGTCGCCGCCACGGCCGGGACCTGTGCGAGGTCGGGCAGGGTGAGCGCGACGATCTCCCGCCGCACCGCCGGTTCGAGGCGCACGGTGCGCACACCCCGGGGCCGTACCGACTCGACGGCCAGCTGGGGCAGCACGGCCACGCCAAGACCGGCACCGACGAGGCCGACGACGGCGGGGTAGTCATCGGTCGCGAAGTCGATTCGCGGGGTGAAGCCGGCCGCCGCGCACACCTCGACCAGCTGTCCGCGGCAGCGCGGGCAGCCCGCGATCCACGGCTCCTCGGTGAGCTCGCCGATGTCGACGGACTCCGCGCCGGCGAGCCGGTGCCGCTCCGGCACGAGCGCGACGAGCCGGTCCGACAGCAACGGCCGTACGACGAGGTCGTCCCACTCCTCCGCGCCGGCCGCCCCCTCGTAGCGGAACGCGAGCGCCACGTCGCAGTCGCCCTCGCGCAGCAGCCCTACGGAGGCGGGCGGCTCGGCCTCCTCCAGGGAGACGCGGGTGCCCGGGTGCGCCTCGCGCAGCGCGGCGAGGGCCGTGGGGACGAGGGTGGAGCTGCCGCTGGGGAAGGAGACGAGCCGGACCCGGCCCGCGCGCAGCCCGGCGATGGCGGCGACCTCCTCCTCGGCCGCCGTGAGCCCGGCGAGGATGCCGGCGGCGTGCCGCACCAGGGCCTCACCCGCCTGGGTCAGGCGCATCTCCCGTCCGGTGCGGATCAGCAGCGGTGTGCCGACGGAGGTTTCCAGGGCCTTCATCTGCTGGCTGACGGCAGGCTGGGTGCAGCCCAGCTCGCGGCCGGCGGCGGAGAAGGAGCCGGTGGTGGCGACGGCGCGCAGGACGCGGAGATGACGAGCTTCGATCACTCTTCCAGGATAAGCGGACCTTTGATGTCGGTCCCGATAATGCGTCGACGCTTTGAGTGCCGGTCGCCTACCGTGCGGGCATGAGGCTTCTGTCAGTGAATCTGGGCCGCGCCGAGGCCGTGCCGTACACGGACAACCCGGTGGGCGTGACCGGGATCGACAAGCGGCCGGTGGACGGGCCGGTGCGGGTGTCCGCGCCCGGGCCCAAGGGCGTCGGCGGGAGCGGGCTGGCCGGGGACGCGGTGTGCAAGCTGGAGCACCACGGCGGCGACGACCAGGCGGTGTACGCCATGGCCCGTGAGGATCTGGACGACTGGGAGCGCGAGCTGGGCCGGACGCTGGCCCACGGCGCGTTCGGCGAGAACCTCACGACCCGCGGCCTGGACGTGTCCGGTGCCCTGATCGGCGAGCGCTGGCGGGTGGGGCCCGAGGCGGTGCTGGAGGTCACCTCCGGGCGGATCCCGTGCCGTACGTTCCAGGGCCACATGGGCGAGAAGGGCTGGGTCAAGCGGTTCACGCAGCGGGGTGCGCCGGGGGCGTATCTGCGGGTGATCGTGCCCGGGGAGATCCGCGCGGGCGATGCCGTCGAGATCGTGCACCGGCCCGGCCACGACGTGACGGTGGCCCTGCAGTTCCGGGCGGTGACGATGGAGCGGACGCTGTTACCGCGCCTGCTGGCCGCGGGCGACGCCCTGCATCCGGAGTTGCTGAGGACGGCTCGGGAGTACGAGGAGAGGTACGGGGCCTGATGGCCGCTCACCACGCCTGTCTCCACGACCCTTCACCACGGACGGCCGCACGCGGAAGCGGATGCACTCAGTCCAGGTCACTAACCTTCTGCCATGACAACGGCTCTGATTACGGGATCGACGGCAGGCATCGGGGCCGCGTTCGCGCGGCGACTGGCGGCCGACGGGCACAACCTGGTGCTGGTCGCCCGCGACACCAAGCGGCTCCGGGAACAGGCGACCGAACTGCACGACCGGCACGGCATCGAGGCGGAGGTGCTGACGGCCGACCTGGCCGAGGACCAGGGCATCGAGGCGGTGGCCGAGCGCCTCGGCGACCGCATGAACTCCGTCGACCTGCTGATCAACAACGCCGGGTTCGGCAACAAGGGCCGCTATCTCGACGTCTCCATGGCCGACGAACTGCGGATGCTGAAGGTGCACTGCGAGGCGGTGCTGCGGCTGACGTCGGCGGCGACCGGGGCGATGCGCGAGCGCGGCCGCGGCGGCGTCGTCAACGTCGCGTCGGTGGCCGCCTTCGTGCCCCGCGGCACCTATGGCGCCTCCAAGGCGTGGGTCGTGCAGTTCACGCAGGGCGCGGCGCGTGACCTGGCCGGCAGCGGCGTACGGCTGATGGCGCTCTGCCCGGGCTTCGTGCGCACCGAGTTCCACGACCGCGCCGGGATGGGCACCGACAACATCCCGGGCTGGATGTGGCTCGACCCGGACAAGCTGGTGGCGGCGGCGCTGCACGATCTGGCGCGCGGCAAGACGCTGTCCATTCCGGACCCGCGCTACAAGGCGCTGATGGGGGCGGCGAAGCTGGTGCCGCGGGGGATGCTCGGGGCGGTTTCCTCCCGGACGGGCCGGAAGTACGGGCCGCAGTAGGCGCACGCGGCCGGCCCGGCCGCTCCTCCCCCTCCCCCGGAGCCGGGAGGCACACGGGCCGGCCCCTTGGGACAATGGAGCTGTTCAGCCGGACCCAGGGGGGCCGGAGGCGAGGCCATGACCTTCGTACAGCTCATCCAATGCAGGACCAGCCGACTCGACGAGATGAACCGGCTGATGGACCGGTGGGTCGAGCAGACCCAGGGCAAGCGGACCGCGTCGCACAGTGTGGTGGCGAAGGACCGGGCCGACGCGTCGCACATCGTGGAGATCGTGGAGTTCCCGTCGTACGAGGAGGCGATGCGCAACTCCGGGCTGCCGGAGACCGACCGGATCTTCCGGGACATGGTGGCGCTCTGTGACGAGACGCCGACCTTCACGGACCTGGACGTGGTGCGGGACGAGCAGTTGTACGCGGCCACCGCGCGCAGGTTCTTCGAGCTCCTGCCCGGCCAGGGGGACGCGCCGCCGATGAACGACGTGTTCATCGAGGACTACCACGACCACGATCCCGCCAATGTGTCGGACGTCATCGGGCTGGACGCGATGCGGCGCGAGGTGGAGGTGTGGCGGGGTGGGTTCGACTTCTCGGTCACGATCGAGGACCAGATGGCACAGGGTGACCGGGTGTGCACCCGGTGGACCTTCCACGGGCGCCACACGGGCGACTTCCTCGGGATCCCGCCGACCGGGCAGGAGGTCACCATGACGGGGACGACCGTGCACCGCTGCACACCGGACGGGAAGATCGCCGAGGGCTGGTGGCAGTACGACCGGCTGGGGCTGATGCAGCAGCTCGGGGCTCTGGAGCCTACGGAGCTCTGACCCTGCGTCGCTCCTTCGGTCAGCCGATACGGGCTGGCGATGATGGGCGCACGCCAGGGGCTCGGTGTGAGGTGGCCCGCTGCTGCGCCCACTCCACGTGAGCGCTGGTTTCAGCCGCGGCGGTCGGGCTTCCGGTGGGAGCAGGAGGGGCTGGATCATCTCCGTGGGCTGACGCCGCGGACCGAGCCCTGTCGGGCATGGGCGACGTTCCAGTTCACCGGGGCGTCCGGGCGGATCAACGAGTGCGATGTGCTGATCGCGGTTCCCGGCGGGGTCTACCTGCTGGAGCTCAAGGGGCATCCGGGCCGGGTCGTGAACCACGGCGCACGTGGCAGGTCCACGGTGACGACCGGGTACGGACTCTGCGCAACCCGCTCCGTCTGACCGACCTCAAGGCCAAGGACAGGTTGCCCGTCCCCTCACCGGAAAACAGGACTGTGCTGTGCAACGTCGACGCCTCTTGGCCATGGCAGCCGCTGCGGTCGTCACAACCGGCTGCTCGTCCCAGGACGATGAAGCCCCGCCCACGGTCTCGGCACCCTCGTCTTCGGCATCGGCATCCTCTGACGGGGCCCGTGACGCCGTCGAGGCCTACGTTCAGGCCCTCAACTCCCGCAACGCCGTCGGGCTGATCTCGGTCGGGGGCGTCAAGGACGAGGGATGGTCCCGGCAGGAGGCCGAGCGGATCCTCGCCGACCGGGGCGGGCGCGGTTGGAAGATCAAGGACGTGCCGACATGGGCCGGACGTCGGCTCGGCCCGCCTGCTCGCGAGGACAAGAAGGGCAAGCCCCTGCAGGACACCTTCACCGTCACGCGGGAGAAGGGAACCTGGCACCTTACGGTCTTCACCGACCAGCCCGCCGAGCCGGGCAAGGAATCAACCGCGACCGACAATCCGCGTTCCTGACGACCACCGTCGTGGTGGCCCGGCCCGACGATCCGGGTCGGGCCACCATCCCGCAGGACACCGCGAGCCGGACGGCGGGGCATCCTCTGCCGGACGGGCCCGCATTCCGTGGCGGTCTGTATCAGCCGCTTCCGCCGCACCCGCCTAGCATCGGGGGCCACTCGGGTGCAGGCGTGCGCGATCCTGGGGAGCCCGCTTCTGCGATCGAAACCTTTGCCCGCGAGGGGGCGGGGCGGGGGACCGGGATCTCCCTGCAACTGGAGGTGCGCAGGTGCTTCAGAAGCACGTAGCGGGAGGTGCAGCTCTCTCCCTGACGGGGTGATCGGAGTGCCAGCCCCTCTCCACCATGATCTCCGCTGTCACACTGCGGTGACGCGGTGTGATCAGCGTCCGGCCTGCCCGGGCTGGACCTGAGCGGCTGGTGACGACGATGGGGTGCCGGGCGGAGGCTGGAGTTCCTGCTGGGCCCACGCCCCCGCGACCACCGTGGCGAACGCGGTAGCGGCGGCGACCAGTACGGTGCCTAGAGGCACGGTGATGGAGGAGAGCCGGCGGAAGTTGCGCACCTGGGACCATTTCAGCGCGGCGGCCCGCGCCAGCCACCATTCCCAGACGAGCCCCAGCCCCATGCAGACGACGAAGGTCTGGCCGGCGAGGCCGCCGCACGCCACCACCATGTCGTTCCAGGACGGGTTCCGTGTGAACTGCGGGTCCACGGTGAGGGGGATCATCGCCAGCACCTCGGCCGGCAGCACCACCGCCATGAGTGCCGCCGCCTTGGCGATCGGTGTACTGCCGCGCAGCAGGGCGTAGAAGTAGCCGAAGACGAAGCCGTACAGCGCCCAGTGGGCGAACCTCAACGCCTTGGAAACCTCTTCGAGGTGGAACGGCATGAACGCGTCGGCCCCCACGGGGTCAGCGGTCACGAGTTTGTAGGCGGCCCAGGGCAGGGCCAGTAGCAGGGCGAGGGCCGCACCCGCCGCACCCGCGCTCCGGGGCGCGGTTCCCGCGCTCGTTCCCAGCGCACACCGCTTCACGCGGGCCAACCGGGTCGCCGGGTCCCCGCGGCCCCCCGGCACGTCCAGTTTCTCCCAGCGCTCGGAGAACTCCGCCGCAGACATGTCACCATCCACGAGGGCCGACCGCGAGGCCCGCTGGAAGTCGGCACGCGTGTCCCAGAGGAGCTGTGTCCTCACCCACCGGCCCATGAGCCGTGCGTGTGCCTTCCGGCTGACACGCCGGAACCCGGCGGCCGTCGCGTCCGATCCGAGCGGGATCAACCAGAGCGAACCGAGCGCGGTGCACAGGACCGCGAGCGCGTCGCCCCACATCGACAGGGTCCGAAGGCTCGGGTTCCCCAGAGCCATGAGTACGCCGCAGACCAGGAGCACCCTGCCGACCGGCTCCGCGGCCCGGCCCCGGTCACCGAGTGCACCACGCCGGATCAGGTAGACGAGTTGCAGGACCACGCCGCACACCGCCACCGCGCAGAGCGGAAATCCCATGTATCCCGTGAAGAAGGATCTCTTGTAGTAGTCCCAGGTGTCGCTCCATGCCTGCGGTGGTGTCGTCATGTGGGCCACCAGGAAGGGGGAGAGCACCAGGGCCCAGAAGGCTGCGCAAGAGACGGCTCGGACCGCCGGTCTCGGAGTGCGGCCCAGCACCGGTCCCAGCAGCGACGTGAGCCAGACCGCGACCGGCCATGTGCAGACCAGTACGGCGGCCGCTTCGTACGTCGTCACCGTCGAGTCGTCGTCGGTCATGATCGGGGCGCCACCAAGCCCGTACGTCAGGCCGACGATCCACATGAACGTGCCCCCCGCGGCCGCCCACCTACGGACCGCCGTCCCCCTTTCGGCGAGACAGTGCAAGACGAGGAACAGGGCGAGTGTGAGGAGGAGCAGACCGACCAGGCGACCCCACCCGGCAGGAGTCAGCACCGTCCCGCCGGCTGCCAGAAGAGGAAGGACGAGAAGCGGGGCCGCGCCGCTCACGACGAGTACGCGGGTCGACGGGGGTCTGCGGGTGACCAGGCGGTGGCTGAACCACCATCCGGCCACCGGCAGGACGTACCACAGCCACATACCCAGGGCGGGGCCTGGTGCCCATTCCTGACCGGACGGGTCGGAGGGAGGGCCGCTGTACCGCCAGATCTCCCGTTGTCCCTGCGTCCCCAAGAAGGCGAGGGGGCACGCGGCCACCGTCAGCACCATGGCGACCGTCGCCCACCTACGTGGCACGGCGGGGCCGGCGAGCCTCACCACCAGGCATGCCGCGACGACACCGATCCCGCACACGGCGAGGCCAAAGACGGTCACCGGCTCCGCCCGCGACTGCCGCCGCGACGAGGGCGGCTTCGTCGTCTCGACCGTCCTCTCCAGGGCGACCGTGCCGACCATGGCCGGTGCGTCCTGCGACGCGGTCGTCACCCTCCATGTGACCACGCCGGGCGACTGCGATGCCACAGGCCCCTTTATTCCTCTGAACGACCAGCGCGGGGCTCTCACCTCCACCGTCCAGACCCCGGGGAGCCCTTCCGGTGCATGCTTGAACGCGCTCGCCACGTTGACGCGGACGTCCAGCCGCTGCGGGCCGGAACGCCGGGACAGGTGGACGGCGGAGTTTGTCTCCACCCGCACGGGGCTCCGGGACGACTCCTGCGTCACCCTGACCGCCGGGGCGTCCCAACTGTCGTAGCCCGCCGCCTCTCCGTCACGCTTCACGCTGTAGCCCTGGCAGAAGCCGACCCCCATCATCCGCAGCTGGGCCAGCGCCTCGCTTCTGATGCCGAGGGTGTATGTGCAGCGTTTGCGGACCACCACCTTCTCCCGCGACGCGTCCCAGCCGATGTCGACAGTGAGCTTCCCGGTGCGTTCCTCGTCCTTTCCTCCGCCGGCCGCGTCGGCCGGCCCGGCACCGGTCAGGGAGAGGCAGAGCAGCGTCAGCAGCACGACCGCCCCCGCCCCCAGGGACCTCGGCCCTGGCGCACGTCTGCTCGCCGGACACTCCATGTGATGGCACCCCCCGTGCTGGCACGCAGCGCACGTGGACGTTCCCCCACCGGACGTCCGCACTGCGGCTTCGCCATGATGGCCCCGCTCGCCCCGCTGCGGGGCTGCTTCGTCGGAAATCCCCCCTTGATGCGCATCGGGTCGATTGGTGGGAGGGGGCTGGCAGCTGTC
>NZ_POUC01000610.1 GCF_002891435.1 Streptomyces cahuitamycinicus
GCACCCGCCCCCGAGTACGGCAGCGGATCGCTCGCCGACCTCCTGCCCACCCTGGCCGCCGGTCTCGGCGTACCGGACATGCGCGCGACGATTCACGAGCTGACCCCCGCCGACCGGAACTGCGTGTTCCTGATCGACGGTCTCGGCTGGGAGCAGCTGAGGGCGCACCCGGAGGACGCGCCCTTCATGACGTCCCTGCTCGCCACCTCGCGCGGCGGCACCGGGCGTCCGCTCACCGCCGGCTACCCGGCGACCACGGCGACCTCCCTCGCCTCCGTCGGCACCGGCCTGCCGCCCGGCGCGCACGGCCTGCCCGGCTACACCGTCCGCAACCCGGACACCGGCGAGCTGATGAACCAGCTGCGCTGGCAGCCGTGGACCCAGCCCGGCGTCTGGCAGCCGTACCCCACGGTCTTCCAGCGGGCGCACGAGGCCGGGGTGCACGCCGCGCAGGTGTCCTCCCCGACCTTCCAGAACACCCCGCTGACCAGGATCGCGCTCAGCGGCGGAACGTTCCTGGGGCGGCTGACCGGCGAAGACCGTATGGACCTGGCGGCCGAGCAACTGGCCGCGGGCGACCGCTCCCTGGTGTACACGTACTTCGCCGAGGTGGACGGCGCCGGTCACCGCTTCGGCGTCGACTCCGACACCTGGCGCGGCCAGCTCATGTACGCCGACCGCCTGGCCCAGCGCCTGGCCGAGCAACTGCCGCCGCGCAGCGCCCTCTACATCACCGCGGACCACGGCATGATCGACGTGCCGTTCGACGAGCAGCACCGCATCGACTTCGACGAGGACTGGGAGCTGAGCGCCGGGGTCGCCCTGCTCGGCGGCGAGGGCCGCGCCCGCCATGTCTACGCGGTGCCCGGCGCGGCGAACGACGTCCTGACCTGCTGGCGCGAGGTGCTCGGCGAGCAATTCTGGGTGGCCTCACGCGACGAGGCCATCGCGGCGGGCTGGTTCGGCTCGCAGATCGACGAACGGGTGTACGGCAGGATCGGTGACGTGGTCGCGGCCGCGCGGGACGACGTCCTGCTCATCGCCTCCGAGCGGGAGCCCAAGGAGTCGGCCATGGTCGGCAACCACGGTTCGATGACCCCCGCCGAGCAGCTGGTCCCCCTGCTCGAAGTACGCTCCTGACACTGCCCCACGCCGACCTGTCACGCCGAAAGGTGCTCAACTCCACATGCCCGAGCTGGTGTTCTTCTGCGGAACCATGGACTGCGGCAAGTCGACGCTGGCTCTACAGATCGAGCACAACCGCTCGGCGCGCGGCCTGCAGGGCATGATCTTCTCGCGCGACGACCGGGCCGGCGAGGGCAAGCTGTCCTCGCGTCTCGGCCTGGTGACGGACGCGGTGGAGGTCGGCGACGGGCAGGACCTCTACGGCTATCTCGTCGACCATCTCTCGCAGGGCGGCCGCGCCGACTACGTGATCGCCGACGAGGCGCAGTTCCTCGCACCGGAGCAGATCGATCAACTCGCGCGTGTGGTCGACGACCTGAACCTCGACGTCTACGCCTTCGGCATCACGACCGACTTCCGCTCCAAGCTGTTCCCCGGCTCGCAGCGGCTGGTGGAGCTGGCCGACCGGGTCGAGGTGCTCCAGGTCGAGGCCCTGTGCTGGTGCGGAGCCCGCGCCACGCACAACGCCCGCACCATAGGCGGGGTGATGGTCGTCGAGGGCGCCCAGGTGGTCGTCGGCGACGTCACCCACTCCGCCGACGAGGTCGGGTACGAGGTGCTGTGCCGCCGTCACCACCGCCGCCGGATGACCGCGGCAACCTCCCATGCGGCGGCCCTGTCCCCGGACGTGCTGCCGGTGACCTCCGCCTGACCCGCGTCCGGCGCTCCGGCCGTCAGCCCGGCCGTTGCAGCAGCGCGAACCGCGCGCCTTCCGGGTCCGCCACCCTCGCCACCCGCCCGTGGGCGGTGTCGTGCACCGGCTTGAGAACCTGCCCGCCAAGGTGGACGAGATGGTCCACGGCGTCGTCGACATCGGCGACCTGGAAGTACGTGACCCAGTGCGGCCCCCGGTCGCGGGGCAGGGCGTGCCCCACACCGTGGATGCCGGCGACGGGCCCGCCGCCCACGTGCAGGGTCACGTAGTCGAAGTCAGCGGAGACCACCGGCTCTTCCTCGTAGCCGAACACCGTGCGGTAGAACTTGGCGACGCTCGCCGACTCGTAGGTCAGCAGCTCGTTCCAGGCGGGTGTGCCGGAAACGCCCGAGACGGCAGTGCCCAGGTGCGCGGCGGCCTGCCAGATGCCGAAGACCGCACCCGCGGGGTCGGAGCCGATCGCCAGGCGGCCGGCGTCGGCGGCGTCCAGCGGACCCACGCCGATCGTTCCGCCGCGGCTGCGCACCGTTTCGGCCGTCAGATCCACGTTCTCCGAGGCGAAGTAGGGCGTCCATGCGATGGGCAGATGGCGGTCCGGCGGCAGTCGGCCGAGGCCGGCCACCTCGTGCCCGTCGAGCAGCGCGCGTACGTACGGGCCGAGCTGCTGGGGGCCCGGCTGGAACTCCCAGCCGAACAGCGCTCCGTAGAACTCCTCCGTCGCGTCCAGGCCGTGCACCATCAGGCTCACCCAGCAGGGCGCGCCGGGCGCGTGCCGCGTGGGTGTGTCACCGTTCGGCCCGGCGGACCCCCGTGCGTCGGTCATCGTCACTCTCTTCTCGGCCTCGCGGTGGCCGTGCTCTCCGCAGCCTGGTGGGGTAGCCCTGTGGGGCGTCCCTTGTCCGGGAGAATGCCCGATGTGCGGGCCTCGTCCCTCGCGGCGCGCTTGTCGGCAGGTGTCGTTCAGCTGTACAGCATGTGCTTGTTCCCGTACAACGCGTGATCGCCCCGCTCCGGCCGAGCAGAGTAGCCGGACACGGACGGCTCGGCCACCCCCGTGCGCGAGGATGGGGACCATGAACGCCATCATCTCCGCATCCGACCTCGTGAAGGACCTCGACAGCGCCCGCCCGCCGGTCCTGCTCGATGTCCGCTGGCAACTCAGCGCGCCCAAGGCGGCCGGCGAGCCGCCGTTCGACGGCCGGGCCGCGTACGAGGCAGGGCACCTGCCCGGGGCCGTCTACGTCGACTTGGACCGGGAGTTGGCCTCCGAGCCCGGCAAGGGCGGCCGGCACCCGCTGCCGGACCTCGCGCGCTTCGGTGCCGCGATGCGCCGGGCGGGTGTGTCGGCCGGCACACCGGTGATCGTCTACGACGGCGGCCAGGGCTGGGCGGCGGCCCGGGCGTGGTGGCTGCTGCGCTGGACGGGTCACCCGGACGTGCGGGTCCTCGACGGCGGGTTGCCGTCCTGGGAGGGGCCGTTGGAGACGTCCGTGCCGGCTCCGGCCGAGGGCGACTTCGTGCCCGAGCCGGGGACGACGGGGCTGCTCGACGCGGATGCCACTGCGGCTCTGGCCCGGTCCGGTGTGCTGCTGGACGCGCGGGCGGGGGAGCGGTACCGGGGCGAGGTGGAGCCGATCGACCCGGTGGCCGGGCACATCCCGGGCGCGGTGTCGGCACCCACCACGGAGAACGTGGGGGCCGGCGGGCGCTTCCTGCCCGCCGGGGAACTGCGGGCGCGGTTCGGGGC
>NZ_POUC01000611.1 GCF_002891435.1 Streptomyces cahuitamycinicus
CGCCTGGGCCGCGGAGGGGGTGCGCGGCGAGATCACCGTCGTGGTGGAGGGAGCGCCGGAGAAGGGCCCCGAGGAGGTCGGGCCGGAGGAGCTGGTGCGGCGGGTCCGGGTGCGGGAGGAAGCGGGGGAGCGGCGCAAGGAGGCGATCGCCGCGGTGGCGGTGGAGGCCGGCGTGCCGAAGAGGGTTGTCTTCGATGCGGTGGTCGCCGCGAAGAACGCGGCGGGGTGACCGGGGTTGGGGGTGAGGGCCGCTGTGCTGTGCGGGACGCGCGTTGTGCGGGGCTTGGCGCGCAGCTCCCCGCGCCCCCGGCTTGTCGCGCGCAGCTCCCCGCGCCCCTGAGGGGCGCGATCGTGCGCCCCATGCGTGGGTAAAGGCGCCGGGGGCTCGGGGCAAGGGAACCCCAAATCGGGGCCAACACTCGACAGGTCTGCTGCCACCGGTCCGGCCGGGGAGTCCACTGGGGTGCGGGGACGGAATCGTCCTCACGCCACAGCGGAACAGGAGCTGGCATGAGTGAGATCGCAGGGCAGACCGGGCTCCGCGCCGGTGCCACCGCAGTCGTCAACGAGTCCTACTCGTTCGCCTGCATGCGGTGCGGACACGGCTGGGAGCAGTCGTACGAGATAGAGCACCACACGGACGCCGCGGGTCACGAGTTCGTCCTCTACGTCGCGGACGGCAAGGTGGTGCCCTCCCCGTTGAGCAAGCCCGAGTGCCACAACTGCGACAGCCACGTCGTGCGGATCATGCGGCCCGGGCGGGTCGCGTCGGCGCGCGACGCCGCGCACCGGCCGTCCCGCGTGCCGCCGCCCGCCGGGCCCGTGGAGGCTCCCTCGGCAGGGCCCGGGAGCGCGGGCGAGGAGCGCGAGCACCACCACTGGCACCTGTCCGACCTGCTGCACCCCTTCCAGCGCAAGGCGAGCTGACCCGTCCGGCTGCCTTGTCCGACGCCCTCCCCGGTCCTCCCCCGTCGGGGAGGGCGTGCCCCTTTCGTAGGATCGGGGCATGCCTTCGAACGACTCCGGCCGCCAGGACAAGAACGCGGCCCCGCCCCTCCCGGAGCCCCTGCGGGTGCCGGTCGCCGACTCCCACACCCACCTGGACATGCAGTCCGGCACGGTCGAGGAGGCACTGGCGAAGGCGGCGTCGGTCGGAGTGACGACGGTCGTGCAGGTCGGCTGCGACCTCAAGGGCTCCCGGTGGGCGGCCGAGACGGCTGCGGCCCACGACGCCGTCCACGCCACGGTCGCCCTGCACCCGAACGAGGCGCCCCGCATCGTGCACGGCGACCCCGACGGGTGGTCGCGGCAGGGCGCCCGCGAACCCGGCGGCCGGGCCGCGCTGGACGACGCGCTCGCCGAGATCGACCGGCTGGCCGCGCTGGAGCAGGTCAAGGGCGTCGGCGAGACCGGCCTCGACCACTTCCGCACCGGGCCCGAGGGCAAGGACGCGCAGGAGCGGTCCTTCCGCGCCCACATCGAGATCGCAAAGCGGCACGGCAAGGCCCTGGTTATCCACGACCGCGACGCCCACGCCGACGTCCTGCGCGTACTCAAGGAGGAGGGCGCCCCCGAGCGGACCGTCTTCCACTGCTACTCCGGTGACGCCGAGATGGCCGGGATCTGCGCGAGCGCGGGCTATTTCATGTCCTTCGCCGGCAACGTCACCTTCAAGAACGCCCAGAACCTGCGGGACGCGGTGGCGGTGGCCCCGCTGGAGCTCCTCCTCGTCGAAACGGACGCGCCCTTCCTCACACCGGCGCCCTACCGCGGGCGGCCCAACGCCCCGTACCTCGTGCCGGTCACCGTGCGGGCCATGGCCGAGGTGCGCGGCATCGACGAGGACACCCTCGCCACGGCACTCGGCGCGAACACGGCACGCGCGTTCGGTTACTGACCCGAGTCCACAACCGCGCCGCACGACTGTGCGTAGTCGCGTCGCTTTGGAGAGTGACGAACGCTCCGCTAGGTTCTGGGGGCCCGATCCGGACCCCCCTGGACCCCCTCCGGCCCCCTGGAGCGCGTCGGCGTGAGCAACTCCCGATACGAAACGTACGAGGCATACGAGACGTACGAGACGTACGGCCCGGCCTACGCCGATCCGGTGTACGGCGGCTTCGACGCGCCGCCGGCCGATCTGCACAGCGCAGAGACGCTCGGCTGGGGGACCCCCGGGGCACCCTGCGCCCACCGGGACACCTACCGGCCCGCCTACGAGGCGCCGACCCTGCCCGGACTGCCCCGGCAGGGCGCTCCGCACGACGGGCCCGCGCCCGGGTCCGTCGAGCAGCCGGGCCAGGAGCAGCCAGGCCAGGGCCCGGGTGCGCACGCCGGATCGCGTGCCGCGGCGCGCACCGGCTCGCACCGCAGATCCGCACGCCGGCGCAAGGCCCGCTACCCCGAGCGCCCGGACAGCCCCATGCGGCGGCTCCTCCCGCAGGCCCTGGTCGTCGCCTTCCTCGCCGGCGGCACCACGGCGTTCGTCGCCAAGGACAAGGCGATCGAGCTGAACGTCGACGGCAAGGCGCGCACACTGCACACCTTCGCCGACGACGTCAGCGAACTGCTCGCGGAGGAGGGCGTCGAGATCGGCACCCACGACGTGGTCGCGCCCGGGCCCGGTACGGACATCAGCAGCGGCGACGAGGTCGCCGTGCACTTCGCCCGTCCCCTGCGGCTCACCCTCGACGGGCACCGGCGCGAGGTCTGGACCACCGCCCACACGGTGGACGGAGCGCTGCGGCAGCTGGGTGTGCGACAGGAGGGAGCGTACGTGTCCACCTCGCGCTCCCGCCGCATCGGGCGCGAAGGGCTCGCACTGGACGTGCGGACCGAACGCACCGTCACGATCATGGCGGACGGCCGTGCCCGTACGGTGCGCACCAACGCGGCGACCGTACGGGAGGCCGTCGAGAAGGCCGGAATCACCCTGCACGGCCAGGACACCACCTCGGTCCCGCAGAGCAGCTTCCCGCGCGACGGGCAGACCGTGACAGTGCTGCGGATCACCGGCGGCAAGGAGGTCCGCGAGGAGCCGGTCCCGTTCCCGGTGCGGCGGACGGAGGACCCTGACCTGTTCCGGGGCACGGAGGTCGTGGAGCACGCGGGCGAGCCGGGCCTGCGCCGCGTCACCTTCTCGCTGCGCACGGTCAACGGCGTCAAGCAGAAGCCGCGCCGGATCAGAACCGAGCTGGTGCGCGAGCCGCGCCCGCAGGTGGTCAAGGTCGGCACCAAGGAGCGCCCCGCCTCCGTCCAGGGCGCCGACCACCTCGACTGGCAGGGCCTGGCGGCCTGCGAGTCCGGCGGCCGGCCCGACGCGGTCGACTCCTCAGGCACCTACGGCGGCCTCTACCAGTTCGACACCCGGACCTGGCAGGCCCTCGGCGGCAGCGGCCGCCCCCAGGACGCCCCGGCGGCGGAACAGACGTACCGGGCGAAGAAGCTGTATGTGCGGCGGGGGGCCAGCCCCTGGCCGCACTGCGGGGCGCGGCTGGGCGGATAGGGGGAACCGAACCCCCGTACCCTTGTTCCGTGACCAGCAGCCCCACCC
>NZ_POUC01000612.1 GCF_002891435.1 Streptomyces cahuitamycinicus
CCCCCGGATCGACCTGCGCCGCCTCGGCCGCGCGGCCCTGCTCGGCCCCGCCGCCCGTGGTCGGCTGCCCGACGCCATCAGCCATGTCGTCGAGGCCCACCGCGCCCATCATCCCGACGCGGACCTCGAACCCCTGCGCCACGCCTACGTCCTGGCCGAGTCCTCGCACCGCGGCCAGATGCGCAAGAGCGGCGAGCCGTACATCACGCACCCGCTCGCCGTGACCCTGATCCTGGCCGAACTCGGTGCCGAGACCACGACGTTGACCGCGTCCCTGCTGCACGACACCGTCGAGGACACGGACGTGACGCTCGACCAGGTCCGCGACCAGTTCGGCGAGGAGGTCCGCTACCTCGTCGACGGCGTCACCAAACTGGAGAAGGTCGACTACGGCGCCGCCGCCGAACCCGAGACCTTCCGCAAGATGCTCGTCGCCACCGGCAACGACGTCCGCGTCATGTCGATCAAACTCGCCGACCGGCTGCACAACATGCGCACCCTCGGCGTCATGCGCCCCGAGAAGCAGGAGCGCATCGCCAAGGTGACACGTGACGTGCTCATCCCGCTCGCCGAGCGGCTCGGCGTGCAAGCGCTCAAAACCGAACTGGAAGACCTGGTCTTCGCGATCCTGCATCCCGAGGAGTACGCGCACACCAGGGAGTTGATCGTCCGCAACGCGGCCCGCACGGACGACCCGCTCGCCGAGGTCGCCGACGAGGTGCGCGGTGTGCTGCGCGAGGCGGACATCCCGGCCGAAGTCCTCATCCGGCCCCGCCACTTCGTCTCGGTGCACCGCGTCTCGCGCAAACGCGGCCGGCTCCGCGGCTCCGACTTCGGCCGCGTCCTGGTCCTGGTGAACGAGGACGCGGACTGCTACGGCGTCCTGGGCGAACTGCACACGTGCTTGAAGCCGGTGGTCTCCGAGTTCAAGGACTTCATCGCCGTACCGAAGTTCAACCTCTACCAGTCGCTGCACACGGCCGTGGCGCGCGAGGACGGCCAGGTCGTCGAGGTCCTCATCCGCACGCACCAGATGCACAAGGTCGCCGAGGCCGGCGTCGTCGCCCTCGGCAACCCGTACGCACCGGCCCCCGACGACCCGGCCGACGGCGAGCGCGTCGACCCCACCCGCCCGGGGTGGCTCTCCCGGCTCCTCGACTGGCAGGAGGCGGCGCCCGACCCCGACCACTTCTGGTCGACCCTGCGCGAGGACCTCGCCCAGGACCGCGAGATCACCGTCTTCCGCCCCGACGGCGGCACGCTCGGCCTGCCCGAAGGCGCGACCTGCGTGGACGCCGCCTACGCGCAGTACGGCGAGGACGCGCACGCCTGTATCGGCGCCCGGGTGAACGGCCGCCTGGCGACGCTGAGCACCGTCCTGAAGGACGGCGACACCGTCCAGCTCCTCATGGGCCAGGACCCGGCTTCGGAGCCCTCCCGGGAGTGGCTGGAGCACGCCCACACACCTGCGGCCCGGATCGCCATCCAGCGATGGCTGACCGCACATCCGGCGCAGGCGGAGTCCCAGCAGAGCGAGGCGCGGATCGCCGAGGACCGGACAGCGCGCCGGCCCGCCGACGTGCCCGACCCGGACGCGGCCTCCGAGCAGCCCACCGACCGCCCCGCCACCCGTCACGTCCTCGCCGACCTGCCGGGAGCGACCGTCCGGCTCGCCCGCTGCTGCACGCCCGTACCGCCCGACGAGATCACCGGCTTCGCCGTACGCGGAGGGGCGGTCACCGTGCACCGCGTGGAGTGCGCCGCGGTGGCGCGCATGAAGGACGGGGGGCGTGCGGAGGTCGGCGTGCGTTGGGGAGAGACCGCCGAGTGCCGGGTCACGCTGGTCGCCGAATCGTTCGTCCGTCCCCATTTGCTGGCCGACCTCACCGAGGCCATGGCCTCCGAGGGCGCCGAAATCGTCTCGGCTACCGTCGAGCCCCCGACCCAGCAGCAGGTGCGGCACACCTACACGGTGCAGCTCCCGGACGCCGGCCACCTGCCCGCCCTGATGCGGGCGATGCGCAATGTTGCCGGGGTGTACGACGTCAGCCGGGCCCAGCCGCAGCCGCAGGGCGGCTGACCGGCCCGGGCGGGCGGCCCGGGCGGGCGGCCTCGCTGAGGCTGCAGGACTGGCCCGGGTGGCCTCGCTGAGGCTGCAGGACTTGCCCCCGGGCAGCCTCGTTGAGGGTTGCAGGGCTGCCCCGGGGTGGCCTCACTGAGGGCTTGCAGGACGGCTTCCCGGCGCGCCGCCAGGGCGGCCGGGGCGGCACCCGGCGCAGGTCACGGTCCCCGGTTCGGGTGGGACGAAAGCGCGCCGTCCCCGCCGCTCACCCGCGCGCTGATAGCCGTGGGGCATGCTCCTGACCCTCCACAGCCAGGCCACCACCCCCACCCGTCGCCGGACCGCGGCCGCCCTGCTCACCTCGGCCGTCTCCGTCTGCCTCGTCGCCGCGAGCGCCCCCGCCGTCCCGCTCGGCGTCGGCGACCGCCTCTTCCCGAACCTCGGCAATCCGGGCTACGACGTCGCGTCGTACGACCTGGCCTTCACCTATCCGGGCAACAACAGCGAGCCGCTGCGGGCCGTCACCACCATCGACGCCTGGACGACCGCCGACCTGGACCGCGTCAACCTGGACTTCGCCCACGGCACGGTCGAGTCGGTCGAGGTCGACGGCGACCCCGCGGAGTTCCGCTTCGCCGGTGAGGACCTGGTGATCACACCCGAGGACTCGGTGTCGGACGGCAACTGGATGCGGATCACCGTGCGGCACACCAGCGATCCGGTGCCCGCCAAGGGTCGCGAGGGCGGCTGGGTACGTACGGCTGACGGCCTCGCGATGGCCAACCAGGCCGACGCGGCGCATCTGGTGTTCCCCTGCAACGACCACCCCTCCGACAAGGCGATGTTCACCTTCCGTGTGACCGCGCCCGACGGTCACACGGCCGTCGCCAACGGCCTGCCCGCCGGAGTGGAGAAGTCCGGCGGGTCGACGACCCGGACCTTCCGCACCCAGCACCCCATGGCCACCGAACTCGCCCAGGTGTCCATCGGCCGCTCCACGGTGCTGCACCGCGCCGGCCCCCACGGCCTGCCCGTACGGGACGTCGTCCCGACCCGTCACCGTGAGGCGCTCGAACCCTGGCTGGAGAAGACCCCCGGCCAGATCGCCTGGATGGAGAGCAAGGTCGGCCGCTACCCCTTCGAGACGTACGGCCTGCTCGTGGCCGACGCCTCCACCGGCTTCGAACTGGAGACCCAGACGCTCTCGCTCTTCGAACGGGAACTCTTCACCGAGCCGGTCTACCCTCCGTGGTACGTCGAGTCGATCATGGTCCACGAGGTGGCCCACCAGTGGTTCGGCAACAGTGTCACCCCCCGCACCTGGTCCGATCTGTGGCTCAACGAGGGGCACGCCACCTGGTACGAGGCGCTGTACGCCGAGGAGCAGGCCGGCAAGCCGATGCGAGACCGGATGAAGGCCGCATACGGCGCCTCCGACCGCTGGCGCGCCGCCGGCGGGCCCCCCGCCGCCCCC
>NZ_POUC01000613.1 GCF_002891435.1 Streptomyces cahuitamycinicus
GTGGGGTGCGGCGGGTGGTCGCCCCGGGGCCGAGCCGCTGTCGGGCGGCCCGGCCGGCCTGAGCCGCCGGCAGGGGTCCGCCCGGCTGTGGCGGCTGAGGTGGGGCTACTCCCCCATCATCAGTCCGTCCCCGGCCGCGCCGCGGCTGAGCACGACGTCACGGATGCGGTCGCGGACGGCCCGGACGTCGGCGCCCTGGGCGATCGCCCGGTTGAGGTTCACGACCCGGCCCGCGTCGACGTCGAACAGTTGCGGGACGAACTCCGCCTTCGTCACCTTCCAGCGGTCGCCGGGCCGTGCGGGCGGGGCGAAGGTGAAGCGGCCCAGGGTGGACTGGTTGCCGCGCGGATCCTTGGCGCCCTGGTAGTTGGTCATCTCTCCGGCGATCTGGTCTCCCATGCCGTAGATCACCCAAGTGCCGTTGACCCTCTCGTACGCCTGCGGGACGTGTGCGTGGGTGCCGAGGATCAGGTCGATGTCGGGGCGGTCCCCGGTGCGTGCGGCGGTGAGGGTCCGGGCCAGGCTCAGCTGCCGGTCGTCGGGGGCGTCCTGCCACTCGGTGCCCCAGTGCAGGGAGACCACGACGACGTCGGCGCCCGCCCCGCGCGCGGCCCGGGCGGCCTCGATGATCCTGGCCTCGTCGATGAGGTTGACGGCCCACGGCTGCCCGTCCGGGAGGGGGAAGCCGTTGGTGTCGTAGGTGTAGGCGAGGTGGGCGACCGTGGCCGTGCCCGCCCGCAGGACCGTCGCCGTGCGTGCCTCCTCCTCGGTGCGGGCCGAGCCGGCGTGCCGGACGCCCGCGCGGTCGAGGGCGTCGAGGGTGCGGCGGATGCCGTCGGCGCCGTCGTCCAGGGTGTGGTTGGAGGCGGTGGAGCAGCCGTCGTAGCCGGTGACGGCGAGGGCCCGGGCCACCTCGGGCGGGGACTTGAAGGCCGGGTAGCCGGTGTAGACGCCGTCCGCGCCGTAGACGGTCTCCATGTGGCACAGGGACAGGTCGGCGCGGGAGACGACGGAGCGGATCCCGGCGAGCATCGGCCGGAAGTCGTAGCCGGTGCCGCCGGCGTCGAAACGGGCCCGGTCGATGATCGAGCTGTGCGGAAGGACGTCACCGGAGGCGACCAGTGTGAAACCGCGGGGCCCGGCTGCGGCCGGTGCCGGGCGTCCGCGGTCGGGTTTGTCGTGGCCGCGGGCCTGGCAGGCGGCGCCTGCGGCGAGGACGACGGTCAGGGCCAGGGCGATCTGTCGACTGCGCGCGAGCATGCATTCACCCCACTGTGGGCGTTGTGGTCGTATTTACGCACAATCAGGAAAGAAGGCTCTGGGTGTCCCACGCGGCTCCGACACGCTCATCAGCCCCTCCGGCACCCACATGGCCGGGCACCCCGACCGTTCGTCGAACCGTTCGTCGACGCGATCGACCGTCCGCCGCACAGCCGGGTACGTGCCCTGTGCCGGGGCCACGCCCTGCGGTGGCATACGGCCATGACGGCCGGATCCACTCTTACGAACGGAACGACCGCCGAGCACGAGCTCGCCGCACTGCAGCGGGAGCACGGCCGGCCCCTCTTCGC
Source organism: Streptomyces cahuitamycinicus (assembly GCF_002891435.1). Taxonomy (GTDB): domain Bacteria; phylum Actinomycetota; class Actinomycetes; order Streptomycetales; family Streptomycetaceae; genus Streptomyces; species Streptomyces cahuitamycinicus. The sequence continues at coordinate 1,572 of NZ_POUC01000613.1, forward strand.
GCTCCTGTTGCGGCTCTGCGACGGTGACCGGCAGCGCGCGGAGGACCTGGTGCAGGAGACTCTGGTGCGCGCCTGGCAGCACCCCGAGGCCCTGCGCGCCGACGACTTCGACTCGGTACGGCCCTGGCTGATGACCGTCGCGCGGCGGCTCGCGATCGACGCCCGGCGGGCCCGCCAGGCCCGTCCGCCCGAGGTCGGGGACGCGGTGCTGGAGAACGCGCGGGTCGTCTCCGACCACGCCGAGCGGGCCGCGGCGATGCTCGACGTCCGCCAGGCTGTGAAGACTCTCACTCCACAGCACCGTGAAGTCCTGGTGCTCGTGTACTTCCAGGGGGCGAGTGTGGCGGAAGCAGCGGCGACCCTCGGCATCCCGCCCGGTACCGTGAAGTCACGCGCGTACTACGCCCTGCGGGCCCTGCGCAGGGTTCTACCGGGTTACGCCGCCGACCTGCGGTGAAACCAATGGGTGGGTCAAGCCTCCGTAAAGCGCCTTGCCGATGACCCCGGTTGAGTAATCGGCTGTCCTCATCCGTGTTCCGGAGGGGGCCGTCAGCGTCCCCGGGGGCCCGGTGTCGGGCAACGCGCGCGTACCGGAGGAAGGCAGGAAGGGATGCTGGACAGAGAGCAGGGGAACACGGACGGTGCCGACGGCGAACTGACCGTCCCCATGGCGTGGTTGTACGCCGAGTACATCGCCGACGAGCTGCTGCGGACGGGCGATCTGATGCCGCCGACGTCCTTCGAGTTCCGCGCCGGGAGGGACGCCCTGGCGCTGACCATCTTCCTGTCCGACACCGACGGGGAGCTGTCCGGCATCCGGGTCGTCACCCAGCTGGAGACGTGGCTGTCGCTCACCGCGTACGACCAGCCGTGGCAGGAGTGGGTGCGCGAGCGACTGGCCGAGCTCGCCGCGGGCGCCGCGCGGTCGGGCGGCCCCGCGCCGGACCTGGACCTCGCGGAGGAGGCCTGGCGCTGGCTGCAGGAGACGGAGCTGCTCGCACCCGATCTGAACGCGGTCCCGGGAGGCGCTCCGGTCGTCGGGGAGGACGACGGGCCGAAGGTCTGGACGCCCGCCTGGCAGCTCGGGCTGCCCCTGGGACACCTCGCCATCCATCTTTTTTAGATTTCTGCGGCCCCGGACCAATCCGGGAGCCGGAGGGCTCCGAATCCTTAGGTTGCGATTGTGTCACCGGCTTGAGTGATTCCGCTGCCTGGTCCGTACCGGTGGGAGCAAGGAGTAACCCCACCCGCACCCAACGGCACGAGGATTCGGCATGAGGTCCCTGGAGAGGCATCGCGACGTCGCGGCCTACGCGCTCGGCGTGCTGGACGAGGCGGAGGCCTTCCGCTTCGAGGACCACCTCATGGAGTGCCCTCGGTGCGCTGCAGAGGTGACGGAATTCGGCCCCACCACACGGCAGTTGATGCTGTACCGGCGCTCCACCCCCCGGTTCGTGCACCCGATGGCGCAGCCCGGGACGCGCATGCTGGACGGGCTGCTCGCCGAGGTGGCGACCAGGCGCCGGGCCGGACGCAGACGCCTGCTGTTCGCGCTGGCCGCCTCGGTGGTCTTCGCGGTGTCCGTACCGGGCATCATGATGATGGCCCGGGGCAGCGGAGAGGCGCCCCGGACGGTCGCGGCGACCGACGCTCGGACCGGGGTGTGGGCGCAGGTCACGACGGCGGACGAGGCCTCGGGCAGCCAGGTCGAGCTGATGGTGAAGGACGCCGCGGGCCCGCGCGCCTGCCACCTGGTCATCGTCGGACGCGACGGCACCGAGGAGACCGCGGCCAGCTGGCACGGGCCCGGTCACGACGCCGATCCCGACACCATGATGGCCAGCTCGTCCATGCATCCGGGTCAGATCGCCCGCTACGAGATCCGCTCGGCCTCCGGCGAGGTCCTGTGGAAACTCCAGCCGAGCTGACCAACCGTCCGCCCCTTCCGCCG
>NZ_POUC01000614.1 GCF_002891435.1 Streptomyces cahuitamycinicus
ACCTCCATCCACACCACGGACAGCAGGATCGGCAGCCCCCTGCGCCGCACCAGCACCTCGTGCAGCAGCGACGACTCCAGGCGCTGGTAGTCGCCGGGGGCGCCGTGGAACCCCATCCGCTCACCGAGCAGCTCCCGCAGGGCGAGGGCCCAGGCCCGGGGCCCCGGAGGCCGGAACGGCAGCAGCCCGGCCAGCCGGTCCAGCTCGACCTGCGCGGCGTCCAGGGCCGCCTCGTCCAGCTCCCCGTCCGCCTCCGCACCCACCAGCAGGCACAGCGTCGACAGATCGGGCCGCTCGGACCGGGCCTCTTCGGCGAACCGCCGCCGCAGCTCGGCGGACCGTTCGGGGGACGGGGGGTACGGGGGACGCATATCAGGCTCGTGCCCTCTCACGACGATCGGTTACCGGCCGGTGCCGCGCGCGTCCGGCGCCCGGTAGTGGTGGTAGGCGTGGTGCGCGGCGAAGCCCATACCGGCGTACAGCGCCCGCGCTCCCGCGTTGTCGGCCTCGACCTGGAGCCACGCGGCCGACGCGCCCTCGTCGAGCGCCTGCCGGGCGAGCGCGGCCATCACGGCCGTGCCGAGCCCCTGCCGTCGCAGCGCCGGATCGACCTCGACGGCGGCGAAACCGGCCCACCGCCCGTCGACGACACACCGCCCGATGGCGGCCGGAGGAGCCCCCTCGGCCGCTCCGGGGACGGTCGCGAACCACACCGACGGCCCGCTCCGCAGCACCCGCAGCGCCGCCTCGCTCACGCCCTTGCGCTGGTACCGGGCCAGCCACCCCTCACCGGCTTCCCGGGACAGCGCGACCCCGGCCGGGTCACCCCGGTCGGCGATCGGCGCCAGCGGCCCGGTCCACAGCTCGGCGGTCACCTCCCGCACCCAGCCGCGCTGCTCCAGCTCGGCACAGAGCAGCTCCTGCGTGCCCTCGGCGCCGGTCGCGGTCTGGACGTAGGCGGGCAGTCCGCGCTCGCCGTACCACCGCCGCACGGCCTCCAGGGCCTCGTCCAGCGGGAGGTCCGGCGTGCCCAGCGGCAGCACCGAGTTGGCCCGCCGCGTGAACCCGGACGCGGCCCGCAGCTCCCACGCGCCGAGCCGCTCGCTCTCGACGGGCCGCCAGGCCCGCGCGGCGACCCGGGCCAGCTCCTCGTAGGAGGTGGCCGGACCGCGGCGACGCGCCGGTGCGGGGGGTACGGTCTTGCCCGCGACCAGCGCGGATTCCGCGATACGGACGCTCTCGCCACTCTTGCGTGTGATCAGCAGCACACCGTTGTCCCATGATGTGAGAACACCGACCGTGTCGGTGAACTTCTCACCCGGAGCCTCATGTTCGGTCAAGCTCCGCACTGAGACCCGTTTGCCCACGTCAGCAGCGGTGATACGGACCTCGAGTCGCCCGGCGGCAGAGATTTCCACAGGTCAGTTCACCCCTCCTGTTCGGATCATGCCCAGGAACGGAGATACTAGGGGCGGGCATCGACGACGCCGCGCTCCCGCGCGCCAGGCGGCGGAGCCTGAGGAGGCCCGCCAGCGCCCTATCGAGGAGGAACGACAGCGTGACCTACGTCATCGCGCAGCCTTGTGTCGACGTCAAGGACAAGGCGTGCATCGAGGAGTGCCCGGTCGACTGCATCTACGAGGGCCAGCGGTCCTTGTACATCCACCCGGACGAATGCGTCGACTGTGGTGCCTGTGAGCCGGTCTGCCCGGTCGAGGCGATCTTCTACGAGGACGACACTCCGGAGGAGTGGAAGGACTACTACAAGGCGAACGTCGAGTTCTTCGACGAGCTCGGTTCGCCCGGCGGAGCCAGCAAGCTGGGGCTGATCGAGCGCGACCACCCCTTCATCGCCGCGCTGCCGCCGCAGAACCAGTAAGAGCGGCCCGCACTCCGTGCCGCCTCGGTCCCGTACGGCCTGATCACCCCGCTGATCGCCGTACGGGGCCGAGGCGTTTGCCGAACCGGCTCGTGCGTGCCAGAAAGTGAGCCAGAACCCGTGTCCGCAGTCTCCGACCGCCTCCCCGCCTTCCCCTGGGACAAGCTGACCCCGTACAAGGCCACGGCCGCCGCCCATCCGGACGGCATCGTCGACCTGTCCGTCGGCACCCCCGTCGACCCGGTACCCGAGCTGATCCAGAAAGCGCTGGTGGCCGCGGCCGACTCGCCGGGCTATCCGACCGTCTGGGGCACGCCCGAGCTGCGCGACGCGATCACCGGCTGGGCCGAGCGCCGCCTCGGCGCCCGGGACGCCACCCACCGTCACGTGCTGCCGATCGTCGGCTCCAAGGAACTCGTCGCCTGGCTCCCGACCCAGCTGGGCCTCGGCCCCGGCGACCGGGTGGCCTACCCGCGCCTGGCCTACCCGACGTACGAGGTCGGCGCGCGGCTGGCCCGTGCCGACCACGAGGCCTACGACGACCCGACGGAGCTGGACCCCGAGGGCCTGAAGCTGCTCTGGCTGAACTCGCCGTCGAACCCCACGGGCAAGGTGCTGTCCAAGGAGGAGCTGACCCGGATCGTCGCCTGGGCCCGCTCGCACGACATCCTGCTCTTCTCCGACGAGTGCTACCTGGAGCTGGGCTGGGAGGCCGACCCCGTCTCGGTCCTGCACCCGGACGTCAACGGCGGCTCGTACGACGGCATCGTCTCCGTCCACTCGCTCTCCAAGCGCTCGAACCTCGCCGGCTACCGGGCGGCCTTCCTGGCCGGTGACCCGGCGGTCCTCGGTCCGCTGCTGGAGATCCGCAAGCACGGCGGCATGATGACGTCGGCTCCGACGCAGGCGGCGGTGGTGGCGGCCCTCGGCGACGACGACCACGTCCGCGTCCAGCGCGAGCGTTACGCGTCCCGCCGCGAGCTGCTGCGTGAGGCCCTGGTCACCCACGGCTTCCGCATCGAGCACAGTGAGGCCAGCCTCTACCTGTGGGCCACCAGGGGCGAATCCTGCTGGGACACGGTCGACCACCTCGCCAAACGCGGCATCCTCGTGGCCCCCGGCGACTTCTACGGTCCGGCGGGTGCGGAGTTCGTCCGCGTGGCGCTGACGGCGACGGACGAGCGGGTCGCGGCGGCCGTACGGCGTCTGTGACCGCATCCGAGCACACGGCGAAGGGGTCCGGGGAAGTTCCCCGGACCCCTTCGTGGTCACAACGCCGGAGCGTCAGCCGACCGGCAGGCTCTTCACCGGCAGCGAGTCCGCGGACGGCACGCCATCCTTGGTCAGGGAGTCGGTGGGCATGCCGCCCTTGGTCGAACCGGCCGTGTCGCCGACGAGCTGACCGGCGGAGCCGGCCGCGTCACCGGCCGCCTTCTGTGCCACAGGGGTGGTCTTCTCGACCGCCTTGCCGCCGGTCTTGCCCGCGTCCGGCACCGCCTTCTTGACGGTCTTGCCGCCGGTGTCACCCGCGGACTCGGTGACGTTCTGAGCCGCGCCGTCGACGGTGTTGTCGACGTTGGCCCCGTCCAGGGCGGTGAGGCCACCGAGGTTCGGGGTTGTCTCTTATACCCATC
>NZ_POUC01000615.1 GCF_002891435.1 Streptomyces cahuitamycinicus
GGGACAGGGCCAGGGGTGGAAGGTGCCGGCCGCGTCGGCCCAGCCCTGCCGGCCGGTCGAGAGTTCCGTGCCGAGGTTGTAGATGTACAACTGCTCGCCGCGGGCCGAGTTGTTGGTGATCTTCAGTGGGATCGTCGCCGGGACGGCGGCGTGGGCCGGAGCGCCCGTTCCGGTCGCCAGCAGTGAGCCGGCGAGGACCGTGGCGAGGGACAGCCCCGCGGCCGTGGCCCGGCGCCTGAGAGTTCGCAACACGCGCTGCCTCCGTTCAGCAGTTGGCCGATTCGAACTTTGAGAGCGCTCTCAGGGTTCCCGCTTGGTCCGTACCTGTCAATCCTTTGGCGGCTCGGTCAGCTCGGGCAGCCGTCGCGCGGGGATCCGCGCAGGCAGGAGAGGACGACCACGAAGGGCCAGACCGACTGGAGGGTCGTCACGGCGCGCTCGGCCACACCGGCCACGCCGTGCAGGTGCAGCTCGATCAGGAACCAGGCCGCGCCGGCCGCCATCAGCGCGGTCGCTCCGAGGGAGGGCAAGGGCCGCAGGCCCCACGGCACGGCGATCCCGGCCCGGGCGGCCAGCACGGGCCATGCCGCCAGGAGGGCGAAGGCCACGGCGGCCACAGAACCGTGGCTCAGGGAGCCGCCGCTGCTCGGCACCGGGAACATGGCCACGGCCAGCGCCGACACTCCTCCGGCCGCCAACGCCACCCGTCCTGCGGTCCCGGCCGGGCGCAGACCCCAGGCCGTCATCAGATGGCAGAATCCCAGCGCGATGAACGCGGCCGTCATCACCCAGGACCCCGAGCTCCCCGGGGCCGCCAGGACACTGATCGTCTGGGCCGCGGGGTCGTACGGGGGACCCTGCAGCGACGCCGCCACCAGCCAGCCCATGATCAGGAAGAAGGGCGCACACCCCGAGGACACCAGCGCCCATACCGGAACAGATCGCATCGGGACACCGTAGAACGGGGCATCCGTGTCCCCGGGTTCCGTCGGACGGCTCGCCCCGCGTGGCGTAGTCGCACAGCCCTCTCCGCCCCGGGGAGCGCACGATGGTGGCGTGCGGCCGGACGTCGGAAGGTGATCGGGCATGGAGCTGACACTCGTGGTGCTGATCATCATCGTAGGGCTGACGTTCGACTTCACCAACGGCTTCCACGACGCCGCGAACGCGATCGCCACCTCCATCTCCACCAGGGCCCTGACGCCGCGCGTGGCCCTCGCCATGGCCGCGGTGATGAACTTCTTCGGCGCCTTCCTCGGGACCGGAGTCGCCCAGACCGTCGGCAGCGGCATCATCGGGGCGCCCGAGGCGACTTCAGGGCTGCTGCTGGTCCTGTGCGCGCTCATCGGCGCGATCGGGTGGAACGTGTTCACGTGGTGGCGGGGGCTGCCCACCTCGTCTTCGCACGCGCTGATCGGAGGGCTGGTCGGTGCCGCACTCGCCGCGTCCGCCACGGTGCACTGGTCGGGCATCCTGGACAAGGTCATCCTGCCGATGCTGCTGTCCCCGCTGGTGGGCGTGGCGCTCGGGTACCTGCTGCACACCGGCATCCTGTGGGCGTTCCGCCATTCGGCACCCCGGCGTACCACGCGGCGGTTCCGCGTGGCGCAGACCGTCTCGGCCGCCGCCATGGGGCTGGGGCACGGCTTGCAGGACGCACAGAAGACCATGGGGGTCATCGTGCTGGCGCTGGTCACGGCCGGCTGGCAGGACGGCTTCTCGGTGCCGGTGTGGGTGATCGCCGCGGTGGCGGCCGCCATGGCGGCCGGTACGTACACCGGCGGGCGGCGCATCATCACCACCCTGGGACGGCGCATCGTGCACCTCGATCCGCCGCGCGGGTTCGCCGCCGAGACCGCTGCCGCGGCCGTCCTGTACACAACCGCGTTCCTGGTGAAGGCGCCGATCTCCACGACGCAGACCATCACCGCCGCCATTCTGGGATCCGGCTCCACCCGGCGCTTCTCCGACGTACGCTGGCAGGTGGCCCGTTCGATCGGCACCGCCTGGATCCTCACGTTTCCCGGTGCGGGGATCCCGGCCGCGGCGCTCTACCTCTTCCTGCACGCCGTCACCCCTCTGTGAGCACAGCCGGAGGCCGCCCGTGATCGCTCTTCCCGGCCGCCGGGCGTCCGTGGAGTCGCCTGCCGGCGTCCCGGCCGGCCTTCCGGCGCCGGGGCGTTTCGCCCATCTGCACCCGGACGACGGTGCCTGCCTGATGGAGGCCGCCGGCCTGCTGGCCACCGGCCGTTTCACCGACAGCCCGGCCGGGACGCACCCGGCGCTCGCGGCCCTGGCGCGGGTGGTCAACGACAGCGTCGGAGACGACGCCCGGCACGCCTTGTGGCCGCTGGCCGCGGACCTCGCCGACGCCCACCCCGCGGGCCGTGACTACCCGCCGCTGCTCGTCGGCACGGTCGTGGACGCGGCACGCCGGGTGCGTCCCGCGTCACGGCGTCTGGCGCGCAACGGCCATGCGTGCCGACGCAGGGCGGAGAGACTCGCCGGCGCGCCTGCGGGTGGCCGGGCGGCCCGGAGCGCCGATCTGCTGTGGTGGCGCGGGCCGGGGCGTCGGTGCCTCGAGCAGGCGCTCCGCGTGCTGTGCGCGGCGCCGGAGGCCGATCGGCTGCTGTGCCTGCTGTTGCGACAGGCCGTGACCGAAGCACGTACGTACCCGGGCGGCCCGGCTCCGAGCAGGGAAATTCACTGCAACCGGTAGGCGCACCGGCCCGTCCTACAGGGCACCATGATCCCTGCAAGCATCGCCGGCCCCCTGGCCGCACCGGTTCGCCAGCTGCTCGCGTTCGCCTGGACACAGACGCGGGCCTGCGCTTTCGCCCTGGCCCTGCTGTCCGGCGTGGCCGTGTCCGCGCTGCTGCCCGAACTGCCCGTGGCGCGCTACGACCTGCTGGTCTTCTACGGTGTTCTGCTCACGCTGCTGTTCTGGGCTCGCGGCTGGGAGAGCGGGCGGGACATCGCGGTCATCGCCGTCTGTCATGTCATCGGGCTGGCCTTCGAGGTGGTGAAGGTGGCGCTCGGCTCCTGGAACTACCCGGAGCCGGCCGTGCTCAAGGTCGCCGGTGTCCCGTTGTACGGCGGCTTTCTGTACGCGGCCGTGGGTAGCTACGTCTGCCGGGCCTGGCATCTGTTCGATCTGGGGCTCGTGCGGTATCGGCCGCGGTCGACGGCCGTGGTCGCGGCGGCCATCTACGTGAACTTCTTCAGCCACCACTGGTTGCCCGATGCGCGCTGGGTGCTGGCCGGGCTGCTCGTGGCCGTCACGCTGGGGACGTCGGTGCGCTTCACGGTGCGCGGGGTGCGCCGGCGGATGCCGCTGGCGCTGTCGTTCCTGCTGATCGGGTTCTTCCTGTGGGTGGCGGAAAATGTGGCGACCTTGGCCGGCGCCTGGCGCTATCCGTATCAGCAGCACGGCTGGGAGCCCGTGGGGGTCGAGAAGTTCGGGGCCTGGGCGCTGCTCATCAGTGTGACGTTCGTGCTGGCGGCGGTGGGGC
>NZ_POUC01000616.1 GCF_002891435.1 Streptomyces cahuitamycinicus
GAGTGCGGCGGCGGCTTCCCAGGGCGCGGCGTCCGGGTCGCCGGGATCCACGGGGGTGCCGTACGGCCAGAGCGTCACCAGGCGGCCGTGCAGTGCCACCGGGGTCGGGTCCACTGGAGGCAGCAGGATGTCGGGGTGGTGGGCGGCGAGGGTGAGACGGCTCGTGAGCTCGGCGGGGATCGTGTCCGGGGGGTGGGCCTTCGCGACGGTGTCCGCATGGCGTACGACGGTGCCGTCCGGGCGGTCCGCGAGCGTGGCCGCGCCGCAGGGGCAGGCCGGTGAGCGGGCGTGGGCGGCGGCTCGGGCCGTGGCGGTGAGGCCGGCCAGGAGCGGGCCGGAGGCGGAGTTCACCGGGGTGAGCGTACGCGCAGACGGGACCCGGCCGGAGGGGGCGGGTTCGTTCCAGGTGCTCGGCGGTGGGGCAAAGCAATGCCGGCGCAGCTCCCCAGCTGCGCCGGCATTTTTTGCCGTCCGCCGCACCCCCGTCCCCACGGGGTTTCATGGTCGGGATGTCCCCGCCCGGACCGCTCTTCCGGGCCTGGGGTCGCCGCTCAGCGCCCCAGCATCTCGCCCACGGACGACGCCTGTGTGGCCACTGTCTCCCATCCGTCGAAGACGAGGAGGAGCAGGACCGCCAGGGGAAGGGCCATCAAAGTCGCCACCACCGGGTGGCGACGACCCTGGCGGCGGGGGCGGAACGCGGCGGCGTACACCTTGCGTCCCTCCTCGCGGAGCAGTGTCCGCGGAGCCGTCTGGGCCATGGTCCCTCTCCTGACCGTTCTCAGTTGTCGTTGGCAGCGGCGGGCGTCTGACCTCGGGGGACGAGTGCTGCACCCGCCGCTTGACCTCAAATCTAGGTGTCCGGCCCTTCCCGGGCGTCATGCCCTCGTACCGATTGCCGGGCCTCCCGGAGGATGAGCCGCCACCTGCGATGTACTCCCCTGGGTGGAGACGGGGACGCGGGTCTCAGGGTCTTCCCCGACGGGGGAACCGGATCACCCCTCTTTGTCCGAGCTCTCCTCCCGAGGGACCGGCTGTTCCACCAGGGCCAGCACCCGATTCGCCATGAAGCGGGCGGTACGTACGACCGTACCGCTACGGGTGACTTCGCTCACTTCCACGACACCTCGGCGTACCGCCGTCTCGACTCTGCGGCCCGCCCTGCTCGCCACCACCTCATACGTGCGCGTCGTGTCCCCCGCGTCCACGACTATCTCCACGCGATCACCCTTCACAGGACCAATCCCCCTTCTGCAACGGGTGGTTGGGGTCACTCGCAGCGCGAAGTCCGCCTCTTCGCGCCCTCCCTGACCACCTTTCGAGTCTCCCACCCACCACTGACAATCCATCACCCTGAGAGGGCGCGGCCTCTGCGCGCGGGCGGCCGTGGAAACGTAAGCTGTGGCTCGTCACAGGACCGGGCAGCGGGGATGAACATGGCGATGATGCGCCTGAGGCGCGAGGACCCGCGCGTCGTCGGCTCGTTCAGGCTTCACAGACGGCTCGGCGCGGGCGGGATGGGCGTGGTCTACCTGGGCTCCGACAAGAAGGGGCAGCGGGTCGCGCTCAAGGTCATCCGCCCCGACCTGGCGGAAGACCAGGAGTTCCGCTCCCGGTTCGCCCGTGAGGTCTCGGCGGCCCGGCGGATCCGCGGCGGTTGCACGGCCCGGCTGGTGGCCGCCGACCTCGACGCGGACCGCCCCTGGTTCGCCACGCAGTACGTGCCCGGCCCGTCCCTGCACGACAAGGTCGCGGCCGAGGGACCGCTCGGCGCCGCCGATGTCGCGGCCATCGGTGCCGCCCTGTCCGAGGGCCTGGTCGCGGTGCACGAGGCCGGGGTGGTGCACCGGGACCTGAAGCCGTCCAACATCCTGCTGTCCCCCAAGGGGCCGCGGATCATCGACTTCGGCATCGCCTGGGCGACCGGTGCCTCGACGCTCACCCACGTCGGCACGGCGGTCGGCTCCCCCGGATTCCTCGCGCCGGAGCAGGTGCGCGGGGCGACCGTCACACCGGCCACGGACGTGTTCTCGCTCGGTGCCACGCTCGCGTACTCCTCGATGGGCGACTCGCCCTTCGGGCACGGCAGTTCCGAAGTGATGCTCTACCGCGTGGTGCACGAGGAGCCCCAGCTGCACGGCGTGCCCGACGCGCTGGCCCCGCTCGTCCGGGCGTGTCTGGCGAAGGACCCCGAGGACCGGCCCAGCACGCTCCAACTGTCGTTGCGACTCAAGGAGATCGCGGCCCGGGAGTCGCAGGACCTCGCCGGTGTCCGGCCGCCCGCGCCCCGCGGCGCCGAGACCGAACGGCTCGCCGACACCTACCCGGAGCGCACCCGGCGTCCGCAGGGGCAGCAGGGCGCCGGGACGTCCGGGGCCCAGCGGGGCCGGGGCACTCCCCCGCCGCGGGGGCCGGCTCCCTCCCGGGACGGTCAGCCGTCTCCGGACGGCCCTGCCTCCCAGAGCGGTACCGGTGCGCGGGGCGGAGCCCGGGCGGCCGGTGACGGGAACCGGTCGACAGGGGGCGGAAACCGCGGCAGGACTCCGATGCGGGGTTCCGGCGCCTCGCGCGGTGGTACCTCGTCGCGGTCCGGGTCTCGGCCGACGCCCACCGGGCGCAACGGGACGCGGTCGGGCAGCGGCAGCCGCCCCGCACCCCACAGCGGCACCGGGCGTCCCGCGTCCCGGAGCACGGGGACCAGGCTGCGGCCCGCCAATCCGCGGTTGCTCCGGCAGCGGTTGTTCGTGTTCGTCGTCGTGACGCTGCTGGTGGCGGTCGGTATCGCCCTGGTGCAGGGTTGTCAGGGCCCGGCGCGGGGGCTCGGCGGCGACGGGGGCGTCGTACGGCAGGAGCGCGTCCAGCAGGACGACCACCCCCGGGACGCGTAGCCGCACGACGACGGCCCGCCGGTCGGCGGGGCGTCAGAACTCCGGCAGGATCCGCTCGAAGAACTCCCGGTCACCGGCGAAGACCGGGTCCAGGTCCAGGAACTCCCGCGGGGTGACCCAGCGCGTCTCGGCGACCTCGCGCGCGTCGGGGACCACTTCGCCCGTGTCGGCGCGGGCGGTCCACCAGTGGAGCCGGAAGCGGTGGTCGTCGGTCTCCGACTCCCAGAGTTTCGCCTCCGGTACGACGGTGAGCCCCACTTCCTCGCGGACCTCCCGGACGACCGCCTCCTCCTGGGTCTCGCCCGGCTCGACCTTGCCGCTGAGCGGTTGCCAGTAGCCGGGGCGGGCGACTTCGGGGCCGCGCCGGATCGCGAGCAGGCGCTCACCGCGCAGGAGTACGGCCACGACGGCTTCGCGCTGCTCCACGTGCTGTCCCTAGACCTGAGGCCGGCCGGTGGCCACGGCATAGAAGGCGACTGCCGCCGCCGCGCCGACGTTGAGGGAGTCGACACCGTGGGACATGGGGATGCGGACCCATTCGTCGGCGGCGACCAGGGCCTGGGTGGACAGGCCGTCGCCCTCCGCGCCGAGCATGAGGGCGACGCGGTCCATGGTGTGGGG
>NZ_POUC01000617.1 GCF_002891435.1 Streptomyces cahuitamycinicus
CCCCCTACCCGGTGAGACTGGCCGACGAGATCACCCGCCAGCTCGGCCAGCTCGCCGACCACCTCTCTCAGCTTCCCCCGCCCCAGGCCGTTCAGGTCATCGCCCGCGTGCTCGACCCGGATACCGGAGTCCTCGGCGGCGTCACCCACCTCGTCGCCACCGGCAGCGTGTTCGCCAAGGACCAGGCAGAGCGAGGCGCGCTCCCCGCGGAGGTGTGGCTCGCCCTGGGCCGTGCCTCGAACGAACTCGGCGACATCACCCTCGACCTGGACGAACACAAAGACGCTCTTAAGCGCGTCGGCGCCCAGCCCGCCACTACGGCGGCGAAGCCCCCGGCACCCGCACCGCTCGTCGTCCGGCGCCGCCGGTGAAGAAGAAGCAGTGGCAGGGTTGGGGACCCGACGAGCAGGCCGAGCAGCACTACCTCGTCCAGCCCCGCGCCCTGGCCGGCGGCGGCGACGTCCGGCACGTCTCGGAGTTCCTGCGCGCCTCCGGCTGGCGGGACAAGTCCAAGACGGGCGGCCCCCTGCGCATGGAGAGCCCGGACCGCACCGTCCGCATCGCCTACGACCCCTACGTCCTCCCCGGCGGATGGACCATCCACGGCCACGCAGACGGAGCGAACGGCGAGTGGTCCGCCCACCTGGGCCAGCAAACGCCGGCGGAGATCGTCGCCGGCCTGACCGACGCCCTCACCCGTCCCCGCTCAGCCCACGCCCCCAACGTCTGGGCCCCTCTGCAGGAGCAGAACTGGCACACGCGCTTCGAGGGCCAGGACTACATGGCGACGAGCCCCGACGGCACCGCGTGGATGCAGTACCGGCAGAGTCCCGACGGGGCGGCGATGTGGTGGACCGGAGCGCAGGACAAGCAGGGCAACGGCTGGACGGCCAACTTCACGCCGAACACCCCGATGCACCTGGTGCAAGCCTTCTCCACCGAACTCGCCAGCCCGGACCCCGTGATGCGCCCGCGCGGACGCGTGCCGCACAGCGCGCAGATCCGTACCTGGTCGGTGTCCGTGAAGCCCTCCCAGCTCAGTGCGTGGCAGCAGGCCCGCATCACGGCCGCCCGCGCCGCCACCTGGGCCCGCAACAGCGCCCGTAGCACCAGGCCGCGCACCAGCGCCCGTCCCTACACCCCGGCCGGCGGCGCACGCACCCGCCGCTGACCGCAATAGCCCCGCCCCGAGGAGCCCGATGCCCGCACTCACCCCGGACACCATCCGCACCCTGACCGAAACGCTCGCGGACCTCACCGACTACTTGCGCGAGAACCCCGATCCCGCAGAAGCCCTCGCCCTCGTCGAGCCCCTCCTCGACGAGTACACGGGCCTGCCCGTCCAGTTCGCCGACACGCTGCGCGCCCTCGCCCGCGCCGTTCAGGAGAGCCCTGACGCGCCGCGCACGGCGCAGGGCGACCTGCTGATCACCGAGCTGCGCACGGCCGCGTGGGAACTGGCCGACCAGCACACCCTCCACTACGTGCTGGACGATCTCCGTGACCTGTACGGCAGTTCGCCGACGAGCGAGCAGGGGTGCTGCTGGTGCCGCTGAGCGAACGGCAGCTCGCCGCCTTCGCCGACAAGCACGCCGTGCAGATCCCGTACGACACCAGCCCCCGCCACCTCGCCGGCCCCGGAGACGCCCGCCACGTCACCCACGGCCTGGCCGCCGCCGGATGGAACGCCGTCTCCGACCCCTTGAGCGCCGAGATCATCCTGGCAAGCCCTGACCTTCGCCACCGGCTCCAGTTCGACCCGCAGTCCCGCACCTCGGCGTGGTGGCGGCTACGGGCGGAGCCCGTCGGCACCGAGCCCGGTTGGTACGCCGAGTTCGGCGAACTCGTGCCCGCCGAGGTCCTCGCCGCCTTCACCGACGCCCTCACCGCCCCGCCGCCACAGCAGCCGGACCCGTGGCAGCAGGTGACCTCGGCAGGATGGCACCACGAGCCAGACGGCGCGCGCTCGCCGGACTCCATGTGCCACATCGAACTGCGGCCGTTGAGCGAATTCCACGACCGGTCGTCCTGGCACATCGAGACCCGCGAGCCCGGCCACGGGGAGTTTTCCGGCCCGCGCATCTGGCACGCCTACCTCGACGAGCACACCCCCGCTCACCTGGTCAGCGCGTTCCTCACCGCGCTGACCGACCGCAGCCCGCTCCAGCGCGGCATGTTCGAACGCACCGGCCACTACAGCGCCGTACAGGAGCCCAGCCCGCTGCACCCGCAGCTGGTGGTCGACGCCCACGCCACGCGCATCAAGCACCTGCGCGCCCAGGCACGCTCAGCCCGCCGCCAGCAGACGAAACCCGCGACGATCCCGGCCCACGCCAGTACCGCGCAGCCGGCGGCTCGCCGCTGACCTGAAAGGACCCCTCCCCATCTCCCGAGATCACCACGCACACCGCGACTTCCTGCGCCACCTCGACCACTACGTGCGGGACAGCAAGAAGATCCTCGACGCCTGGGACGCCTACTCCGACGAGCACACCGGCCTCGACGGCTGGCCCTACGACGACCACGCCTACGGCATGCGCAAGAGCCAGCGTGATGCCGACACCGCCGAGGCGTTCGAGCCGCTCCGCTACGGCGCCCGGCACCTGCTGGCGACCGCCGAGACACAGCTGGCCCAGCTGCCGGAGAACACGGTGCAGAGCCGCTGGGTATACCAGCTGGGCGTCCTGCACACGGCCCTCGACCGTCTCGACGAACTGCACGAGCAGTGGCTGCTCACTCGCGACAACCTGCCCGCCACCGCCAAGCCCGGCACCGCCGAATTCGACGACGCCCTCGCCGAACATCACGCCGAATCCTGGAGCTACCTCGACGACTGGGCCACCCACGGCAAAGCGCTCCGGGAGATCAACACCGCAGCCCGCAAGGCCCCCTCATCCCTGGTTCCCATGCCTGCCCTCGCACCCGTGCGACGAACCGCGGCACGGAAGTGACTAGGGCCCCGACTCCCGAGACCCTCGAGGTCGACTTCATCACCCCGCTCCACCTCGCCGGCGGCGGTAACCCGCCTGGATCACCGTTCCCCCCCACCGTGCCTGCAGATGGAGCCACGGCAACGACCCCTGATGCCACGCGTCCTGCTCTCCAGCCCCGACCAGAAGGCCCACCTGCCCGGCCGGCGTACGTCGAGCGGCTGGGAGCACCGGCTGATCCGGAAGCCCGGTTCGTCACCGTCACCCTCGGCATGCACCAGAAGGTCTGGCAGGCCCGCTTCGGTGCGCACACTCCGCCACACCTTGACGCCGCGTTCACCGCCGCGCTCGGCGATCCGAAGCAGGTGCACCGCACCGACAGCGGGCGCAGTCTGCCGACCCTCGACCCGAACGTCGTCATCCGCCGGACGACCGACGTGCTCGCCGTGTACCTCGCCGGCGCGCTGGAAGACCGCGTTCACTCCCTCGCTGCCCGGCACACCACCACGCCGACGGCCTCGATCCCCTCACGGCCAGCGCCGCCCAGGCACGGCCGCAGCCGCTAACCCTCCCTCCC
>NZ_POUC01000618.1 GCF_002891435.1 Streptomyces cahuitamycinicus
GGGGTGGGTGCCGGGTGTCATCACGGCCGCCAGCGCGGGTCGTAGCCGCTGGTCAGCTTGCGCTTGTTGTGGCGCCACCTCGGCTCGTGGTTGACCAGTTCGTTCGTCATGCCGCGCAGCCTGCGGATGACGGCTCCGTACGGCTTGATGACCAGGGACGACAGGGTGCTGCCCGGCGGCTCGTCCATGAACGGCATGAACGCGTCGGGGAAGCCGGGCATCGTGCAGCCGATGCAGATGCCGCCGACGTTGGGGCAGCCGCCCAGGCCGCCCATCCAGCCGCGCTTGGGCACGTTGCAGTTGACGACCGGGCCCCAGCAGCCTGTCTTCACCAAGCACTTGGGGGAGTTGTAGTCCGTGGCGAAGTTGGCCTGCTCGTAGTACGAGCCGCGGTCGCAGCCCTCGTGGACCGTCTTTCCGAAGAGCCACTGGGGGCGCAGCATGTGGTCCAGCGGCGGCGGAGGTGCGGAGCCGGCCGCGTGGTAGAGGACCCAGATCAGGGTCTCCATGAAGTTCTCGGGCTGGATCGGGCAGCCGGGCACGTTGACGATGGGCAGGCCGGCCTGGGAGGTGTAGTCCCAGCCCAGGTAGTCGGCCAAGCCCATGCAGCCCGTCGGGTTGCCGGACATGGCGTGGATGCCGCCGAAGGTGGCGCAGGTGCCGGCGGCCACCACCGCCCATGCCTTGGGGGCCAGTTGGTCGATCCACCAGTTGAGGGTCTGCGGCTCTCCGGTCTCCGGGTCGTTGCCGAAGGACGTCCAGTAGCCGTCGCCCTCGATGATGTTCTGGTTGGGGATCGAGCCCTCGATGACGAGGATGAACGGGCCGAGTTCGCCGCGTACGGCCGCCCGGTAGGGCGCCAGGAAGTCCTCGCCGCCCAGGCTGGGCGAGAGCACCTTGTTGACCAGGTTCACCTTCGGCAGGCCCGGGATCAGTCCGAGCACCAGGTCCTCGATGGAGGGCTGGTCGGCTGCGGTGAGCGAGACGGTGTCGCCGTCGCAGCTCATGCCCTCGGAGATCCAGAGGATGTGGATCTCGTCTATGCCCTGCCGGTCCTCGGACCGTTCGGGTTCCTTGCCGACTTCGGTGGTGCTGCTGTGGGTTGTCATGTCACTCGGCCTCCGCTGCGGGGGTCTCGGAGTCGGTCGTGTGCCGCGCCGGAGCTGCGGCGGGAGCCGGTGCCGACGGCTCGTCCGGGGATCCGGCGGGCCCGAGGGGTTCGAGCTCGTCGGGCCGGAAGTAGTGGAAGCGGCCGTACCAGTTGTTGAGTTCGGCGGCCGGGTCGTCGTCGAGGGTGACGGCGAGGTGCACGCTGCCGTCCACGTCGTGGAAGACGGCGGCGACCTCGGCGGTCCGCCCGGCCAGGAACATGTCCTGGGCGTCGGCGCCGCGTCGCCGGGGGCGCAGCCGTACACGGCTGCCTCCGCCGAGGGGGACGCCGTCGACGAGCACGGTGTCGCTGGTCGGGGAGAGTCCGTCGTCGGCGCCCTCCTGCCACCAGGCGGGGCGGTCGGCGGGCGCCGTGGGGGCGATGGGTGTCAGGGAGCGGACTGCGCCGTGCAGCCGTTCGAAGACCTCCTGCGGCATGGTGTCGACCCGGTCGAGGATCGCGGCGGCCCGCGGGTCGGTGGCCCGCGCCTCGCGCTTCTCCTCGTCGGTCAGCAGCATCGTGCGCAGGGTGAGGATCTCGTCGATCTCCGCGGCGTCGTGCAGGTCGCCCGGGCTTTCGGGGGCGACCTGGGGGTGGTCGGGCAGGATGATCGGCGCGGACAGCAGGACGTGCCCGACGTCGCCGGCATCGCCGCCGAGGACGGGGAAGGTGAACTCGTTGCGGCACGTGCGCACGGCTGCTTCGAGATCCGCCGGCGGATCGATCAGCGAGACGAACTCCACTCCGTCGCCGCCGATGAGGGTGTGGGTGGCGATGAGGGCCCGGCGCAGTGCCTCGTCGCGGGTGGTGCGCGGCGGCGGGGCGGGCGCGGTGTTGGTGGTCCGTACGCGGATCCGGCAGAGGTCGTCGGAGAGCTGTTCGGCGGTGACGGTGGTCTCGGCCCGGATCTCCTCGCGGGTGCGCGCCACCCGCCCGGCGCCTTCCGGCAGTGCCTCGACGTCCTCACCGGCCGCGGCGCCCACCACGAAGGTGTGCCCGCCCCGCAGGAGTTCGTCGAGCGGAACCTCGGCCTCGCACTCGCGCGGCAGGGCCTCGTCGAAGGTCAGATGGACCGTGCCGTCGTCGGTGCGCAGCGACTCCACGGGGCGGTGGCCGGCTTCCTGCACCTGCTTGCGCTGCATCTGGAGGTACCGGACCCGCACGCGCACACCGGCGATGTCCGGCTGCCGGAGCCGCAGCAGGCACTCGGTCTGCTGGTACCAGGAGTCGGCGGAGCCGGAGACACCCGGAGAGACGGGGCCGTCCGCCTCCACCCAGTCCCTGGGGAACAGCACGCCGAACTGCCAGCGGACGCGGTTCTTGGTGGAGGAGCGGCGGTAGGGGTAGAGGAGGTAGCCCTCGTAGAGGACGGCGTCGGCGACGGTGCCGAGTTGCTCGAAGACGCCCGGGGAGGGGCCCGTGCCGCCTCTCGGGGCGGCTTCCTTCGTGCCGCCGTCGGCCGGTGCCTCCGCCATCGCGCCTCCTCGTCCCTGGGTGCACACGCATCCCTTCCACCACCGTCACACCGCATATCGACGGTCGCCTCCTGCGGCGCAGCAGGACTGGGCCGTTCGGGGGTGGTCGGGGAGCTGCCGCCGTGTGACGCGGAACGGAGGGTGGGCGCAGCGACCGGGCCCGTCGGCGCCTAGGCGCGACGGGCCCGTGTCGGTGGTGATGGCGGGTGGGGTGTGTTCAGCGCTGCACGTGGGCGAGCCTGCGCGCCAGCATCGGGACGATGACCGCGACGGCCACCACATGGGACGCGGCGAGGACGATCTGGGTGGACGTGGCGGTGTGCGGGGCGACGGCCGGGCCGGCGAGGGACAGCGCGGTGAGCGCGACGGTGGTCACGGTGAAGGTGCGGGCGGGCCGCCGGGCCCAGCGGGCGAGGGCCACGGCGAGGACGACTCCGGCGACCGACCAGAACACCACCCCGCCGAAGAAACCGCCGACCGGGATCTCCGCGGCCTCCTTCGCGCCAGGGCCGGCCGCCTCCATCGGGACACCGGCGGCCCGCGAGACGAGCGCGAACACCTCCGTCACGACGGCTCCGGCGAGGGTGGCCAGAACGCCGACCAGCCACACGGGACGTGCCGAGAGAAACCCGGAGATGCTCCGGGACGCGGTCTGCGGGGCCTGGGTCCGGGGCGTCGTCACACTCATGTCGCTGCCTCCTTACGGGCGTTGGGGCGCGGTGGGTCTTTCGGAGAGGTAGACCGGACGGCGGCGCTGAACTCATCGGTGGCCGGGGGACGTTTCCACCGGGCCGGTGGTTCAGCCGGATGGCACACGTCACCCGCACGAACCGGCGCGTAACGGGAAGGCGTTACGTCATGGACCAGCCGACAC
>NZ_POUC01000619.1 GCF_002891435.1 Streptomyces cahuitamycinicus
GTGAGGGAGGGTCGGCCGCCGTGGGCTGGTCGGGGAACAGCCGGTAGCAGCAAGGGCGTTGTACTGCTCCGCATGCCGACCGCCCCTGGAGAAGGAGACCTGAATGGCCCTCACCCGTGAAGAGCGTGAACAGTTCCTGGCCGAGCCGCACATCGCGGCGCTCGCGGTCGACGCGGGTGCGGGCCGCGCACCCCTTACGGTGCCGATCTGGTACCAGTACGAGCCCGGAGGCGAGATCTGGATCCTGACGGGCCCGAACTCCCGCAAGTACCAGCTGATCAGCGCGGCGGGCCGGTTCTCGCTGATGGTGGACCGGCTGGAGCCCACCGTCCGGTACGTGTCGGTGGAGGGCCCGGTCGTCGACTCGTCGCCCGCCACCCTCGATCAACTCCGCGAGCTCTCGGCGCGCTACCTGCCCGCCGACAAGGTCGACGGCTATGTGGACTTCTCCTGGAAGAACCACGACGGGCATCAGGTGCTGCGGATGCGCCCGGAGCGGTGGCTGTCGTCGGACCTGGGGCAGGCATGACCCGCACATGCCCCAGGGGGCACGCGAACCGGTGACAATCGAGGCATGGCAACCGATCTTCACGAGCTGCTGAGGTCACTCCGGGTCTGGGACCCGGAGGTCACCGACCTGCCCGCCTTCGAGCCGGCCACCGCCCCGGCCGCGCCCCTGCCCCTGTTCACCGAGTGGTTCGCGGCGGCGGTGGCGGCCGGCCAGACGGAACCGCACACCATGTCGCTGGCGACCTCCGACGAGTCGGGCCTGCCCGACGTACGGATCGTGATGCTGCACGGCGCGGACGCCGGCGGCTGGTCCTTCGCGTCCCACGCCGGGAGCCGCAAGGGCCGGCACCTCGCCGGACGCCCGTACGCCGCGCTCGGCTTCTACTGGCCGGTGCTGGGCCGCCAGGTCCGGGTACGCGGCCCGGTGACGGCGGCCCCCTCCGAGGACGCCCAGGGCGACCTGCACGCCCGCTCGACCGGCGCGCTGGCGGCGGCGCTGACCGGGCGGCAGAGCGAGGTCCTCCCCTCCCTGGACGACCTGGCCCGGGCGTCGCAGTCGGCGTGGGAACGGGCGTCACGGGAACCGCAGGCACCGGTGCCGTCCTGGACGCTGTACCGGCTGCGGGCCGAGGAGGTCGAGTTCTTCCAGGGAGACGAGCGACGGCGACACGTCCGGCTCCGCTACCGGCTGAAGGGGGAGCAGGACGGCGAGGCGTGGTCGCGGGAGCTGCTGTGGCCGTGAGGGCGGCCGTCAACCGGCGGTACTGCCGCGGGCGGCGCTCTCTACGTGAAGTCGTACACCTCGAAGTCCGCCACAGGCCGGTACCCGATGCGCTGGTAGAGGCCGTTGCTGGTCGGGTTGGCCAGGTCCGTGAAGAGGAGGACCTCGTCCGCGCCGGCGGCCAGGGCGGCGCGGCTGACCTCGGCCGTCGCCGCGCCCGCGTAGCCACGCCCGCGGAGGTGGGGCGGGGTGTAGACCGTGGTGACGCGGACCTGACCGGCGACCCGGGGGCTGGTGCCGGCCATGGCGACGGGAGTGCCGTCGGGGGCCTCCCAGAAGGTGATGCCGCCGCTGTCGATACGGGCGTCCGCCCACTCCGCGGAGCCCCGGACGGTGCCCAGGCCGACGGATTCACCGAACTCGTCGTGCCAGCGCCGGAGTCGCTCGCGGTCGGACTCGACGGCGACCCGGGGGCGGCCGGGCGGCACGGGGCCGGGCGCGGTCAGGTTGCCGAGCCGGTAGAGCCGCTGGTGCTGGCGGAGGGCCGCTGCCGCGCCCGTGTGCCGCTGCCAGGCCTCCGTGAAGGCGCCCGCGGTGCCGCACTCCGCGTTCACCCCGGGCAGGCGCCGGCCGAGGGCGGCCAGTCGCGCGGCGAGGGCGTCGGCGTCCTCGGGAGTGAGGGCCGTGATGTTCAGCCAGTGGGGTGGGGTGCGGAAGAAGGCCGCCCGGACCTCTCCGGCCCGTTCCAGTACGCCGAACTCCAGTGCCCCGTCCCCGTAAACGCTCCGGCCCCGCGTCCGCAGGGTCTCCGTGACCGTCAACGGCACGGTGTGCAGCGCCGGCCGGGAGCGGAGGAAGGCGCCCGCGCGGGTCAGGAAGTCGCCGAGGTCATCGGTGAGGTGCCAACTGCCCGTGTTCGTGGCCGCATTGCTGTCGGTGTCGGTGTCCATGGTTCATGGTGCGGTCCGGGACCGCTCGGGCTCTCCTGATTTTCGGCGAGTCCATTCGCCTCACGCTCAGGTGCCCTCGGCGAGCGTGTGCGCCACCAGAGCGTTGGCGTGCCCGTGCCCCAGGCCGTGTTCGGTCTTGAGCCAGTTGACGAGCTCCATGTGCCGGGTGAGCGGCGAGGTGCGGATGAGCTCCTGCCACTCGGCGATGGGCCGGCCGTACTTCTTCTCGATGGAGGGGAAGTAACTGGCGGGGCCCTTCACAGGTGCGGTCATGTCGGCCGGCCCTTCTCTGCTCTGCGGTGGTGCTGCGGTCAACAGGTACGACCCGCGGTGCGGTACGGACTGATCGCCCATCGGCAGTCATGCGCGTCACATGGCCGAGCCCTGTCCGCCCGGCGCTCCTCACGGGTCCGCC
The DNA here is from genome assembly GCF_002891435.1 of Streptomyces cahuitamycinicus. Lineage (GTDB taxonomy): Bacteria > Actinomycetota > Actinomycetes > Streptomycetales > Streptomycetaceae > Streptomyces > Streptomyces cahuitamycinicus. The sequence goes on from NZ_POUC01000619.1 coordinate 2,597, forward strand.
GGCTCCGGATCCGTGGCCAGGCGTGCGTGCAGGTGGGCGTCCCGGAACGCGTCGTGCCGCTCCTCCTGGAAGATCGCACCGCGCAGGGTCCCCTCGTACGGGAAACCGCATCTCTCGGCGATCCGGCACGACACGTCGTGACCGACCGCGTGGTCCAGCTCCAGCCGGTGCATGCCGAGTTCCGTCAGGGCCCAGCGGGCGGCGAGCAGGAGCGCCCGGGTGGCGACGCCCTGACCGCGGGCCTCGGGGAGGACCCAGTAGCCGACCCGGGCGACCTTCAGGTGGTACTTGACCTCGTTGACGCCGATGTGCCCCAGCGGGGCGTCGCTGCGCGCGTCCGCGACCCGGAACGACAAGGACGTGCCCTCCATGGCGGCCTGCGTCCGCGCGAGCAGTGACTCCCGCGCACTCGCCCGGTCCGTGACCGGCCGCAGCGGGGTGTTCCAGCGCCGGAACTCGGGATCTTGCAGCCCGCGCAACCACGTGTCGACGTCGGCACCCGACCCCGCGTCCCAGGGGCGCAGGAGGAGGCCGTGGCCGCGGAGCTCCGGGTGGGGACCGATCAGGGAGTGGTCGCGTATGGGGGCCATGGGTCCTATTCAATCGCCTGGGACGCGATCCGGGATGCCGTGACGGGAAGAACGCGATGGGCCATGGGGGCCCGGGCGCCAGGGACGCCGGGCACCTCGGACACCGGCCTCCCAGTCCTTCGCTGCCGGCCGCCCAGACCCCGGCGCCGGCCTCCCAGCCCCTCGGAGACCAGCCCACCAGCCCCTCGGAGACCGGCTCGGCACCAGCCGCTCAACCCCTCGGCTACGACCGCCCAACCCTCGGTACCAGCCGCTCAACCTGTCGGCAACGACCGCCCAGCCCCCGGCAC
>NZ_POUC01000061.1 GCF_002891435.1 Streptomyces cahuitamycinicus
GTGGTGGAGTAGCGGACCTCGATGCCGGTGGTCCGCTCCAGCTCGCGGGCGAGCCTGAGCGGGGCGTACATCAGCTCTTCGAAGCCGAGGATGTGGACGCGGCGGGCGTGGTGAGGCAAGGCCTCGGCGATCCGGGCCGCCATCGCGGGCAGGGCGGCTTCCAGCCGGGCGCGGTGGGAGGGCGTGAACCCGTGCCGGGCGCCGTCCGGCAGGTCGGCGGGCCAGTAAAGGTCGATGCGGTCGTAGTCCGGCTGCGGGCCGGTGGGGGCTTGTCGCGCGGTTCCCCGCGCCCCTGAGGAGTCGCCCTCCTGGTCGGCTTCGACGGCAACGCCGCTGTTCGGGGCATGCTCTGCCTCGTACCGCGCCACCAGCTCCTGCCCCTTCTCCAGCACCCCCTCGGGCAGCCGTACCGTGCCCGAGGCCGCTGCCACGAGGTCGACCCGCGCACCGATCTCGCGGGCGAACTCCTCCAGCCGCCCCGCGTCGGCGGCGGACCGCATGTCCACCAGCGCCACCACGACGTACCGCCGCCGCGGATACCGCCCATGAAGATCACGGACGGTGTTCAGCACCGTGTTCCCGGTGGAGAACTCGTCGTCGACCAGGACCAGCGGCCCGTCGCCGGTGAGCAGCGCCCGGTCCTCCGGCAGCAGCAGGTGCGAGGTCGCGTGGGAGTGGGACTCCTCGAAACCGCCGGCCTGGGCGACACCGGCGACCGGGCGGCGGGTGGAGTGCAGGTAGGGGGCGAGGCCCAGCCCGTCGGCGACACTGTGGCCGAGGCCGGTCGCGGTCTCGGCGTACCCGAGCACGACGGCCCTGCGGGCCTCGTCGTCGCCCAGCAGGTCACGCACCCGGCGGCCGAGCTCGACTCCGTAGCCGTACACGACGGACGGCGACTGCGGTACGTGCTTGCCCAGGACGTTCGACACCAGCAGGTGGGCCCGCTTGGGGTTGCGGCGCAGCGCCAGCCCCAGCAGGCCGGTCAGCCGGCCGTCACCGGCGAGCTCGACGCCGAGCCGCTCGGCGACCCAGCTGCCGGACCAGGCCCCGCCGGTCGCGTCGGCCGGCCCGGCCGACGCATCGTCGCGCACCTCGCGGTGCTCCCCCTCGTTCACTGCCTTTTCCATGAACCCTTCGAATCCTCGGAAGCCGTGCGGTCAGCCCGGCAGCCCCGCCGCCAGCAGTTCCACGAAGCCGATGTCCTGGTTCGCCACGCCGAAAACCTCGGCACGCAGCAGTGTCCGCTCGGCCCAGGCCCGGTGCGGCTTCACCTCGTTCATCTTGTTCGTGTACGCCGATCTCAGCACACCCCCGCCGCCGCGCTCGGGGCGCAGGATGTCCTGGGCGTCCGTGAACTCCTCATGGCTGACGACCGACAGTGCGTGCACCGGCAGCACGTGCGAGGGGTGGATGCAGGTCTTGCCCAGCAGTCCGTTGGCGTGGTCCAGGGAGATCTCCCTCAGCAGGCCGTCCATGGCGTGCTCAATCAGCTTCTCGCGCAGTTCCGCGGCCTGCACCTCCAGGAAGGGGCTCTGCCGCAGCAGCGGCTTGAACATGCGCTCCTGGACCCGGAAGTACTCCCACACCGGCCCGGTGACGGTGAAGCCGGTGCCGTCGGCGCGGCCCAGCATGTTCACCACGTCGGCGATCACGGAGGCGACGATCTGCACGTCGTAGGCCGTCATGTCGGGGCCTCTGCGCAGTCCGTAGGAGGAGCAGAAGTCCGTCACGCCGAGGCGCAGGGCGAGGACGCGGTCGCGGTACTTGTCGACGGCCCGGGAGATGCCCTCCAGGGTCTCCACGCGCGATTCCCGGTAGAGCAGCTCCGGGGACTCGAGCACGGGCATGGCGAAAAGACGACGGCCGCTTTCGGCCTCGGCGGTGGCCAGGGCTTCCAGGAAGGGGATGCCGCGTTCCTCGGTGAACTTGGGCAGGACGAATCCGGACAGCAGCCGGGCAGCGGGGCCGAGGCGGCGTACCAGGTCGGGGATCTGTTCGGGGGCGCGGACCCGGATGAACAACAGCGGCGGGTCGGCGTCCGGCAGGTCGTCGAGGGCGGTGATCTGGCGGACGAGGTTCTCCTCGCCGGGGCCGACGTCCGCGTCGTCGATCGAGTCCTCCAGGCACAGCACCATCGAGACCACACCGCGCCCGGCCTGCTTGAGGACGTCGTCGGCCAGACGCGGCCGAGTGGCCGGGCTGTACAGCGTGGCGCCCAGGCCGACCGAGAGCAGACGGGCCGGCGAGCCCGGGGTGAACACGCACGGCTCGCGGAAGAAGAGACGCTTCCGCACCTCAGGGGCGATGTGCCCGAAATGACGCATGAAACTCCCCCGTCGTGATGGTGCGGCCTGCGAATCGTCGAAAGCTGGCCGGTAATAGTACGTAGATGTCCATGTCAGAGGTTCCCATGACGCATGAATTTCAGGTAACGCGGGCAAGCACAGCCAGGCCCGGCCATGACGACGGTAGTCCGCGACGGCCGTCGGCGCCGCTCGTGACCGCGGCCCCCGCGTTGTCGTGAGCAGGACCGAGAGGGCAGGATGACCGCATGACGCACGCCATGCTGAAGGGGTCGAACGTCCCGCTGGAAGCCACCACGGTACGCGCCGTGCTGCGCTGGACACCCGGGCAGGGGGTTCCGGACGTCGACGCCTCCGCGCTGCTCCTCGGCCCCGAGGGTCGTGTGCGCTCCGACGAGGACTTCGTCTTCTACAACCAGCCCCGGCACCCTGCCGGGAAGGTGTGGCGGCTCGGCAAGAAGCGGGTCGCCGAGGGCCTGACCGACACGATCCAGACGGATCTCACCGGTGTCGAGTCCGAGGTCGGCCGGATTCTGCTGGTCGCATCGGCGGACGGCGTGACGTTCGACCGCGTGCGGGAGCTGCGCATCCTGCTGTACGACGCGGCGGACACCGACGCCGAGGCGCTGGCGTATTTCGACGTCACGCCGGAGACGGGCGAGGAGACCGCGCTGATCTGCGGTGAGCTGTACCGGCGCGGGGAGGGCTGGAAGTTCCGGGCGCTGGGCGAGGGCTACTCGAACGGGCTGAAGGGGCTCGCGACCGACTTCGGCATCTCGGTGGACGAGTCGGAGGCGGAGGCGGAGGCGGAGGCGGCGACCACGACGGTCCCCGCGCCCCCCACCACGAACACGGCCGCGCAGCCGACGACGGCGGGCACCGCCCAGCAGCCCCCCGAGGTCTCCGTGCCGCTGCCTCCGGAGCAGCCGACCGCGGCGCCCGGCCGGCCCGGCTACGGATATCCGCAGCAGCCGCCGGCGACGCAGCCGGCCTACGGCTACCCGCAGACCACCGGCCGGCCCGCGTACGGCTACCCCCAGGCACCGGCAGCGGCGGGTGCCGCGGTGGCGCAGACCGGCTACGGCTACCCGCCGCCGGTCACCGCGGCCCCCGACCCGGACTTCGGGCTGCCCCCGCAGGGCCCGCAGTTCGTCGGGCGCTGAGCAGAGCTCCGGGGCGGGGCCCCTCGGGGCTCCGCGGTCAGCGGCCGACTTTGGTCTTGTATCCGCGCCCCCACTGCAGACCCCACCCGTACAAGCGGTCGAGCTCGGCCTGGAAGCCGTAGACGAACTTCGCCTCGCGGCGGACGATGATCTCGTTCTTCACCTTCTCGATCATGACGACGGCGCAGGAGCGGGCCTGCGGCTGGCGTTCGTCCAGGTGGATCTCGATGCGGGGGCCGTTGCTCGGGTAGAGGGTGACGATGGCGTGGGCGCGGTCGAAGGCGGGCGTCTGGTCGTAGATGTAGACGAACACCAGCAGCCGCTTGATGTCGTCGCGGTGGTCGAGGTTGATGTACATCGTCTCGCCGGACGCGGAGCCGAAGCGGTCGTCGCCGCTGAGCTTGACGTAGGGCGCGGCGTTGGTTTCCCCGAAGTAGCCGCCGAGGGGCTGGACGACGCCCTTGCTGCCGTCCTGGAGTTCGTAGAGGCAGCCGAGGTCGAGGTCGACGTTGACCATGCTCTGGCTGTGGCCGACGACCTCGGGGGGCTTCAGGGCCCGGAGGGGATGGCGCAGCAGGCTCTCGCGCTGGGAACCGCCGAAGTCGGAGGTGCGCATCCGCCAGCTGAGGTTGACGCGCAGATGGCCGGTGGCCGCGCCCTGTTTGGTCAGTGATATCTGTGCGCGCCGCTTGGTCAGCTCGATCGCGTTCGTCGACGCGTCGCCCGAGTCGAACTGCGCCTCACGCCCACGCCGAAGTCCGTCGAACAGGCCCATTCCGCCCCCACGTTCACTCGGAGACCGCAGGTCATCACCGTACCCACGGCCCATGACGACCGACGGGGCGGCCGCCGAGGAGTCCTCGGTGGCCGCCCCGCACAGAGCGTTCCTCACCCGGAGGGGTGTCACACCCCGGACGAGACCTCAGTCTTCGAGTCCGATCCGGCGTCCCCTTCGGCCGCCGCGATGGCGCGGTTGCGGCGGACGGAGGACCAGAAGGACCAGGCGATCAGGATCACGCCGACGGAGCCGGTGATGAACTCGTTGATCTCGTACCGGATGGTGACGAGCAGGATCATGGCGAGCGCGCCGATCGCGTAGTGCGCGCCGTGCTCCAGGTAGACGTAGTCGTCGAGGGTGCCCTGGCGGACCAGGTAGACCGTCAGCGACCGGACGTACATGGCGCCGATGCCGAGACCGAGGGCCATCATGACGATGTCGTTGGTGATGGCGAAGGCGCCGATGACGCCGTCGAAGGAGAAGGACGCGTCCAGGACCTCGAGGTAGAGGAACATGAAGAACGCGGCCTTGCCGGCGACGACGACCGCGGAGCGGGGCTTGCCGGAACGGACGGCCGCTTCCTCCGCCTCGTGCTCGCGTTCCTCCTCCTCTTCGAGCTTGTCCTCGAAGTAGCCGGAGAGACCGCCGACGATCATGTAGGTGATCAGGCCGCCGATACCGGCGAGCAGAACCGTCTCCGCCTTGTCGACGTGCGTGCCGCCGTGCTGGTGGGCCTGGGTCGCGAAGGTCATCGCCGAGACGAGCAGGACGATCAGCGCGATGCAGACCGACAGCATGTCGACCTTGCCGAGCTTGGCCAGCGGCCGCTCGAGCCACTTGAGCCACTTGATGTCCCGGTCCTCGAAGATGAAGTCCAGGAAGATCATCAGCAGGAACATGCCGCCGAAGGCGGCGATCGACGGGTGGGCGTCGGTGACGTACTGCTGGTACTGGTCCTTGTCGGTGAGCGCGAGGTCGACGGCCTCGATCGGCCCTAGCTGTGCGCTGAGGGCGACGATCACGACAGGGAAGACGAGCCGCATGCCGAAGACGGCGATCAGGATGCCGATGGTGAGGAAGATTTTCTGCCAGAAGGCACTCATCTTCTTCAGAATCCCGGCGTTGACCACCGCATTGTCGAAGGACAGCGAGATCTCGAGGACGGACAGGATCGCAACGACACCGAACGCGGTCCACCCTCCGTAGAAGATCGCTGCGACCAGGCCGAGCGCGGTGACCGCGAACGACCACCCGAAGGTTTTCAGAACCACTGGCTACCCAATCGTGTGTGTACGGGGCTCCCCCGCGCCGTACCCGGCTTTACGAAACTTTGAAGCCGAAGTCTAGTCGTCCCCCCTCAGCACCCCACTGGGCCCCGGTTTTTGCTCATAACGCGCGTTATGAGACGTTGACCCCGAAGTCCAGTGCGATGCCCCGCAGCCCCGACGCGTACCCCTGCCCCACGGCCCTGAACTTCCACTCGCCCTGATAGCGATAGAGCTCACCGAAGATCATCGCGGTCTCCGTGGAGGCGTCCTCGCTGAGGTCGTAGCGGGCGAGTTCCTGGCCGTCGGCCTGGTTGACCACGCGGATGAAGGCGTTGCTGACCTGGCCGAAGGTCTGGCCGCGCTCGTCGGCCATGTGGATCGAGACGGGGAACACGATCTTGTCGCACCCCGGCGGCACCTTGGGCAGGTCGATCAGGAGCGACTCGTCGTCTCCGTCGCCCTCGCCGGTGAGGTTGTCGCCGGTGTGCTCGACCGAGCCGTCCGGGCTCTTGAGCTGGTTGTAGAAGACGAAGTACTCGTCCCCGAGCACGCGCCCGCTGCTGCACATCAGAGCGCTGGCGTCGAGGTCGAAGGGCGCTCCGGTGGTGGAGCGCGCGTCCCAGCCGAGCCCGACCAGCACCTGAGTGAGGTTCGGCGCGGCCTTGGACAAGGAGACATTGCCCCCTTTGGCGAGCGTGACGCCCATGATGCTGTCCCTCCCCTTGGGCCACAGGCCCGGTGGTGTCACTGAGGTGGTCCTGCACGTCCGGCGCCGCACGTAAACCGTGCGGCGCCGGACAAGAAGACCTCAGAGCCCTTCGCGGGGCCCTTCGGTGGTTCAGACGTTCACGCCGAAGTCCTGAGCGATGCCGCGCAGGCCCGAGGCGTAGCCCTGGCCGATGGCGCGGAACTTCCACTCCGCGCCGTGCCGGTAGAGCTCACCGAAGACCATGGCGGTCTCGGTGGAGGCGTCCTCGCTCAGGTCGTACCGGGCGATCTCGGCACCGCCCGCCTGGTTCACGACGCGGATGAACGCGTTGCGCACCTGGCCGAAGGACTGCTGACGGGTCTCGGCGTCGTAGATCGACACCGGGAAGACGATCTTTTCCACGTCGGCCGGGACGGTGGCGAGGTTGACCTTGATCTGCTCGTCGTCGCCCTCGCCCTCACCGGTGAGGTTGTCACCGGTGTGCTCCACGGAGCCGTCCGGGGTCTTGAGGTTGTTGAAGAAGATGAAGTGCTGGTCGTTGCCGACCTTGCCGGAGTTGTTCAGCAGCAGCGCGCTGGCGTCCAGGTCGAAGTCCGTGCCGGTCGTGGTGCGGACGTCCCACCCCAGACCGATGATGACCGCGGTCAGGCCCGGCGCCTCCTTGGTCAGCGATACGTTGCCGCCCTTGCTGAGGCTGACTCCCACGAGTCCTCCATTGGTGTCCAGGGGCGGGATGCCCCGTTGTGCTCGGATGTCGGATCAACGAGTCGATCCTAGTGACGGGTTCCCGCCCCTCGCAGGCCCTGGAGCCGACATTTCGGCGGGTGTCGAGCGCATGCCGCCCGACCGGGTCACAGGGAGTCGAGCGCCTTCACGTAGTCGTTCAGGTCGCGCGCGTCCGGCAGGCCGTTGACGACGGTCCACCGCACGACGCCCTCCTTGTCGATGACGAAGGTGCCGCGCACGGCGCAGCCCTTGTCCTCGTCGAAGACGCCGTAGGCCCGCGAGACGTTGCCGTGCGGCCAGAAATCCGACAGCAGCGGGTACTCCAGGCCCTCCTGCTCCGCGAAGACGCGCAGGGTGTGGATGGAGTCGTTGGAGACGGCGAGCAGCTCGGTGTCGCGGTCGGAGAACTGCGGCAGGTTGTCGCGCAGCTCGCACAGCTCGCCGGTGCACACCCCGGTGAAGGCGAAGGGGTAGAAGAGCAGCACCACATTCTTGCGACCCCGGAAGTCGGACAGCTTCACGGCCCTGCCGTGGTTGTCCTTGAGCTCGAAGTCAGGGGCCTTCTCGCCGGCCTGGATCGCCATCGCTGTGGGTGTCCCTTCGTATGCTTTCGGGTGGGACCACCCTACGCAGGCACCAGGACATGCCGATGGGCGGGCCGGCGACGCCGGCCCGCCCGCCGTACGACTACCGCTTGGACTTGGCGGCCTTGGGCGTGGCCAGCCGGCTGCCGCTCCAGTCCTTGCCGACGCTGACGCTCTTGGATGCCGTCAGACCCGCCGTGGTGGCGGCCTCCGAGATGTCGCTCGGCTCCACATAGCCCGAACGGCCGGTCTTCGGCGTGAGGAGCAGGATCGCGCCGCCCTCTTCGATGTACGTGGTGGCATCGACCAGCGAGTCCGTCAGGTCGCCGTCGTCGTCACGGAACCACAGCACAACGGCATCGGCCACGTCGTCATAGTCCTCGTCCACCAGGTCGGCCTCGATGATGCCCTCGATGGCCTTGCGGAGCTCCTGGTCCACGTCGTCGTCGTAGCCGATCTCCTGGACCACCTGCCCGGGCTGGAACCCCAGCCTGGCGGCAGGGTTCGTCCGCTCCTCCGCGTGGTCCGCGGTCGCGCTCACGGGTTGCCTCCTGATCATGTTTTGGGAATAACTCAGCCACGCGCGTGCGCGAAGCATTGGCCGTAGTCCACACGGGCGGGGCGGATCGCGCAAGTACCCGGCCGTTCAGACCGCCGAAACGGTGACGATCCTGGCGGTGTCACCGCAACTTCAGGCACACCATCATGGTCCGAGGTGACGCACACCACACCTTTCTGCCCCGTTTGGGCGTTTGGGAATCGTCTGCGGGTACGAGACTCGAAGGTATTCGCCCCATACGTCACGGAGTCGATCTCACGTCTGGGTTACCGCTGGGTAGAGATGACGTTTCCCGGCCCCTGGGTGGACCATGGGAGCGGCGCGCCCCCGGCGGCGACGCCCCGGCGACGACAGCGAAACAGCGGCCCTCGCAGGCCCTCTGACAGGTAAGGAACAGCGTGGCTTCCGCATCCGATCGCAACCCGATCATCATTGGCGGCCTTCCGAGTCAGGTTCCTGACTTCGATCCCGAAGAGACCCAGGAATGGCTCGACTCCCTGGACGCCGCCGTCGACGCGCGCGGCCGGGAACGGGCCCGCTATCTGATGCTGCGGCTGATCGAGCGGGCCCGCGAGAAGCGTGTGGCCGTGCCGGAGATGCGCAGCACGGACTACGTCAACACCATCCCCACCAAGAGCGAGCCGTTCTTCCCGGGCAACGAGGACATCGAGCGCAAGGTCCTGAACGCCACCCGCTGGAACGCCGCGGTGATGGTCTCCCGCGCCCAGCGCCCGGGCATCGGCGTCGGCGGCCACATCGCCACCTTCGCGTCCTCCGCCTCCCTCTACGACGTCGGCTTCAACCACTTCTTCCGCGGCAAGGACGAGGGCGACGGCGGCGACCAGGTCTTCTTCCAGGGGCACGCCTCCCCCGGCATCTACGCCCGCGCCTTCCTGCTGGACCGGCTCGGCGAGAAGCACCTGGACGGCTTCCGCCAGGAGAAGTCGAAGGCGCCGCACGCGCTGTCGTCGTACCCGCACCCACGCTCGATGCCGGACTTCTGGGAGTTCCCGACGGTGTCGATGGGCCTCGGCCCGATCGGCGCGATCTACCAGGCGCGGATGAACCGCTACATGGAGGCGCGCGGGATCGCCGACACCTCGAAGTCGCACGTCTGGGCGTTCCTCGGTGACGGCGAGATGGACGAGCCGGAGTCGCTGGGCCAGCTGTCCATCGCCGCCCGAGAGGGCCTGGACAACCTCACGTTCGTCGTCAACTGCAACCTCCAGCGCCTCGACGGCCCGGTGCGGGGCAACGGGAAGATCATCCAGGAGCTGGAGTCGATCTTCCGCGGCGCCGGCTGGAACGTGATCAAGCTGGTCTGGGACCGCAGCTGGGACCCGCTGCTCGCCCAGGACCGCGACGGCGTGCTGGTCAACAAGATGAACACCACGCCGGACGGACAGTTCCAGACGTACGCCACGGAGACCGGCGCCTACATCCGCGATCACTTCTTCGGTGACGACCACCGGCTGCGGGCGATGGTCGAGGGCATGACCGACGACCAGATCCTGCACCTGGGCCGCGGCGGTCACGACCACAAGAAGATCTTCGCGGCGTACAAGGCGGCCGCGGAGCACAAGGGCCAGCCGACGGTGATCCTCGCCAAGACGATCAAGGGCTGGACGCTGGGCCCGAACTTCGAGGGCCGCAACGCCACGCACCAGATGAAGAAGCTGACGGTCGACGACCTCAAGCGCTTCCGCGACCGTCTGCACCTGCCGATCCCGGACAAGGAGCTGGAGTCCGGCGTGCCGCCGTACTACCACCCGGGCCGGGACTCGGAGGAGATCCAGTACATGCACGACCGCCGCAAGGGTCTCGGCGGTTACGTCCCCACGCGCGTGATCCGCTCCAAGCCGCTGGCGCTGCCGGAGGACAAGACGTACGCGACCGTGAAGAAGGGTTCGGGTCAGCAGTCCATCGCGACGACGATGGCCTTCGTCCGGCTCCTGAAGGACCTCATGCGGGACAAGGAGATCGGCAAGCGCTTCGTGCTGATCGCACCGGACGAGTACCGCACGTTCGGCATGGACTCCTTCTTCCCGAGCGCGAAGATCTACAACCCGCTCGGCCAGCAGTACGAGTCGGTCGACCGCGACCTGCTGCTCGCCTACAAGGAGGCGCCGAACGGCCAGATGCTGCACGACGGCATCTCCGAGGCGGGCTGCACCGCGTCGCTGATCGCCGCCGGCTCGGCCTACGCCACGCACGGCGAGCCGCTCATCCCGGTCTACGTCTTCTACTCGATGTTCGGTTTCCAGCGCACCGGCGACCAGTTCTGGCAGATGGCGGACCAGCTGGCACGCGGTTTCGTCCTGGGCGCGACCGCCGGGCGTACGACCCTGACCGGTGAGGGCCTGCAGCACGCGGACGGCCACTCGCAGCTGCTGGCCTCCACGAACCCGGGCTGCGTCGCCTACGACCCGGCGTTCGGCTTCGAGATCGCCCACATCGTCAAGGACGGCCTGCGCCGGATGTACGGCTCCTCCGAGGAGCACCCGCACGGCGAGGACGTCTTCTACTACCTGACCGTCTACAACGAGCCCACCCAGCACCCCGCCGAGCCGGACAACGTGGACGTCGACGGCATCCTCAAGGGCCTCTACCGGTTCAGCGAGGGCACGGCCGGTGAGATGCCGGCGCAGGTCCTGGCGTCCGGTGTCGCGCTGCCCTGGGCCGTCGAGGCGCAGAAGATCCTGGCCGAGGACTGGAACGTCAAGGCGGACGTCTGGTCGGCGACGTCCTGGAACGAGCTGCGGCGCGAGGCCGTGAGCTGCGAGGAGCACAACCTGCTGCACCCCGAGGAGGAGCAGCGGGTGCCGTACGTGACGCGCAAGCTCGCGGACGCGCGGGGGCCGGTCGTGGCCGTGTCCGACTGGATGCGGGCGGTGCCGGACCAGATCGCGCGCTGGGTGCCGCAGACGTACCAGTCGCTCGGCGCGGACGGTTTCGGCTTCGCGGACACGCGGGGCGCCGCCCGGCGCTTCTTCCACATCGACGCGCAGTCGATCGTGGTGGCGGTGCTGACCGAGCTGGCCCGCGAGGGCAAGGTCGACCGCTCCGTGCTCAAGCAGGCCATCGACCGGTACCAGCTGCTCGACGTGTCGGCCGCCGACCCGGGAGCGGCGGGCGGCGACGCGTAGGACGCCGAGAGCGGTTCACGTGGGGCGGCACCCTGACAGGTGCCGCCCCACGCGTTTCCTACGATGCTGCCATGACGCTCCCGATGACCGCACCGACCTCTCTGGCCCGCTGGGAGCGGCGCACCCAGGGCCCGCTGCTGGCGCTGGCCGTGCTGTTCGCGATCGCCTACGCCATACCGATCGTGGCGCCGACGGCCGCGCGGGACGTGCTCACCGCGTGCCATGTCACCAACTGGGTGGTGTGGGCCGCCTTCGCCGCCGACTATCTGGTCCGTCTGTGGCTGGCCGAGGAGCGGCTGCGGTTCGTACGCGGCAATCCGCTGGCGCTGCTGGCCGTGGTGCTGCCGCTGGCGCAGCCGCTGCGGCTGCTGAAGCTGGTGTCGATGTTGTTCCTCGCCGGGCAGCGGGCGCGGATGGCGTCGCAGGTACGGGTCACCACGTACGTCGCGGGGTCGTGCCTGGGACTGCTCGTCTTCGGCGCGCTGGCCGTGCTGGAGGTGGAACGTGACGAGCCCGGTGCCTCCATCCACACCCTGGGGGACGCGGTCTGGTGGGCGTTCACCACGATGACCACCGTGGGGTACGGGGACATGGCACCGACCACCGGCCTGGGGCGGATCCTGGCGGTCGGGCTGATGCTGTCCGGGATCGCGCTGCTCGGTGTGGTGACGGCGAACATCGCCGCCTGGTTCATCGCACGGTTCGACAAGGACGACGTCGAGGAGCGGCGCCAGACCGAGGCGATCCGGGAGCTGGCCGACGAGGTGCGGGCGCTGCGCGGGGAGTTGGCGGCACTCAAGGGGACCCCGGCCGAGTAGCGCGGGGCACGAAGGTGGGCCCCCGGTTCCGTCGCCGGAGGCCCTTCCCTCGCCGCACTCGGGTCAGAGCATGCCCATGCCCGGTGTGGCCGCTCCGGACAGCCAGATGATGGCCAGGAGCGTGTCGATGGCGCCCAGGACCAGGGCGATCACGGCCGCGGTGGGGCGTGCGCCCGACCATGCGCGGCCCATGGCGAGCCAGCCGCAGACCATCGCGGCGGGACCGAGAACGATCCCCAGCACGAAGAAGCCTGCAACGGCGCAGATGACTCCGATGAGTCCGAGCGTCGCGCGATCCGTCCCGGTCCGTGACCACGTCCGGCCACGTGAGCGGGGGTGCCTGCGCGTACCTTGTCCGAAGCTCGCCATCATCAACTCCCGTAAACCCTCGGTCGGTTGGGTTCGATTCGGGTACGACATGGCGAGTACCCCGTAGCCAGGCTTCAATCCCGCTGCCTGCGCGCTGCCCCCCTCCGGCAGCGCGCCGCAGCGTCCACCCTCCATGCCCTGCGGAGGACTTGACCCACTGTGACCTGCGGCGCGTGCCGGAGGGGAGGGTTCGGCGGTTGTGTTCACCCGGATAGGCGAACAAGCCGCCGGGGGCGTCAGATGTGCGCCGCGCCCGCGCCGGCCTCCGCGTTCTCGCCACGCTTGGTGAGGAACGCGACGAACACGGCGACGGCCGCCACGCCCGCGGCGGTCAGGGAGGCCAGGCTCATGCCGTCGATGAACGTGGTGTGCGCGACCTCGGTGATCTTCGCGGCGATCTGCTCGGGGGTGCCCTCGGGCACCGGGGCGCTGCCCTGCTGAACGGCCAGCGCCGCCTGCTCGGACTGGGCCGGAGTGAGCGGCGGCAGCCCCGCGTCCGCCCAGTTGCCCGCGAACTCGTTGTCGACCTTGGACGCCATCACGGCGCCCAGCACGGCCGTACCGAGACTGCCGCCGATCTGCATGGCGGCCTGCTGGAGACCGCCCGCGACACCGGAGAGCTCCATCGGGGCGTTGCCGACGATGACTTCGGTCGCGCCGACCATGACCGGCGCGAGGCCGAGGCCCAGCAGGGCGAACCAGACGGACATGACGCCGCTGGCCGTGTGCGCGTCCAGCGTGGACATGCCGTACATGGCGATCGCGGTGAACGCCATACCGCCGGCCAGCGGGATGCGGGGGCCGAACTTGGTGATCATCACGCCGGCGAGCGGCGAGCCGACGATCATCATGCCGGTGAGCGGCAGCAGGTGCAGACCGGCGTCGATCGGGCTCATGCCGTGCACGTTCTGGAGGTAGAACGTCACGAAGAACAGGCCGCCCATGAAGGCGATGGCCATCAGGACCATGAGGACGACACCCGCCGACAGCGGGACGGAGCGGAACAGCCCCAGCGGGATCAGCGGCTCCTTCACCTTCGTCTCCCAGACGGCGAAGAGCCCGAAGCCGACGACCGAGGCCACGATGAACGCCCAGGTCTTCACATCGCCCCAGCCCCACTCGGGGGCCTTGATCAGGGCCCAGACGAGGCAGAACATCGCGCCGGACAGCAGGACGATGCCGAGGAGGTCGAAGGAGCGCGGGGCGTTCTCGGCGCGGTGGTCGAGCAGGATCAGCCCGCCGAGGACGACGGCCAGGATGCCGACCGGCACGTTGATGAAGAACACGGACTGCCAGTTGACGTGCTCGACGAGCACGCCGCCGAGGATCGGGCCGCCGGCGGTGGACGCGCCGATGACCATGCCCCAGATGCCGATGGCCATGTTCAGCTTCTCGGCCGGGAAGGTGGCCCGCAGCAGGCCGAGCGCGGCCGGCATCAGCAAGGCGCCGAAGAGGCCCTGGAAGACGCGGAAGACGATGACCGCCGTGATGCCCTGGGACAGCCCGATGGCGGCCGAGGAGGCGGCGAAGCCCGCCACACCGATGAGGAAGGTCTGCCGGTGGCCGAATCGGTCACCGAGCTTGCCCGCGGTGATCAGGGAGACGGCGAGGGCGAGGAAGTAGGCGTTGGTGATCCACTGGAGATCCGACCAGGAGGCCCCCAGGTCCTTGCCGATCGCCGGGTTGGCTATGGCCACGATGGTGCCGTCGAGGGCCACCATCATGACCCCCACAGCGACGGTGATGAGGGTGAGCCAGGGGTGCCCTCGCAGCCCCTTGCCCGGCGTCGCGTCGGACGGCGCCGGTTCCTTGCCCCCCGGCCCCGTCGTGTCGATGGTGGTCTGACTAGTCATACCGCGAGGCTAATGACAGCCACTGACAATTGACAAACTGATTCACTAGTCGGTAACTGACACGACATCCCCGTATAGCCTGAACTGGGAGAACACTTCAGACGAGAGGCACGTTTTGAACCTGCGCGAACGCAAGAAGCGGCGCACCCGGGACGCACTGCTGCGGGCCGCGCTGGAACTCTTCGCCACGCGCGGGTACGAGGAGACGACCGTCGACGACATCGCCGCCGCCGTGGACGTCTCGCAGCGCACCTTCTTCCGCTACTTCGCCGGCAAGGAGGAGACGGCGTTCTTCGTGCCGCGTCTCGCGGAGACGCTCGTCGTCGAGGCGCTGCGCACGCGCCCGCCGGGCGAGGTGCCGCTGGAGGCGCTGCGCCGGGCCGTGCTGGAGAGCTGGGACGCGATCAACGAGGCCGTCGAGGAGCTCGTGCCGATCGAGCTCCACCTGCGCGTCTACCGGGTGATCGAGTCGACGCCCGCGCTGCTCGCCGCCCATCTGCGGCGCTCGGCGGAACTGGAGGAGCAGCTCGCGTGCATCATCGCCGAGCGCGAAGGGCTCGACGTGAACGCGGACCCCAGGCCCCGGATCGTCGTCGCCCTCTTCGGCGGGGTGATTCGCGTCACCGAGCGACTGTGGTCCGCGGGGGACGACATCAGCATCGACGGCATGCGCGAACTGACCACGACATACCTGGACCAAGTGGGTCCCGCACTGGCCGGGAACTGGCATGCGGAACCATCCCCCTAGCACATACACCGAAACGTGATCCCGGTCACTTGGTTAACGCGAGACCCTCTCGTTCTCCTAGTGTGTCCTTTCAGTGACTTCCTTCGACACCTCCCCGCAACTGAACGTCTGGCGCGCACTGCTCGCCCTGGCCGTCGTCTTCGTGATGCTGGCGACCACCGGCTGGACGGCCCTGCGCAGCCAGCGGGGCGCCACACCGCTCCAAGCCTCGCTCACCGCCTGGGAGCACGGCCGGATCGGCGGGCACCGGCTTCCGGACCCGCAGTCCGAGCCGACGAGGCTGGCCCGCTTCTTCGCCTCGCTCACCGAGCAGGACCGTACCTTCCTGGTGCGCAAGTACCCGCTCGCGGTGGGCAACATGAACGGCGCGCCGGTCGAGCTGCGCTACCGCGCCAACCATCTCGCGCTCGCGAAGGCGCGCAGGGTCGAGCGGGAACGCATGCACGACGAGCGCCTCACCCCGGCAGGACAGCACGAGGCCGGGCGCAGGATGCACCGCTTCGGGGACCTCTTGGAGAAGGGCCGTCACATCCTGGCCTTCGACCCTGAGGGCTCGGGCCGGGTGGCGGAGGTCTTCGGCGACCTGCGCGAGGCGGAGCGGGTCTCGGTCGTCGTCCCCGGTGTCGACACCGACCTGCTCACCTTCCAGCGCACCCACCGCGAGTACGCGGCGCCGGTCGGCATGGCCAAGTCCCTGTACGCGGCGGAGCGGCAGGTGAGCCCCTCGACCCGTACGGCCGTCATCGCCTGGGCGGACTACACGGCGCCCAGCGGACTCGGCATCGACTCGGCCACGGCGATGCGTGCCGAGGAGGGTGCCGTACGGCTGAACGCGCTGGTGCGGGCGCTGCCGGGCAGCTCGCCGGTCTCGCTGTTCTGCCACAGCTACGGCTCCGTGGTGTGCGGCGTGGCCGCCTCCGCGCTGCCGGGCCGGGTGTCCGACATCGCGGTGGCCGGCAGCCCCGGCATGCGCGTCGAGAAGGCCGCCCAGTTGCAGACCGGCGCCCGGGTGTGGGCCATGCGGGACTCCGACGACTGGATCCAGGACGTGCCCTACCTGAAGCTCGGCGGGCTGGGTCACGGAGCCGACCCGGTGTCCGCCGGGTTCGGAGCGCGGGTGCTGTCCGCGGCCGGCGCGAAGGGTCACGCGGGCTACTTCGAGCCCGGAACGGCAAGTTTGTTCAATTTCGCAGAGATCGGCGTTGGCGCATACCGCTCGGTGCACTGCGCGCACGAAGACGGCGTCTGCCGTACCGGTTTGTCCGGCACGGCGGCGGCCTGACGCGCGTAGAGACGAAGAAGTTGCGGTCTGCTCGGCAGGGGGACGGAGGAGCGCGTGCCGCATACGATGAGCCGCATGGGTGACGTACTGGCCGGATTTCATGCCGCCTGGGAGTTCGAGTCCGACTCCGTGCTCATCCGCTACGAACGGGGGATTCGAACACCCAAGCTCTTCCAGGCCCTCGGGGAACGCCGTGTGCCACTGGAGGCGATCGCCGGGGTGACACTGACCCGCGGGAAACGCGGCACCGTCGTGCTGCGCGTCGAGCCGCGCCCCGGGGCGGACCCGTTGATGGAGGCGGCCGCCGGGCAGTTGAAGGAGAGCGGCGACCCCTATCGGCTGGTGCTGCCCGCCGAGCGCGAGGTGCTCGCCGAGTACTACGCCGACGAGCTGCGTACGCTGCTGACCGGGTCCGGGCCGGCGGACCGGTTCCTCGTGAAGCCGCCCGAGGGACCGTTGTCCTTCAAGGCGTACGACGGGAAGGCGACCTTCGACGGACGCACCGTGAACTTCCGGTGGTTCTGGACGGGGGCGTCGTCGGCGAAGTGGAAGGCCGGCGACCAGAGCTTCTCCGTCGGGGAACTGAACGGGGTGGAGTGGCGCTCGCCGGAGGTGTTCGAAGGGCATCTGCGGTTGCTGCGGCGGGACGAGACGGCGGGGCCCGCCTCACAGGCCGACCAGGATCCGGCCGCGGTGGTGTTCGGGCTCGGGTACGGGCCGGTGCACGAGTCGCTGCCGTTCGCTGCCGCGGTGTTGGCGGCGGTGCGGACGTCGAGTCCGGTGGCCGCCGTGCCCGCGCCGCGGCGTGATCCCGCGGACATCGCCGAGCGGATCCGTCACCTGGGCGAGTTGCACCAGGCCGGATTGGTGACGGATGAGGAGTTTTCGGTCAAAAAGGCCCAGTTGTTGGCGGAGCTTTAGCGTCTGCGGGGTGCTGCGCGCCGGCGGGTGCGGGCCGTATGTGGCCGGTCGCGCCCACGCGGCGGAGCCGCATATCGATACGGCCCAGCGCCCCTGAAGGGGCGCTCCCTTACTCCCTGCCCGCCGAAGTGAACGCCATGTCCGCGTAGCGGTTGCCCGCCACCTGGGCCGCTATGCCGTCCAGCAGGTCCAGTTGCTCGTCGGTCAGGACGATCCTGGTCGCCGCCGTGTTCTCCTCCACCCGGGAGGGCTTGCGGGTGCCCGGGATCGGGACGACCGGGAGGTCGTGGATCGACGCCTGCTGCTGGGTCCAGGCCAGGGCGATCTGACCGAGGGTCGCGTCATGGGCCTCGGCCACCGAGCGGATCAGCTCCAGCAGGGTCGCGTTCGCCGTGGCGTTGTCGCCCGTGAAGCGGGGCTGCTGGCGGCGGAAGTCCCCGGCGCTCAGGTCCTGTTCGGCGTTGGTGAAGGAGCCGGTGAGGAAACCCCGGCCGAGGGGTGAGTACGCGACGAGAGCCACGCCGAGCTCACGGGCCGCGGGGACGACGTGCCTCTCGATGTCCCGGCTGAACAGCGACCACTCCGACTGCACGGCGGCGATGGGGTGGACGGCGTGCGCGGCCCGGAGTTCGTCCGCCGTGACCTCGCTCAGGCCGAGGTGCTTGACCTTGCCCTCGCGGACCAGGTCGGCCATCGTGCCGACGCTCTCCTCGATCGGCACGTTCACATCGCGCCGGTGCATGTAGTAGAGGTCGATGGCATCGACGTCCAGACGCTTCAGGCT
Organism: Streptomyces cahuitamycinicus; assembly: GCF_002891435.1. GTDB lineage: Bacteria > Actinomycetota > Actinomycetes > Streptomycetales > Streptomycetaceae > Streptomyces > Streptomyces cahuitamycinicus. Next base: position 18,012 of record NZ_POUC01000061.1, read on the forward strand.
CGCCTCGACGGCCTGGCGGATGTAGGGCGGGTCGTTGCGGATGACCCGGCGGGTGGGGTCGTCCGGGGGGATCGACAGGGCGAACTTGGTCGCGATGACGACCTCGTCGCGGTGGGCCTTGAAGAACGGCGACAGGAACCGCTCGTTCTCACCGGCCCCGTACGCGTCGGCCGTGTCGTAGAAGGTGACGCCCAGTTCGAGCGCCCGGTCCAGGGTGGCGCGGGACGCGTCGGCGTCCGAGGGGCCGTAGCCGAAGCTCATGCCCATGCAGCCCAGGCCCTGGACGCTCACCTCGGGACCGTTCTCGCCGAGCTTCGCCGTCGTGATCCTGCCGTCCGTCATCGGGACCTCTCCGACGCCAGGCCGTGCCCGGCGTCCGCGTAGAAACTGATCTTCCTGTCGAGCACGGCGAGCGTGCCCCGGAGTTCGTCGATCCTGGCCAGGACGTCCTCGCGGGTCGTCTTGAGCAGCTGGAAGCGCTCGCCGTAGGTGTGGTCGCCCTCGCGGACCAGTTCCGCGTACCGGACCATGTCCGCGACCGGCATGCCCGTCAGGCGGAGCTTGCCGACGAGGTCGAGCCAGTCGAGGTCGCGGTTGGTGTAGCGGCGCTGTCCGGTGTGGGACCGGTCGATGTGCGGCATCAGGCCGATGCGCTCGTACCAGCGCAGGGTGTGTGCCGTCAGGCCGGTGAAGGCGACGACCTCGCTGATCGTGTAGTGGTCGTCGCCGTCCGGGCGCCGGTTCTGCTGCGGCGTGCCGGCGCAGGTGTCGATCCTGGTCCCCGTGGTCTCCATCACCGTCATGACCCCAACGCTAGAACCTTGGAGTGCGCTCCAAGCAAGCGCCGACGGTAAGAAATCGGCAGGACGTCTCCTGATTCGGATGGTCGGCGTACGGACTCGTGAGTCCTGTACGTCGCGCCCGGCCCGCCGACGCCGAGGAGGTCCTGCGCCCGTGACTCGTGAACCGCACGGGTTCCGGCCCGGGCCCCACCCCTTGCCGGAACTCCCGCTCTGAGCGCATAGGCTCGAACGCATGTCGCTGAAGAGCCTCGCCCTGATCGAGAACTGGCCGGTTCCCACCGCTGCGGCGGGTGCCGTACGAGCGGGCGGCACCGTCCTCGGCACCCACGGGCCGGCCGGGCAGCGGTTCCCGCTCGCGTCGGTGACCAAGCCGCTGGCCGCCTACGCCGTGCTCGTCGCGTACGAGGAGGGGGCCGTCGAGTTCGGCGAACCCGCGGGTCCCACCGGGTCGACGGTCCGGCACCTGCTCGCGCACACCTCGGGCCTCGCCTTCGACGAGCACCGGGTCACGGCCCCGCCCGGCGAGCGGCGGCTGTACTCCAACGCCGGCTTCGAGCAGCTGGGCGACCATGTCGCGAAGGCCACCGACATCCCGTTCGGGGAGTACCTGCGGCAGGCCGTGCTGGAACCGCTGGGCATGACCTCGACGACCCTGGAGGGCTCCCCGGCCAAGGACGGGGTGTCGACGGTCGAGGACCTGCTGCGGTTCGCCGCCGAGGTGCAGGCCCCGCGGCTGCTGGATCCCCGCACGGTCGCGGAGGCGATGACCGTGCAGTACCCGGGCACCAAGGGCGTCCTGCCGGGGTACGGCCACCAGAACCCCAACGACTGGGGGCTCGGCTTCGAGATCCGCGACTCCAAGTCGCCCCATTGGACGGGCTCGTCGTCCTCGCCGCGCACGTTCGGGCATTTCGGGCAGTCGGGAACGTTCCTGTGGATCGACCCGGACGCGGGCGCGGCCTGCGTGGCGCTGACGGACCGGGCGTTCGGACCGTGGGCGATCGAGGCGTGGCCGGCGTTCACGGACGCGGTGCGGGCCGAGCTCTAGAGGGCTTCTGATGGTCCTCCAGAAGCCCCCTAACGCTGCCCCATCTCCCAGATCAGCAGCTCCGCCCGGGTCACGGCCTCGGCCTCCAGGCCCTTGGCGTCCGTGATACGGGCCGCGTCGCCGGCGGCCAGTTCCTCACCGTCCAGGCGGATGTCCCCCCGGACGACGTGCACGTACGCGTACGCCCCGTCCGGCACGGCCGTCCGCTCCCCGGGGCCGAGGCGCCGCACGTGCAGCATCGCGCCGGCCTCCGGGACGGCGTAGGGCGTCGAGTCGGCGATGCCGCGGACGACCTCGTAGAACGGGTCGCCGCCGGGCCGGAGCGGGGCCAGCCACATCTGGATGAAGGTCAGCGGCTCCGGGCCGTCGTTGCGCTCCACGTGCCGCACGCCGCCCGCCGAACTGAGCCGCTGCACATCTCCGTGCCGCACGACCGACTCGTGCCCGACGGAGTCCCGGTGGGTCAGCTCCCCCCGCACCACCCAGGTCACGATCTCGGTGTGGCTGTGCGGGTGCTCGCCGAAGCCCGCCCCGGGCGCCAGCCGCTCCTCGTTGCACGCGAGCACCGCGCCGAAACGGAGGTTGTCCGGGTCGTAGTGAGGCCCGAAGGAGAAGGCGTGCCACGTCTCGATCCCTGCGGCCGAATCCCCTCCGGGGTAGCGCTCGCCCGCGCGCCTCACGTCCATCACGGAGTCCACCGTAGACCCGGCGGCCCACCTTCCCGTCCGGATAAGGCAGTCTTGTCCCGTGCCCGAACCCGAAACCGGTAAGAACGAAGCCGCAGCCCACGACGTCCATCCGCATGCCGCGACGCTGAAGCGGCTGGAGAAGTCCTCGGGATCGCTCGCCGCGCAGGCCATCGCGCGAATGGACGAGACGCTGCCCTGGTACCGGGCCATGCCCCCGGAGAACCGTTCCTGGATCGGTCTGGTCGCGCAGGCGGGTATCGCCGCGTTCACCGAGTGGTTCCGGCGTCCGGACGCCCCGCAGGCCATCTCCACCGACGTGTTCGGCACCGCGCCGCGGGAGCTGACCCGGGCGATCACGCTGCGCCAGACCGTGGAGATGGTGCGCACCACCATCGAGGTCATGGAGAGCGCGATCGAGGAGGTCGCGGCCCCCGGTGACGAGCGGGTGCTGCGCGAGGCCCTGCTGGTCTACGCGAGGGAGATCGCCTTCGCCACGGCCCAGGTGTACGCGCAGGCCGCCGAGGCGCGGGGTGCGTGGGACGCCCGGCTGGAGTCCCTGGTCGTGAACGCCGTCCTCAGCGGCGAGGCCGACGAGGGGGCCGTGTCGCGGGCCGCCGCCCTCGGGTGGAACTCGCCGGAGCACGTGTGCGTGGTCCTCGGGACGGCCCCCGACGGGGACAGCGAACTGACCGTCGAGGCCATACGGCGGGCGGCCCGGCACGCCAAGCTCCAGGTGCTCACCGGCGTGCTCGGCGACCGGCTGGTCGTCATCGCGGGCGGCAGCGACAACCCGCTGGCCGTCGCCAAGTCACTCATCGGCCCGTTCGCCGCCGGGCCGGTCGTGGCGGGCCCGGTCGTGCCCGACCTGCAGGCCGCGACCCGGTCCGCACAGGCCGCCGCGGCCGGGCTGAAGGCGTGTTCCGCCTGGCAGGACGCCCCGCGCCCGGTCCTGGCCGACGACCTGCTCCCGGAGCGGGCGATGGCCGGTGACCCCTCGGCGCGCGACCAACTGGTGGAGGAGATCTACAGACCGCTGGAGGAGGCCGGGGCCGCGCTCCTGGAAACCCTCAGCGTCTATCTCGAACAGGCGAGCAGTCTGGAGGGCGCCGCCCGGATGCTGTTCGTCCATCCCAACACCGTCCGCTACCGGCTTCGACGTGTGACTGACGTCACCGGTTGGTCACCCTCCGATGTACGCTCTGCGTTCACACTGCGGATAGCGCTGATCCTGGGGCGTCTGGTCGATGGAGATCTTCAGCCCTAGGGTTTTGTCGGGGGTCGACAAAACCCCCTCGTGTTCTTCGTCCTTGTCCCCACGGGCGGCCGTGCCCGTCTCCAAGAGAGAGTGTGAGAGTGCTCGTACTCGTCGCTCCCGGCCAAGGCGCTCAGACGCCCGGCTTCCTGACCGAATGGCTCGACCTCCCCGGTGTTCGCGGTGCCCTCGAGGCCTGGTCGGACGCCGTGGGACTCGATCTGATCCGTTACGGCACCGAGGCCGACGCGGAGGAGATCCGCGACACCGCGGTGGCGCAGCCGCTGCTGGTCGCGGCCGGACTGGCGTCCGCGCACCTGCTCTTCGACGACCCGGCCGACCTGCGCGGGAAGGTCGGTGCCGTCGCCGGGCACAGCGTCGGCGAGTTCACCGCCGCCTCGCTCGCCGGGGTGCTCCCGCGGGAGGACGCCCTCCGCCTGGTCCGCACCCGCGGGCTCGCCATGGCAGAGGCCGCCGCCGTCACCGAGACCGGCATGGCCGCGCTGCTGGGCGGCGACCCCGCCGTGACGGTTCCGCACCTGGAGAAGCTGGGCCTGACGCCGGCGAACATCAACGGCGCGGGCCAGATCGTCGCGGCCGGCACCAAGGAGCAGCTGGCCGCGCTGGAGGCGGACAAGCCCGAGGGCGTGCGCAAGGTCGTCGCGCTGAAGGTCGCCGGCGCGTTCCACACGCACCACATGGCCCCCGCGGTCGACACGCTGGCCAAGGCCGCCGAGGCCCTGGCGCCCGGCGACCCGAAGCTCACCTGCGTCTCCAACAAGGACGGGCAGGCCGTCGCCGCAGGCACCGAGGTGCTGGAGCGTCTGGTCGGCCAGGTCGCCAACCCCGTCCGCTGGGACCTGTGCATGGAGACCTTCAAGGAGCTCGGCGTCACGGCCCTGATCGAACTGTGCCCCGGCGGCACCCTCACCGGCCTCGCCAAGCGGGCCCTGCCCGGCGTGAAGACGCTGGCTCTGAAGTCCCCCGCCGACCGCGACGCGGCTCGCGAGCTCATCGCCGAGCAGAGTGCCTGAGAAGGAGCCCGAGAGCATGGCGAAGATCAAGCCCAGCAAGGGCGCCCCGTACGCGCGCATCCTCGGCGTCGGCGGCTACCGTCCGACCCGGGTCGTGCCGAACGAGGTGATCCTGGAGACGATCGAGTCGTCCGACGAGTGGATCCGCTCGCGTTCCGGCATCGAGACGCGGCACTGGGCCTCCGACGAGGAGACCGTCACCGCGATGTCGCTGGAGGCCTCCGGCAAGGCCATCGCGGACGCGGGCATCACCGCCGAGCAGATCGGCGGCGTGATCGTCTCGACCGTCTCGCACTTCAAGCAGACGCCGGCCGTCGCCACCGAGATCGCCGACAAGCTGGGCACTGCCAAGGCCGCCGCGTTCGACATCTCGGCGGGCTGCGCGGGCTTCGGTTACGGCCTCACGCTCGCCAAGGGCATGATCGTCGAGGGCTCGGCGGAGTACGTCCTGGTGATCGGCGTCGAGCGGCTGAGCGACCTGACCGACCTGGAGGACCGCGCGACGGCCTTCCTGTTCGGCGACGGTGCCGGCGCCGTCGTGGTCGGCCCGGCGCAGGAGCCCGGGATCGGCCCGACCGTGTGGGGCTCGGAGGGCGACAAGTCCGAGACCATCAAGCAGACCGTGCCGTGGACGGACTACCGGGACGGGACGGTCGAGAAGTTCCCCGCGATCACCCAGGAAGGCCAGGCGGTGTTCCGCTGGGCCGTGTTCGAGATGGCGAAGGTCGCCCAGCAGGCGCTGGACGCGGCCGGGATCAGCACGGACGACCTGGACGTCTTCATCCCGCACCAGGCCAACGAGCGGATCATCGACTCGATGGTGAAGACGCTGAAACTGCCCGAGCACGTCACGGTCGCCCGTGACATCCGAACCACCGGCAACACCTCGGCCGCCTCGATCCCGCTCGCGATGGAGCGGCTCCTGGCGACCGGCGAGGCGAAGAGCGGCGGCACCGCGCTCGTCATCGGCTTCGGGGCGGGTCTCGTCTACGCCGCGACTGTCGTTACCCTCCCCTAGGCACTCCGTGCCGGATCATGCGATCCGGTGCGGGCGGATTCCCCTGCCACACCCTCTGAATATCTACGAAGGAGCGCCGACATGGCCGCCACTCAGGAAGAGATCGTCGCCGGTCTCGCCGAGATCGTGAACGAGATCGCCGGCATCCCGGTTGAGGACGTCCAGCTGGACAAGTCCTTCACCGACGACCTGGACGTCGACTCGCTGTCCATGGTCGAGGTCGTCGTCGCCGCCGAAGAGCGTTTCGACGTCAAGATCCCCGACGAGGACGTCAAGAACCTCAAGACCGTCGGTGACGCGACCGGCTACATCCTCAAGCACCAGGGCTGATCGGCCGATCAGGCCTCAGGCTGACTGCCCCGCCACCCGGCGGTGGCGCCGCTTAATCCTCGGATCCGTTGGAGAAAGAATTCCCGTGAGCTCGACCAATCGCACCGTGGTCGTCACCGGTATCGGCGCAACCACACCGCTGGGTGGCGACGCAGCCTCTACCTGGGAGGGCCTGATCGCCGGACGTTCCGGCGTCAAGGCCCTGGAGCAGGAGTGGGCGGCCGACCAGGCCGTCAGGATCGCGGCCCCGGTCGCCGTGGAGCCGACCGAGGTCATCCCGCGGCCGCAGGCCCGCCGGCTGGACCGCTCGGCGCAGTTCGCGCTGGTCGCGGCCAAGGAGGCCTGGGCCGACGCCGGTTTCGAGGCGAAGGCCGGCGAGGACCCGGCCATCGACCCCGACCGGCTCGGCGCGGTCATCGCCTCCGGTATCGGCGGCGTGACGACGCTGCTCGACCAGTACGACGTGCTGAAGGAGAAGGGCGTCCGCCGCGTCTCCCCGCACACCGTGCCCATGCTGATGCCCAACAGCCCGTCGGCCAACGTGGGACTGGCCGTGGGCGCCCGGGCGGGCGTGCACACGCCGGTCTCCGCCTGCGCCTCGGGCGCCGAGGCCATCGGCTACGCCATCGAGATGATCCGCACCGGCCGCGCCGACGTGGTCGTCGCGGGTGGCACTGAGGCGGCGATCCACCCGCTGCCCATCGCCGCGTTCGGCAACATGATGGCGATGTCCAAGAACAACGACGACCCGCAGGGCGCCTCGCGCCCCTACGACACCGCCCGCGACGGTTTCGTCCTCGGTGAGGGCGCCGGTGTCGTGGTCCTGGAGTCCGCCGAGCACGCCGCGAAGCGCGGTGCCCGGGTGTACGCCGAGGCGGTCGGGCAGGGCATCTCCGCCGACGCGCACGACATCGTGCAGCCGGAGCCGGAGGGGCGGGGCATCTCGCACGCCCTGCAGAACCTGCTGGACCGCAACGACCTGGGCCCGGCGGAGATCGTGCACGTCAACGCGCACGCGACGTCCACGCCGGCCGGGGACATCGCCGAACTGAAGGCGCTGCGGAAGGTGTTCGGCTACGACGCCGACCACTTCGCGGTGTCCGCGACGAAGTCGATGACGGGGCATCTGCTGGGTGGCGCCGGTGGTGTCGAGACGGTGGCGACCGTGCTCGCGCTGTACCACCGGGTGGCTCCGCCGACCATCAACGTCGAGAACCTGGACCCGGAGGCGGAGGCGAATGCCGATGTCGTCCGTGGTGAGGCCCGGAAGCTGCCGGTCGAAGGCCGGATCGCCGCGTTGAACGACTCGTTCGGGTTCGGCGGTCACAACGTGGTGCTGGCGTTCCGGACGGTTTGATCTCTGAGCGTTGCAATGGCCCGGACCCCGAGAGGGGTTCGGGCCATTCACCGTTTGTTTCGCGTTGTGTGCCGGGTGCGGGTTCATAGGGGCTGGTCGCGCCCACGCGGCGGAGCCGCATATCGAAAGAGCCCCGCGCCCCTGAAGGCCTCAGACCACCTGGTGGAGCCAGCGGACCGGGGCGCCTTCGCCCGCGTAGCGGAAGGGCTCCAGTTCGTCGTCCCAGGGCTTGCCGAGGAGTTTGCTGAGCTCGGCCTCCAGGTCGGTCTCGCCGCGCTGCGAGCGCTTCAGCGCCGCTCTGAGCCGGTCCTCGGGGATGAGGATGTCGCCGTGGATGCCGGTGACGGCGTGGTAGATGCCCAGGTCGGGGGTGCAGCTGTAGCGCTCGCCCTCGGCGGTGGCGCAGGGTTCCGCGGTGACCTCGAAACGCAGGAGGTGCCAGCCGCGGAGTGCGGAGGCCAGCTTGGACGCGGTGCCCGCCTGTCCCTGCCAGGAGAACTCCGAGCGCCAGGTGCCCGGCGCGGCCGGCTGACGGATCCAGTCCAGGCTGACGCGTGTGCCGAGCACCCCGGCGATGGCCCACTCGACGTGCGGGCACAGCGCGCGCGGCGCGGAGTGCACGTACAGAACTCCACGTGTCGTCACCGGAACCTCCGGGCAGAGCGGGACATGGTGCAAGGGCGGAACGGCTGTGACCGGGCGGGTCACGTTGATGGCGAGGCTACCGTGCGGTGGCGCACGTGGTGTGACGTACGGTCGGTCCAGGTGCCGGGAAACGCCTGCCATTCACCCAGGGGGACGCTTGTACGGGTGTGAGCCGTTGCACCTGAGGGGTCGGGAACCCTCGTGCGTTGTTATGGGTTGGGGAGACAGGCACGGCGTGGCGAGGGGAATGGACCAGGGATGCGGAAGCGGGGCCGTCGTACACGGGGCGTTCTGGCCGTCGTCACGGCGGCCGTGCTGGGGGTTGCCGGGTGTGATGCCGTGGGGGGCGATTCCGCCGCCCCGTCCGAGCCCGCGAAGCCGTCTCCGAAGCCCACGCCCCTCTGGGACCGCAGTCCGGGGTCCGTCGCGGCCGTCGGTGACTCCATCACGCGCGCGTTCGACGCCTGTGAGGTGCTGTCGGACTGTCCGGAGGCGTCCTGGGCGACCGGTGGCAGTCCCGAGGTCGACTCGCTCGCGGTGCGGCTGCTGGGGAGGACCGGGGCCGCGCAGCGGAGCTGGAACTACGCCGTGAGCGGGGCCCGGATGGCCGATCTGCCCGGGCAGATGGCCCGGGCGGTGGGGCGGAAACCGCAGTTGGTGACGGTGATGGTCGGGGCGAACGACGCCTGCCGGTCGACGCCCGCGGCGATGACTCCGGTCTCGGCCTTCCGTGCCGACTTCGAGGACTCTCTGCGCTCCCTGCGCAAGGCGCTGCCCAAGGCGCAGGTGTTCGTGGCGAGCGTGCCGAACCTGAAGCGACTGTGGTCGCAGGGCCGTACCAGCCCGATGGGCAAGCAGGTGTGGAAGATGGGCATCTGCCCGTCGATGCTGGGCGACCCGGACGCCCTGGACTCGGCGGCCACCCTGCGCCGGGACACGGTGCAGAAGCGGGTGGAGGACTACAACAAGGTCCTGGGGGAGGTCTGCGCCGAGGACAAGCGGTGCCGCTATGACGGGGGCGCGGTGTACGACTATCGCTTCGGCACCGCCCAGTTGAGCCGCTGGGACTACTTCCACCCCAGTGTGAACGGACAGGCCCGGCTGGCCGAGATCGCGTACCGCACCGTCACCGCGAAGAGGCCCTGACCCGGACGCTGACCTAGAGTTCCGCACATGAACGAACTCTTCGGAACACTTTCCGACGGGACCCCCGTACACCGCTGGACCCTGGAGCGGGCCGGTGTGCGGGTGCGCGTCCTGTCGTACGGCGGGATCGTGCAGTCCGTGGAGGTGCCGGACCGGGAGGGCCGGGCCGGGGACGTGGTGCTGGGATTCCCGGACATCCAGGGGTACCTCGCCCACCCGGAGCCGTACCTCGGCGCCCTGGTCGGGCGGTACGCCAACCGGATCGCCGGCGGCCGGTTCGCCCTGGACGGGCGGACGTACGCGCTGGAACCGAACAACGGGCCGAACTCGCTGCACGGTGGGGCTCGCGGCTTCGACAAGCGCGTGTGGGACGCGGAGCCCGTCGAGCATGGGGTGCGGCTCACGCGGATCAGCCCGCACGGCGAGGAGGGCTTCCCGGGACGGCTGGAGGTCTCGGCGACGTACACACTCGACGAGAGCGGTGCGCTGCGGATCGCCTACGAGGCGGTGACGGACGCGCCGACCGTGGTGAACCTGACCAACCACAGCTACTTCAACCTGGCCGGTTCCGGTGACGCGGGCGGCCATGAGCTGCGGCTGGCCGCCTCCCGGTACACGCCGGTCGACGCGGACCTGATTCCTGCCCCCGGTGCTCCGCAGGAGGTCACCGGAACGCGCTTCGACTTCGGCGAATCCCGCAAGACCGGCTCCGGCTACGACCACAACTTCGTGCTCGACAAGGGTGTGACGGACACTCCCGTGGAGGTCGCCGAGTTGCACGACCCGGCGTCCGGGCGGGTGCTGACGGTGGCGACCACCGAGCCGGGCCTCCAGCTGTACACCGCCGACCATCTGGCCGGGCCCTTCGCGCCCGGCGACGGCATCGCGCTGGAGACCCAGCACTTCCCCGACTCGCCGAACCGGCCGGAGTTCCCGACGACGGTGCTGCGGCCGGGCGGTGTGTTCCGCTCGGAGACGGTGTACGGGTTCGGCACCCGCTGAGGGGGCCCGTGACAAACCTGATGCCCCGGTCCGGAGGTCAGGTCCCGGACCGGGGCCGCTGGGTGGGGAAACCGTCCCGGATCAGACGTTAATCGTGGCGGTGATCCTGCGGTCCCTGATCGAGCGTCCGAAGAGGATCTCGTACGAACCCTTCACAAACGACCACGAGCCGGTCGCTTTGTCCCAGATCTCGAAAGCGCGGCGCGGCAAGAGCCCCTGAGCCCCACCCATGGCGTGGACCACACCCGTCACGCGATACTGCGGTCCGTCCGGCACCGACCCCCTCACCGCGACGGAAGGCCCGAACACCCTTGAACCTCATACGCGTTCGCCTCGGCGTCCTCGGCCTCGCCCTGCTGACCGGTTTCACCACCCCGACGGCCGCGAGCGCCGCCC
>NZ_POUC01000620.1 GCF_002891435.1 Streptomyces cahuitamycinicus
GGGTTTCGCTGCCGACGCCGCAGGGTTTCGCTCCTACCTCCCGGCAGTGCTCCCCCTGACAGGGCGGCGCGCCCACTCGGGTTGGGCAGCGCCCCGGCCCTTACAACGCAACGCGCCCACTCGGGTTGGACCGTGCTCCGGCCCTTACAACGCAACGCGCCCACTCGGGTTGGACCGTGCTCCGGCCCTGGCAACGCAACGCGCCCACTCCGGGCGGGCCGTGCCCCGGCCCTGACAACGCGGCGCTCCCACTGGGGCGGGCAACGCTCCGGCCCGAGCAGGGCACAGCTCCCGCTCGGAGCGGGCCGTGCTCCGGTTCTGGCAGAGACGGGAGTCCGGCTCCCGCAGGGCGCACGCAGCACCCGCTCCCACCTGGGCGACAGTCTGCCCTTCCTGCAGCGGGGCTCCTGCCCCGGGCAGGTTCCGGAAACCGGCCTACGCGCCCACCCCCGGTGGGTTACTGCTGCGGATGGTGCGGGGGGATCGGAGGCAGGTCGCCGGTCGTCTCGTAGGCGGACAGCATGTCGATCCGGCGGATGTGACGTTCGTCACCGGAGAACGGCGTACCGAGGAACGTCTCCACGAACTTCGTCGCCTCGTCCTGCGAGTGCATGCGCGCGCCCACCGCGACGACATTCGCGTTGTTGTGCTGGCGGCCCAGGGACGCCGTCTCCTCGCTCCAGGCGAGGGCCGCGCGAACGCCCTTGACCTTGTTCGCGGCGATCTGCTCGCCGTTGCCCGAGCCGCCGATGACGACGCCGAGGGCCTCGGGGTCCGCGGCCGTGCGCTCCGCTGCGCGGAGGCAGAAGGGCGGGTAGTCGTCCTGGGCGTCGTAGATGTGCGGGCCGCAGTCGACGGGGTCGTGACCCGCCTCCTTCAGCCACTCGACGAGGTGGTTCTTGAGTTCGTAGCCCGCATGGTCCGAGCCGAGGTACACGCGCATGGGACGAGTGTGACACGGGTGTTTCCGGGAAGGCGCGCGGGGTGGCGCTCATGAAAACTCGAGGCGACTGTGAGCCACATAACTGAACCTCAGGAAAACCTCAAGTAACAATCTGGATTCAAAGGTTCTTCTGACGGTTCACCTCAGATTCACTGGACCGGCTCGTACATCGCTCGTGCGAGCCCCCGTACACCGCCATGCCGCGAAACACCCCGTTCGTGCGGCTCGTGCGTTCCGTACGGAAGTACAGCTCCCCGGCGCAAAGGAAATCCGTTCCATGACCTCGCAGCCGACTCTCAACACGACCGGAAACGACCCCGGAGATCCCGGAGCACCCGGAGCCGAGGGCTCCGGCCTGCAGGCCGGGCTCAAGGACCGGCATCTTTCGATGATCGCCATCGGCGGTGTCATCGGCGCCGGACTCTTCGTGGGGTCCAGCTCCGGTATCGCCACCGCCGGGCCCGGCATCCTCCTGTCGTACGCGCTCGTCGGCACGCTCGTGGTGCTGGTGATGCGGATGCTCGGTGAGATGTCGGCCGCCAACCCGACCTCGGGTTCCTTCTCGGCGCACGCCGACCGGGCCCTCGGGTCCTGGGCCGGTTTCTCCATCGGGTGGCTGTACTGGTTCTTCTGGGTCGTCGTGCTGGCGGTCGAAGCGACCGCCGGGGCCGTGATCCTGGAGGGGTGGATACCGGCGGTGCCCCAGTGGGGCTGGGCCCTGATCGTGATGCTGGTGCTGACCGCCACCAACCTCGTCTCCGTCGGCTCCTACGGCGAGTTCGAGTTCTGGTTCGCGGGCATCAAGGTCGTCGCCATCGCCGCGTTCATCGTCATCGGCGGACTGGCGGTCTTCGGGCTGCTGCCCGGTGTGGACAGTGAGCAGGCCGGGCTGAGCAACCTCACCGAGCACGGCGGCTTCCTGCCCCACGGGGCCGGCGCCATCCTCACCGGTGTGCTGCTCGTCGTCTTCTCCTTCATGGGCAGCGAGATCGCCACCCTGGCCGCCGGTGAGTCCGAGAACCCGCGGCAGGCCGTCACCAAGGCCACCAACAGCATCATCTGGCGTGTCGCCGTCTTCTACCTCGGCTCGATCGCCGTCGTCGTGTGCCTGCTGCCGTGGGACAGCAAGTCCATCACCAAGGACGGCTCCTACGTCGCCGCGCTCGACTCCCTCGGCATCGCACACGCCGGTCAGATCATGAACTTCATCGTGCTGACCTCGGTGCTGTCCTGTCTGAACTCCGGCCTCTACACCGCCTCCCGCATGGCCTACTCCCTCGGCCAGCGCGGTGACGCGCCGAAGGCCTTCTCCCGCACGACGTCCAACGGCGTACCGCGCACGGCGATCCTCGCCTCCGTCGCCTTCGGCTTCGTAGCGGTGTTCTTCAACTACAAGTTCCCGGACTCCGTCTTCCTGTTCCTGGTGAACTCCAGTGGTGCGGTCGCCCTGTTCGTGTGGCTGGTGATCTGCTTCTCCCAGCTGCGCATGCGGAAGATAATCAAGGCCGAGGCGCCCGAGAAGCTCGTGGTGAAGATGTGGCTGTACCCGTATCTGACCTGGGCGACCGCCGCCCTGATCGTGTTCATCCTCGGCTACATGCTCACCGACACCGAGCACGACGGGCGCCAGACCATCCTGCTGTCGCTGCTCGTCGCCGCGGTGGTGCTCGTCATCGCCTTCGTGAAGAAGGGAGTGCGTGGGGGGCAGCCGGCCGCCGACGCCCCGCAGGCTCAAGGTGAGGAGCGCAGCGAGGTGTCGGCCGGCTGATCCGCCGGCCGCCGCCCCGCCGTTCGTCGTGAACGGGGGCCTGTGGTGCGTGCTGCCGCACGCGCCGCAGGCCCTTCTCGTTTGCCACGGCCGCCTACAGCACCGTGAAACTGTCCCTGACCTTCTCGTAGGTGGCGAGTGCCTCCTGCTCGATCCCGGCGTCGTACCACGTGTTGACCTGGTACGACTTGCCGGTCACGTTGAAGCCGAGCAGACGGGCGTGCCAGTGGACGCCCTTGAGTGTGAACGTGTACTCCCAGACCACCGCCGGGTGGCCGCGGAACGTGGTCTCCTCCAGGCGGATCTTGCGGTAGTCCTGGCCCTGGTGGGCGTTGCGCTCCGAGGTCTGCCAGGTCTCCAGCAGGTCGCCTCGGGCCAGGGAGGACTTGCCGACCAGTTCCTGGGCGCCGTCCGGGGAGGTGTAGTGCACCTCCGCGCCCGTCTTCACGTCCCTACGCCAGCCGTCCGGCGTCGCCCAGGCGAACCCGCCTGCCTCCCGGTGTGTGCCGGGCGGCAGGGTCTGCGGCCTGGTGGTCCCCCCGACGGTGGGCGAGGGGGTGGCGCCGCCGGTGGTGGCCGGTGCCGACGCGGAGGATCCGGCGCGGGGAGTGTCGTCGCCTTCCGGTGAACCCGATGACGTCGCCAGCAGGATGCCGACGACGGTGCCGGCGGTGGCGAGGGTGGCCGCCCCGGCGGTGAGCACCGTACGGCGACGACCCGCGGCGGGGCGGGGATGCGAGCGCCGTGCGGCCG
>NZ_POUC01000621.1 GCF_002891435.1 Streptomyces cahuitamycinicus
GGCGTGGGGGGTTGGGGGATTGCACGGAACCATTTCCTTCCAGCCGCAGAACGGCAGGCGAATTGCGCGTCCGTCGGAAAGCAGGTGCGTGATTGGTGCATACCTATGCCGCGTCAGCTGCGGACTCGGCTGTGAGGTGGCTCACTTGCTGTGAGGTGGCTCACTTTCGCACATACGACTCACTGGTAACAAGGAGTTCGATGACCCAAGTTCAAAACGCGGGAATTCCAGAAAGGTTACCAACGGTATCCGCACCGGCTTTCGAAAAAATGGGCGCCGATGGTCCCAAGTTGTGTGCACGCAAAGGCGATTGGCACACGAAATCTCCAACTCCGCAGCGCGCCCTCATCCGGCCCCGGGGGAGCCGGGCGGTGCGCCCCGGGCACCGGGGCATGGTGGCCTGACATGCGAAAGCCCCGACACCCGGCCGGGGCCCCGCACCGCGACAGCGTGGTCAGCCGTTGGGCCGCAGGGTCCACACCACGGTCATCTCGCCGGTCACGGCACCATCGGACCGCTGCAAGGCGACGGCCACCGGGAACTCGGGGCGCTCACCGGCGTCCAGCTGGGCGACGACCTCGGCGGCCGGGCGGCCGAGAGTTGCCGTGGCGGTGACGGCACCCATCGCCAGCTTCTTGTAGGAGATCTCGGCGCTGACGGCGAGCGGCACGGCGCGCGAGAGCTGGTCCCCGAACGCGGCCAGCACGATCGCCCCGCTCGCGGACTCACCGAGCGTGAACATCGCACCGGCGTGCGGGCCGCCCACGTGGTTGTGGTACCCCGCCTGGTCCGGCAGCGACACCACCGCCCGCTCCGGCGAGGTCTCGAGGAACTCGAGATTCAGGGTCCGGGCCATGGGCACCGTGGCGGCGAGCATCTCGCCGATGGACATCTGGTCTGCGCTCATGGCCGCATGTTACTCACGAGTAGAGAGGACTGACCAGGCCATGTGACGACCGCCGCACCCGTCCGCACGACATCCTCACCGCCCGCTCCCCGGGTTGCTACGTCTCCGTCCACGGGCAGTGACCGAATCGTGTCCGGAGCGCGGCTAGGGTGACTGCTCATGTGGCCAGGACAGCAGCCGCCCGGGGGCGAGCAGAACCCGCAGGCGAACAACCCGTACCAGCAGCCGGGGTACCAGCAGCCGAATCCCTACCAGCAGCCGGGGTACCAGCAGCAGCCCAACCCTTATGGGCAGCAGCCGCAGTGGGACACCCCCGCGCCGGCCGGCGCTCCGCAGCCCCCGCAGGGCGGTGGCGGCGGCAACCGGACGAAGCTGGTCGCGATCATCGCCGCCACGGCGGTGGTCGTCGCGGCGGGTGTCACCGGCTTCCTGGTACTGGGCGGCGACAAGGACGACACGGCGGACGGCGGCAAGAACGGCAAGAAGGACAAGGCCGCGTCGAGCCCGCCGGCCGAGGAGCCGGGCGCCACCGCCACCGGCGACAACCCCCGCGGCGGCGAGGCGGCGCAGCCCACGGTCAAGGGCTGGAAGGTGGTCATCAACCCCAAGTGGGGCACGGCCTTCGACGTCCCGGCGGACTGGGAGGTGGCATCCCCGACCTCGTACGTCTTCTTCGAGGACGAGAAGTCCGACGACGGCAAGCCGCTGATCACCATGTCGGCGCCGGCGTTCTACAAGTCCGAGTGGTGCACGAGCGACGACGACAAGGACGGCAGGACCGAGACCGAGTCGCTGGCCGGGGCGGGCACCAAGGGCGCCGACGGCGCCAAGGACACCGACGAGGTCGCGGTCAACCAGGTGGCCTTCTGGGTGTACGGCGGCTACACGCAGCCGGACAAGAAGAGCGTCAAGGCCGACGACAAGGCCAAGCCCTACACCACCGCCTCGGGTGTGAAGGGCAGCGTCGCCTGGGCGCACTCGGAGGACACACCCGACAAGGGCAAGTGCGCGAGCGACGGCAAGGCGGTCACGTTCGGCTTCAAGAACTCCGCCGGCGACTTCGTCGCGTGGAGCTTCTTCGGTGCCAAGGGCGTCAAGGGCGAGGTGCCCGAGAAGACCGTCATGAAGATCCTCAGCACGGTCCGGCTGCACGGCGAGCCGACCGGCGGCTGACCCGGAAACGGACCGGGCAAGCCCCCTGCGAGGGGGCGGGCCCGGTTCACCCAAGCATCGCGAGGGGGGTCAGCCCTTCAGGTGCCCGCGGTAGACCCAGCGCCCCGAGATGGACTCGTCGTCCACACGGCAGCTGCCGATGCAGACCCAGGGGTTGCCGGAGGAGTTGGTGCAGTCCCAGTAGGCGTGCACCTTGTTGTTCTTGTAGACGTAGTCGACCACCCTGGCGTTCGCCGAGAAGCGGGCGTGGACCGGGACCTTCTCCTTGGCGACCACGTAGTCGTGGGACGTCGGCCGGCACTTGAAGGCGGCCGCCGAGGCGGAGCCGGCACCCATGAGGGGCAGCGTGGCACCGAGGAGTGCAGCCGGACCGCCCACCGGACCACGCCGGTGGCCGGCGCGACGCCGAGCGGGTGTCAGCCGATGCCGAACGCCCCGTCCGGGGGCGCGGGTGACGGCACGGCATCCGCGTCCTCCACCGGACGCGCATCGCCGATGAACTCCCGCAGCCCGGCGCCGTGTTCGACCCGGGCCGGGAAGGCGTCAGCGGCGGTGAGCCGGGCCAGGGCTGCGACGTCGACCGGCTGATGCCCAGCGACGAGCACGGCGTTCCCGAACCGCCGTCCCCGCAGCACCCCCGGCTCGGCGATCAGCACGAGCTCCTCGAAGGCGGTGGCCAGGGTGGCGAGTTGCGACCGCAGGAAGGCGAAGGGCGCGGCGTCGGGGAGGTTGGCGAGATAGACCCCGTGTGGCCCCAGCACCCGCGCGGTCTCACGGACGTAGGCGACGGAGGTGAGGTGTGCCGGCACCCGCGACCCGCTGAAGACGTCCGCGACGAGAACGTCCGCCGAGGCAGCGGGAGCGTTCTCCAGCCAGACCCGTGCGTCCGCCGCGTGCAGGGCGATGTCCGCGCCGTCCGGCAACGGCAGGTGCCCGGACACCAGCTCCAGCAGCCCCCGGTCGGCCTCGACGACGTCCTGCCGCGAGCCCGGCCGGGTCACGGCCACGTACCGGGGCAGGGTGAGCGCCCCGCCTCCGAGATGCGCCACGTCCAGCGCCCGCCCCGGCTCGGCCACGACATCCAGCACGTGCCCGAGCCGCCGCGCGTACTCGAACTCCAGATGCGCGGGCTCGTCGAGATCGACGTAGGACTGCGGCGCCCCGTCCACGGTGAGCAGCCAAGCCCTCTCCCGATCGACGTCGGGCATCAGCTTGGCGGTACCGTGATCGGTGGCCCGGGTCACGGGAATGGCGTCCTTCACCCCTCCATTGTGCGATGGGTCGACGCAGCCCAGGGGCGCGGGGAGCTGCGCGACCAGCCCATGGCGGCCCGCAGCCCCCACCATCTCAACCCACCACGGTGACGGTCCCGGCC
>NZ_POUC01000622.1 GCF_002891435.1 Streptomyces cahuitamycinicus
GTGGTGCGGGGATGCCGCGGTGGTGCGGCTGGCGGTGTGCGGGCCGGCTGTACGGGGCCGGGTCGTTCGCCGGGGCCGGAACCGCGTCCGGGGCCGGAGCCGGGCCGGGATCAGTCAGGGCGCGTCTACGCGCTGACCGGACGCGACCAGGACGGGGCCGTCCCCGTCGCGCGGCACAGCGCCAGGTAGAGGGGGATCGGCGGCGTGTACGGAAGGGTGCCGTCCGGGCGGTGGATCAGGTCGGGGACCTCCACCAGGTCCGGGACGGCCGCGCCGGTGGCGTACCGCGCCGGGGCGGGCCACTCCAGGGCGTGGTCGGAGTCGGACGGCACCAGCCACCACCAGTGCGTCTCGTCCGCGTAGACGCAGCCCACGCGGGGCAGCCGGGGCATGATCAGCGGGCCGACGTAGGCGGGCACCGCGACCGCGTCGCAGCCGAGCGGGGCGGTCATGCCGTCGGGCACGGGCAGCCGCAGGGCCGGGCCGGACGTCCGCAGCCCGCGCCGGACGCGTACCAGCGTGTCCAGGTTCAGCATCATGCCTCGCCGCGCGGGACTCACGCGTGCCCCCGCTCTCGGCGGCGCTCCTGCGAGGGAACCCCAGGGACGCCCCTGGTGTGCCGTGCCCGGTGGGTCCCGTCCTCGTCGTCCGGGTCGTCGGACGGGCCGCGCTTGGGTCGGGCGCCCCAGCCCAGGTCGCCTCGAGGTCCGTCCGGCTCGTGCGAGGTGTCCGCCGTGCGGGGCAGCTCCGCCCAGACCAGCAGTCCGGGGCCGTTCTCGTGGGCACCCCAGGAATGGCAGAGGGCGTCGACGAGAAGCAGTCCCCTCCCGTGCTCCTCCTCGGGCCGGGTCCGGCCCGCGGCGTGCGGCTGGCCAGGGGCGCAGCCCTCGTCGTGCACGGCTATCCGTACCAGGTCGTCACCGTCGTGCAGCTCGCACACTATGTGGGTGCTCGCCGTGTGCACGATGGCGTTGGTGACCAGCTCGGAAACCACCAGGGCCGCGCTGTCGCACGTGTCCTCGCACACCGACCAGCCGGTCAGCCGGGCTCGCGTCAGGCGTCTGGCCTGGGCGGGAGAACCCGCATGTGCGGCCAGCTCGAAACGGAACCGGCGCCCGGCAGCGGCCCCGAGGGAGGCCTCTTCCATGGCGGCGCCGAGCCTGGGAGGGCCTGCGGCGGCGTCTGTTCCTAAGGGCGCGGCGGACGGAATCACGCTTGCCACTATCGCCCCGCCGTGAACACTTGGCAAGTGTCACTCTGAAAATTGCAGAGTGCTGGGTGACGGTTTGGAAGGCCGTGGCACACTGCTCGCAACAGCACCCGGCGCGGCGCCAGTTGAGATCGTCGAAGATTCGTTCGAAACGTTTGTTCGGATCGATTCTTCGAATGGATCCTCGAATGGCGCCGCCGGGCTGTCAGCGTTCCTTCGTGGCCGGCTCGTCAGAATTCTTCGTGGAGGTGGAGCGTGAGTGAACCGCGGTCCGCACCGACGGTCGGTCAGGTCGTGCTCGGCCGACGCCTGTTGGACCTGCGGGAACGCGCGGGCATGAAGCGCGAGGAGGCCGCGCGCATCCTCCGCGTCGCCCCCGCCACGGTCCGCCGTATGGAGATGGCCGAGGTCGCGCTGAAAATCCCCTATCTGCAACTGCTCCTCAAGGCCTACGGAATCTCCGACGAGGAGGCAGAGGCCTTCGTCCAGCTGGCCGAGGAAGCCAACCGGCCCGGCTGGTGGCAGCGTTTCCACGACATCCTGCCCGGCTGGTTCTCGATGTACGTGAGCCTGGAGGGCGCGGCAAGCGTCATCCGCAGTTACGAGCCCCACTTCGTCCCCGGGCTGCTGCAGACCGAGGACTACGCGCGCGGGGTGCTCCGGTCGGGCGCCATCGGCCAGACCCGGCCCGAGGACATCGAGCGCCATGTCGCCCTGCGCATGCAGCGCCAGGACCTGCTCACCCGCGAGGACGCGCCCCGGCTGTGGGTCGTGATGGACGAGACCGTGCTGCGTCGCCCGGCCGGCGGCCCGGAGGTGATGCGCGCCCAGATCGACAAGCTGCTCGACGCCACGAAGCTGCCCAACGTGACGCTGCAGATCGCCCCGTTCGCCAGCGGGCCGCACCCGGGGACCTACGGGCCGTTCGTGCTGTTCCGATTCGCCATGCCCGAACTGCCGGACATGGTCTACAGCGAGTACCTGACCGGCGCGGTCTATCTCGACGCGCGCACCGAGGTGGCGACCCACCTGGAGGTCATGGACCGCATGGCGGCGCAGGCCGCTACGGCACATCGCACGAAGGAGATCCTCCGGGATCTCCGCAAGGAGCTGTGAATGGATCGCATCAAGCCGCGCAAACACGTCTACAACGGCATGCCCGCGCGTGACTTGGGCAGCGAGGGCTGGCACAAGCCGTGGAGCGGCGGAAACGGAGGCAACTGCCTGGAGGCGATGAAACTCGCCGACGGCCGGATCGCCGTCCGTCAGTCCACCGACCCCGACGGCCCGGCGCTGATCTACACCACCGACGAGATGACGGCCTTCATCGAGGGGGCGAAGTCGGGGAAGGCGGACTTCCTGCTGTCCTGACGTGATTGCCCTTGCTGCCGCTCGACTTCCTACGCTGCCATTCATCGCTGGTGCTGAATTGACCACCCTCTGTGCCTTATGGAGTGCCTCATGACCGGGCAGGACCCCACGTCGGCCGTCCAGATCGACACGACCAGACCCCATCCCGCGCGGATGTACGACTGGTACCTCGGAGGCAAGGACAACTACCCGGTCGACGAGGAGATGGGCCGGCAGATGCTCACCCTCGACCCGCGGGTGCCGGTGATGGCCCGGGTCAACCGCGCGTTCATGCACCGGGCCACGCGCTGGCTGGCCGGCAGCGGCGTACGGCAGTTCCTGGACATCGGCACCGGCATCCCCACCGAGCCCAACCTCCACCAGATCGCCCAGGAGACCGCGCCCGGCGCCCGGGTCGTCTACTGCGACAACGACCCCATCGTCCTCGCCCACGCGGCGGCCCTGCTGCGCGGCACGGACGAGGGCGCGACCGAATACCTCCAGGCCGATGTGCGCGACCCGGACGCCATCCTGGAGGGCGCGCGGAAGGTCCTGGACCTCACCCGGCCCGTCGCGCTGTCGCTCGTCGCTCTGCTGCACTTCGTCTCCGACGAGGACGGCGCCCACGACCTGGTCCGGCAACTGCTCGCCGAACTGCCCTCCGGCAGCTACCTGGTGATGACCCACGCGACCGCCGACTTCACCCCGGAGGAGTCGAAGGCGGCCACCGAGAAGCTGCGCGCCGCAGGCGTCACCCTGGCCCTGCGCTCCCGCGAGGAGTTCACCCGCTTCTTCGACGGCCTCGACCTCGTCGAGCCCGGCGTCGAGGTGCCCCACCGCTGGCACCCGGAGCTGGGGGAGTCCGTGCCCGGGCAGGACGGCGGGGTGA
>NZ_POUC01000623.1 GCF_002891435.1 Streptomyces cahuitamycinicus
AGGCGGGGGAGGCCACGGCGGGGGCGGCCGGCGCGCAGCCCGTGCCCGATGTCGACCTCGTCGGCTACACGGACGCGGCGAAGAACCCGAACCTCGTCGAGGAGCGGCGTAAGGGTACGGCCCCTCTGCCCAGCCTGTCCTCCGCCTCCGGCGCCGCGGTGCCGGACACGGCATCGCAGGAGGCCACGCCCGACACACCCCGGGACGCAGCGGCACGCTCCGAGGAGGAGGAAGGGAGCGGCAGCGAGTCCTTCGAGGTTCTCCTGAGCGGCACGGCCGACGGGCAGCAGACTGATCCGTCCGCAATCGGCGGTGGCCTCGGTACGGCGTCTCCCGGTGCGGCCTCGACGGCGGACGCCACCGGGACGGACCCGGACCGGGCGCAGTCGGACGAACGCAAGGAGGACGCCGAGGCCGCGCGGCGCGACGAGGAGGCCAGGGCCTCGGACGCCGCTGCGGGCGGGGCGCCCGTGGGGCCCGGGGAGACCGCCGCGCCGGACCAGTTGGCCAAGGCGGGTGAGGACGCCCGTGCGCAGGGTGCGGGTTCGCCGTCGAGCGCCGGCACGGAGAAGGGCGGCGGCGAGAGCCAGACTCAGAGCGCCAAGAAGCCGGAAGCGGGAGCTCCCGACCGCAGCGGCGGCAAGGAGGCCGACCCCGGGGGCGAGAAGGGCAAGGACCAGCAGGCCGACAAGCCCGAGGCCGGCTCGGCGAACGGCCGGGGTGAGACCGCCGGGGACCAGGGGGCGACGGCTCCCGCACCCGAAACGTCACCCGGCGGCGACCAGGAAGCCACCGAAGGCAAGGGCCCGGCCACCACTCCCGCCCCGGAGAGCGGCCCGGACAAGGTCTCCACCCCGGGACCCGCGAGCGCGCCCAAACTGGCACCGGGCAACGGACCTTCGCCCATGGCCGCAGGCCCCGAAGCGAAGACCAAAACGGCCAAAGCCGCCGAGTCCCCGGGATCCGGCGGAGCATCGGGCGGTTCCACGGGCTCGCGCTCCCGTCCGGCGGGCAGCAAGCGCCAGGCGGCACGAAAGGCCGCGAAGACCGCCTCACGCCGGGGCGGCGGAGGCGGCGGCCGCAAGTCCCCGGCGCCCGCACCCGTCCGCTCCGGCGGCCGCACCGCCGCATCCGGCGGATCGAAGGCCAAGGCCAAGAAGGAGGCTCCGGCCCCGGACGTCTCCAACGCCACCCCCGAGTCCGGCCTGTCGACGGCCGCGGGGCTCAAGCCGCACCAGGCCCTGGAAACGCTCAAGGGCGTCGGCAGCGCGGTCGGCCGCTCGGTCGACAAGGAGCGCACCACCCTGCGCAAGGCGCCGCCGAAGATGCAGCGGCCCTCCGGCTCCCCGCGCACCGTCCCCGGTGGCCCGCAGGCGGCGGCCCCGGGCACCTACACGAACGCCAAGGTCGCCCGTACGGACGCGGCCCAGGGCAAGACACCCGAGATCGGCGGCGAACAGAAACCGGAAGGCGAAGTCCCGGGCGCTGACGTGCCGGAGCCGAGCTGGTGGGACATCGCCGTCACCATCGGCGCCCAGCTGTTCGGCAAGCTCCTGAAAGAGGTCCTTCCGCTCGACGACCTGATCGACTCCATCCTGGGGCTGCCGACCAAGGACGAGGGGCTGCAGAACGCCCGGGTGGGCGACGCCCCGAGGCTTCCGCTGGAGAACGACTCGGACCCGCAACGCACCGACGAGCAGGGCCGGAAGCTCGACGAGCGGAAGAACGAACTGCACCGGTCGGGACGTGACGACGCGGCCCGCCCGATGGGCGAGGACCAGATCTATCCCGACGTGCCCAAGGAGACCCTGACCGGCAAGGTCTCCGGGGGGAAGAAGACCGCGAAGGGCGGCGGCGCGCGGTCGGTGTCCGGCGGCGGAGTGCCGATCGAGTCCGCCTCCGCCGTGGCCGAGCACGACCGGGGTCCGCAGATCCAGGCGGGCTTCTCCCAGGGCCGGGACAAGATGGGCCAGGAGCGCCAGGCCAAGGACAAGAAAGCTACGGACGACCGCAAGCAGCATGACCAGGACCTCCAGAAGGAGGTCTCCGCCAGCGGCAAGAAGCAGTCCGACGCCCGCGACAAGGGCCGTTCCGACATCGCCGGCTCACGGGACCAGTGGCGCAAGGAGCAGGACGACAAGGTCTCGGAGATCGACGACAAGAAGGGCAAGAAGTACGACAAGGTCCGCGACGACATCAAGAAGAAGGAGGAGGACACCGACAAGGACGTCGACAAGCGGACCGAGGACGACAACAAGAAGATCGACGACGAGCAGACCAACGCCGAGATGGAGGCGGAGAAGAAGCAGGCGGACGGCAAGGACGACGCCGACAACTGGCTCGAAGAGGCCATCGAGAAGCTGAAGGAGTTCTTCGAGGAGCTCAAGAACGCCGTCAAGGCCGTCTTCGAGAAGGCCCGCGAGATCGTCACCGACCTCATCGACCAGTTCAAGCAGCAGGTCTTCAAGCTCATCGACGACGCCCGCAACTGGGTCATCGACCAGATCAACACCTTCGCGGACGTGCTGATCGCCCTCGGCGACGAGCTTCTCGCCGACTACCCGGCGATGCGCGACAAGTGGCGCGACACCATCGACGGCGCGCGCGACTGGGCCGTGCAGAAGGTCAACGAGTTCGCCGACGCGCTCAAGGAAGTCGCCGGAAAGCTCCTCGACGATCTGTGCGGCGCGCTCCAGGCAGGCCTCGACCTACTGGAAGGCGGCCTGCTGGCAGCGGTCGACATCGCGGAGACGGTCACGGTCGGCGCGCTGGAGTTCGGTGCCGCCGCGGTGGCCGCGCTCGGCGAGTGGGCGGCCATCTTCAACGACATCGTCTCCGACCCGGGCGACTGGATCAGCAAGGCCGGTGCCGCCGCGGAGACGGGTGCCAAGGAGCACCTCTTCGAGGAGACAAAGGCTGCCGTCAAGGCCTGGTTCGACCAGAAGGTCCAGGAGATCATCGGCATTCCGATGGAGGACTTCCAGGAGCTGATCTCCGGCGGGGTCACCGTCGAGCAGATGGCACAGATGGCCTGGGACGAGGCAGTGCCTCAACTGCCGGTCATCATCGGCGTGCTGGTCGTGGAAAAGGTCGTCGCCAAGCTCATACCCGGCGCCGGCTGGGTCGCGGCCATCATCGACGCCCTCCAGATCGCCTGGGGCGCCCTCAGCGAGATCCTCGCCGCCTTCGGCCTGTTCATGGACTTCCTGAAGTCGGTCAAGAGCGGCAACGGCGCCCTGCCCTTCGCGAAGGCGGTCGCCGCGGGCGTCGTGGCGCTGCTGGAACTCATCTACGAGTTCCTCATCGAGGGCGTCAGCCGCTTCATGGGCAAGGTGGCCGAACGACTCGGCGACATGCTCAACGGCCTGCGCAGGAAGAAGAACAAGCCGGGCGAGTCCGACGCCCCGTCCCCGCCGGACGCCCCCACCAAGCCCAAGGA
>NZ_POUC01000624.1 GCF_002891435.1 Streptomyces cahuitamycinicus
GATCGCCGAATCGGGCCTGGTCCCGGTCTCGGTCGAGGGCTGGGCCAAGCCGGCCTGGGCCGATCCCGCCGCTCTGCAGACGCCCCCGCGCGGCCGCCACCGCACCACGCTCCTGTCGCCCTTCGACCGCCGCTCCGGTGTCCGTGGCGTCCTCCGCCACCTGGGCGCGATACAGCTCGACACCATCTCGGTCCTGGCCCGCTCCCATGAACTCGTCCCGTACGCCCGGCTGGGCGCGGTCGGCCGCAGAGCAGTCGAGGACGCCTACTGGCAGGACACGCACTCCTTCGAGTACTGGTCCCACGCCGCCTGCATCCTCCCCATCGAGGAGTGGCCCCACTTCGCCTTCCGCCGCCGCTCCTACCGCAACCGCCCGCACTGGAACCACGACCTGCCCGACGGCGTGTACGACCAGGTCATCAAGCAGCTGTGCTCCGAAGGCCCCCTGACGGCGACGGAGTTGGGCGGCGCGAAGAAGACGAACGACTGGTGGGACTGGTCCGGCTCCAAGGTCGCGGTGGAACGCGCCCTGATGTACGGCGAGGTGGTCTGCGTGGAGCGCCGCGGCTGGAAGCGCCTCTACGACCTCGCCGAGCGCGCCGTGCCCGGTGATCTGCTGCACGACGAGCTGGACGACACCGAGTGCCTGCGCCGCCTGGTCGGCCTGGCGGGCCGGTCCCTCGGGGTGGGTACTCGCGCGGACATCGCCGACTACCACCGTCTCAAGGGCGAGCAGGTCGACGCGGTGATCGCCGAATCGGGCCTGGTCCCGGTCTCGGTCGAGGGCTGGGCCAAGCCGGCCTGGGCCGATCCCGCCGCTCTGCAGACGCCCCCGCGCGGCCGCCACCGCACCACGCTCCTGTCGCCCTTCGACTCCCTGATCTGGGAGCGGGCGCGCACGGAGCGGATCTTCGGATTCACGCACCGCCTGGAGGCCTACGTCCCCAAACAGAAGCGTGTCCACGGCTACTTCGCGATGCCGGTCCTGGCCGGCGGCCGTCTGGTCGGCCGCGTGGACCCGGCCCGCGAGGGCCGCACCCTGGTGGCCAAGCAGGTCACCCTGGACGGCCCGAAGGCCGTCCCGGCCGTCGCCCAGGCCCTTGCCGAGGCGGCGGCCTGGGTGGACTGCACGGACGCCCGCGTGGAGCGCGTCGACGCACCGGAGCTGCGCGAGCCCCTGGCGCAGGAACTCGCCCGCCTTCTCGGCTGAGACCGCGTCCTAGCGGATCTCGAGGATCTTCTCCCGCATCGCGTACACCACCGCTTCCATCCTGGAGTGCAGTTGCAGCTTCTCCAGGATGTTGCGGACGTGGTTCTTCACGGTGTTCTCGGAGATGAACAACTCCTTGGCGATGTCACGGTTGTTCATTCCCGTCGCGACGAGCTTGAGGACTTCCAGCTCGCGGTCGGTCAGGCGCGGCGCGGGCACCAGCCGGCGTTCGTCCGTGCGCTGGATCATCGACTTGAACTCGGTGAGGAGTTTCGACGCCATGGACGGGCTGATCTGCGACTGCCCGTCGGCCACCGCGCGAATGGCGGTGGCCACCTCGTCCGTGGAGATCTCCTTGAGGAGATAGCCGGTCGCTCCCGCCTTGATGGCGTCGTAGAGGTCGGCTTCCTCGTCGCTGATCGTCAGCATGATGATCTTCGCACTGGGTGCCACCTCCTTGATGGAGGTGCACGCCTCGATACCGCCCCGCTTGGGCATCCGCACGTCCATCAGGACGATGTCGGGCAGCAGGTCGGCGGCCTTCTCGACGGCCTCGGCGCCGTCGCCCGCCTCCCCGATGACCTGGATGTCCTCCTCGGCCGCGAGCACGATCTCCAGGCCCCGGCGGAACAAGGCGTGGTCGTCCACCACAAGGACTCTGATCGGTTCCTTGCGTGGAGTCCCCGAGTCCGGGCCCATGCCGACGACGCCGTCGGCATCCTCGTCACGCATCGGTCCGAAGCTGTCCGCCATCGTTCCTCCCCCTGAAGGCTTGGCCTGAGGTCCTGAGCCATCGCCAACCCAGAGCAGCGACCCACCGGTTGGGCCGTGGTCACCATGATTTCATGCCCGGACGGCACCGGGGTGCCGGAGCGGGGCGCGAAGTGGTCGCACGGGGGTGCCCCTGGGGGCGCACGCACGCTCCAGGGGCACCTGTTCCGCTGTCGTCCGGCACGGTCAGCCGCCGAGCGCACCGCCCGCGTCGGGGGCGTGCGCCTGGGTGACCATCGTGTCCGTGCTGAGGTGGATCACGCCGTAGTCGTAGGCGTGCCGTCGGTAGACGACACTCGGTTCCTTGGTCTCGGAGTCGACGAACAGGTAGAAGTCGTGCCCGACCAGCTCCATCTCGTAGAGAGCCTGGTCGAGGGTCATGGGGGCTGCGACGTGGGTCTTCTCGCGGACGACGATGGGGCCGTCACCCTGCACTTCCAGCGAGCCGATCTTCTTCGTGGGTACGGCCTCGGGCTCCTCCTCGGGAGCCGGCACCAGGCCGTTTCCGTTGAGTGTCGCCACGCCCGGGACGTGGTCGGCGACCTCGGCGGCCGGGATCCGGCGCGCACCACGGCGCGAGTACCGCTTGTCGTGCTGCCTGCGCAGCCGGGCTTCCAGCTTTTCCGCCGCCAGGTCGAGCGCCGCGTACGGATCGCTCGCCGCTGCCTCCGCCCGGATCACCGGGCCGCGGGAGCGGAGTGTGATCTCCACTCGGTCACAGCGGTCGGCCTGCCGGGGGTTGGGCTCCTTGGACACCTCGACGTCGAGGCTGATCACCTTGCCATCGAGCTTCTGGATCTTCTCCAGCTTCAGCTTCTCGGCCACGTGCTTCCGGAACCGCTCGGGCACCTCGGTCTTGCGGCCCTTGACGACGATGTCCACGCAGAACTCCGTTCCCGGATCGCTCCGCTTCGGTGCGGAGCGTCTCCCTTTTGCACCAGGCTCCGGTCAGTCCCGGAACCTCGGACTCGGTGACTTCCACCTCCTCCCCCGCGAGCGAGATCTCCACTCCACCGGCGCGAGTGAAGAAGAAAAACCCACGGCACGGCAATCGGATTCGAGAGGTGTGGCCTGCGGCTTTCCCTCTCAACCGAACATATCTCGCCCGGACGGATGTCGTCACCCTCTACTGCGGCGTACCTCCGTTCAGGTGAATAGGCCCTCTCGTTACCTGCAACGACACAAGATCTCAGTCAGTTCCGGTCTATTTCGAAAGAGTCCGGGGTTGCCGCGACCACTGCCGCGCACACCACCTCGAAGACTCCGCCGACGTCGCCCGCGCCCGCGTTCACCTGCCGGGCGGGCCGCCGGCCCGTCCTCTCTCGCCTTGATCCGACGTTCTGTTCCTCTCTGCTTTCCCACGTCTCTCCCGCATACACGGCCGAAGTCCATGAGGCGTTCGGATTCGGCCCCGCCACCCCGAAAGCGGTCCGCCAC